>NZ_JBNHFQ010000003.1:0-534205 GCF_059090425.1 Arthrobacter sp. B055-34
CGATCGCGGCCGCGAAAGACCTGCGGCACCCGCCCGAATGGCTGAAACGACTCGTCCGGTTACGCGACGGGCACTGCAGCGGCCCCGGCTGCCGCGTCGAAGCGAAATTCTGCGAAATTGATCACACCATCGCTTGGGAAGACGGCGGCAAAACCGTGCTGGAAAATCTCAAGGCGCTTTGTAAACCCGAGCACGCTGCTAAGCACGCCGGCGGTTGGAAAGTCACCCAATATGCCGACGGCAGCACCGTTTGGAAATCGCGTACCGGCCACGAATGGACCAGCACGCCGGAAAACAGTTGGTCCATCCGCCCACCAGCCGAACCACCACCACCGGATCTCTACACCCCACCACCGTTCTAACGCTTCTCAATGTAGAGGCGGCGCCTCACCCAACGGTCAGACGCCGCTGTCGTTAGTCAAGGTTCCAGGTCAGGGAGCGACGACGACGTGCTCGCTCGGCACGCAATGCGTCATGGTGAGCCCTTCGACTTTCCGCGGACCGTTCTTGCCCAAGTTCTTCATCCGCGACACCTCGGCATCCGCGAGAGTCTGCGACTGCAACGGCCCAAGGTCCTTCACATCCTCCAGGCTGATGCCCAGACCCTCGCCCACGCGGGAGCCGAGCTCGTCGTCGACCATGTAGAAGTGCCAGAGCATGCGCTCCTGGACCTTCCGGTCCGCCTGCGCAATCAACGTGGTGAAGTTGGTGACGAGGTCATCCTGTTCCCAGTCTTCGAGCAGTTGGTAGCGCTGGCCTGCCTGCTCATAATCGTTGGTGCGCGGGATGCGGGCACGGGTCAGCCGGCCGGTGAGCTCCGGGCCCTCAATGTCCTCCGTCTGGTAGTGCCCCTCGCGCAGGCCACCCGTGATGGAGGGTTCATAGTTGACGTGCGCGTTCTGCCCCACGCCGAGATCGCGCCCGTAGGACATCTGCCCGCCGGTCTGGTTCGTGGCTACCTGTACCCGTCGAGGCGAATTCACTGGCAGCTGCAGGTAGTTCGGCCCCACCCGATAGCGCTGGGTGTCGCTGTAGCTGAAGGTACGGCCGACGAGCATTTTGTCGTCGGAGAAATCCAGCCCGTCCACCAGCACGCCGGTGCCGAAGGCGATCTGCTCGTTCTCGTTGTGGTGGTCGGAGACGTTCTCGTTCAGCGTCATGGTGCCGACGAGTTTGGGCTCGAAGTCCTGTTCCGGCCAGGTCTTCGTGTCATCCAAGGGGTCCCAGTCGAGTTCCGGATGCTCGTCGTCGCCCATCATCTGCACGTAGAGATCCCATTTCGGGAAGTCGCCGCGCTCGATCGCCTCGAACAGGTCTTTGGAAGCGTGGCCGGTGTCGTTGGCCTGGATGTTCGCCGCGTCCGCTTCCGTCAGGCTCTTCACTCCCTGGTGCGGCTGCCACGTGTACTTCACCAAAACTGTTTCGCCGGCCTGGTTGCACCACTTGTAGGTATTGACGCCAAAGCCCTGCATATGGCGGTAGTCGAGGAACTGGTAGTTCTCCAGGGTGGCCGGACCGCGTGGGCCAACCGTCCGCTGGTTCTGGTTGTCGTAAACCTGATGCCCTTGCCGGTTGGTCAGGATGGACCGGTCATCGCCTTCTGCTGGTGGCCGATTGGCTGCATCTGTCATGGTCTTACCTTCTTAGGGGAATTGGATGCAAGGTGGCCCGGGACAGGCCATCGCCCGTAGTTACCACTCTGTTGCTGGCCGCGGCAGAGGTCAATAGGTGCAGACGCCAAGAGACAGCAGCCGTGGATGAACGCTGGCCAGCGCCTCGCGGCCCCCACTCACTGAGCTAATCAGACCGTCGATAACCGAGGTCAGTAAGCATCATGAACGACGACGGGGCGCGCGGCTACCCAGGTCAGGTCCAGCCCGGCGTGCGGGCAGTCGACGGACCATTCGATGAATCCGGCGGCGAGCGCGTCCGGATCATCCGAGGCGAACAGCACTACTCCGGGATAGTCGCGTACCACCGATGCCAGCATCTGCCTCCCGTCCCGGTCCAGGTCCGCGTCCAGCCGGTTGACCACCAGCACCGGAGGCTCCCCCAGCATCGCCCGGGCCAGCACCAGCCGTGCCCGCTCCGAAGTGGACAGAGGCTCGCCGCCGCGTTTGAGCATGGTCTGCTCGCCCCGCTCCAGCCGTGCAATAGCTCCGGCCAGCCCCACCTGTTCCAACGCGGCCGATCCTTCCGCCGCGTTCAGGTCAGGCCTGCGGTAGCGCACGCTGCGGGCAATCGATCCCCGCTCCAGGTACGCTCCGGCAGCGGCATAGCCGACCAGCCGCCGCCGGTCCCGTCCACCGCTGTCCAGCAGCGACAGGCCGTCGACCTGAGTAAACGCATCGGGATCCCTGCGCACACCGATCAACGTTTCCAGCAACCTGGTCTCCACTGCTGGATCCGCGGAGCGGATGTGCACCCGCTGACCCGGCCAGGCCCGAAGCTCCGGGACGGGGCAGTTCCGGCATTCGGACAAGCCCGCTACCAGGAGCGAGCCCGCATCCTCGCCGGCCAGCGGCTCCCCGTTCAACGCCTCCCCGTTTGAAGCCACTTCATTCGCGCCTACCGCACTCACACCCACAGCAGTGGCGTGGCCGGCGGAGGCGGCTATCCGCCGTCGTCGTTCGTTTCCTTCCGGTGCCGAAACGGCGAGGGCGGGACCGAGAATTCGGCGTGCGGCCTTGAAGTTCTGCCGGTATTCGACGGCGCGGCCCATGTCAGTAATCGGGGCCGCGATCATGCCGACGATGGTCAGCGCGGCGGCGACAGTCGCCGTCGGAATGGCCTGCCAGCTGCCCACGGCGGCGACGGCAGCGGTGCCCAGCGAGGCCGCGGCTGCGGCGGCACCACGGATGGAACCGGAAGCGGCGGCGCGCTGCACCGCCGCGTCGACCACGTTGCGGCCGGCCTTGTCCACCTGTTTGACCTCGCGCGCTTCGCCTCCCGCGGCGCGGATAGTGCCGGCTGCCATGACCGTATCGGCGAGCCGGGCCGCGAGCCGCCCGCGTTGCCGCCGCAGGGCACGCGCCCGTTCAAAGGCCGGCCTGGCCAGCATCGCCAGGCCCGCGGCCAGAACAGCCAAAGGAACGACGACGGCGAGGGCAAGTCCCGGCGCGAGCAGCCACAGCGCCACCGCCGTGCCCAAAATGAGCGGGATGCCCACGGCCAGCGGCGCGATTCCCATTGCGATCCAGTTGCGCACGCTGGAGAGGTCGTTGGTGCTGCGAGCGATGGTCACGCCCGGCGACGGACCCCGGTCGGTGGCGAGCGCGGATTTCACCAGGCCTTTGCGGATCTGATGGATGTAGTCCTGGCCGAGCATCTCGCCCAGCACCCGTTCGAGAGCCCGCAGGCCGCCGATGGCCAGCGCGGCCGCGGCCAGTCCGGCGACGAGGGGGACGATGTTCCCGGCACCTGCTGGGGCTTCGTCGAGCAGCCACATCATCAGCAGCGCACTGGCACCGGTCACCGCCGCCATGGCCAGGCCGGTACTGACCAGCAGCGCCATCAAACCACGCCGGCGGCCACTGAGCAGCCGGGGCAGGCCAGGCGGAAGTTTCTTGCTAGGCATACTTCGCACCTGCCTTATTTGCGTGCGGGCAACAGTTCCAGGGCCGTTGCCGGGTTGCACAGATCGTAGGTGTTGATCACGCGGGTGGTGATGACCCCGGCGGCTTCCCGGGCGGCAAGCGGCGAGGCGGTGAGCAGGCCCGAGACCGCCGGCACGGAAACTCCGGCATCCTGCAGGACGCCGATGCCCGCCGTGGCACCCAATGCATCTGCGGCGGCGAACACCACGTGGCCGACGGCAGCGTGGAAAACCGGGTCATGGAGCAGCCTGCTCGTTTCGCCCTGGTAGACGCCGTCGGCAATCTCCAACACGATCACATCGGTCTCGGACGTGGTCAGGGTGTCGATGAGGCTGGTCAGCAGGCCGCGCACGGTTTCGTAGTCCAGCAGATAAGTGGTTGGGAAGCCGAAGTCGCTGAAGTCCAGCACCAAGCGGGCGCCCGCGTCAGTGAAGAGGCGCGGATCGTTGCCGGAGCCGGTCCCGGTCGCCTTGCCCGCCGAAACCCGCAGGCCCGCTGCATCCAGCCCGTTGACCAGGCAACCCAGCGTTGTCGACTTACCGGAATTCATCGAGGTACCCAGCACCGCAATCACCGGCGGCCGGCCGGGCAGCTCCGTTGCATGGTTAACCGTGTGCGGTGCCAGGTCCTGCAGGTTGACCGCCACGCCGTCCTTGGCGAGCAGGCCGATCGGCTGGATGGTCGTGGCCTTGTCGATGTCCGCGTGCTGCTCAAGGACCCGGGCGGCGAGTCCCCCGCCGGCCACCAGGCTGCATTCGCCCAGATCATCCGGCACGACGGCGAGGAACTGGTCCGGCGCGTAGCGGTTCCCGAAGGCGACCAGGATTTCGTCACCGGGGAACATGGCTTGGCGGCGCGAAGCCGGGCTTTCCAGTTTCGTGTGGTTCCCGATCTCCACTACCTTGGCCAGCACCACGTCGCCGGCGGCCGGGGTTGTGTCCAGCAGTTCGTACCCGGCGGGATCGAGTGCCAGCCGGTCCGCCAGGAAACGGGTGGTGTAGGCCTTCTTGGCCCGCTGCAGCCGCTGGGGATCCACGGCTACTGCTGTCCTGGCGATGCTTCCGGTGCTGATGGTGGGGGAAAGGGCTTCGCTGGGGTGGGCGACGAGTGTCATGGTCTTCTCCTTAGTCGGGGTTTTGCTGCCAGTAATGACTAAACGCGGCCCATATGAAAGGGACATGATGTACCGATGAGAGTGCTCTCATGAACCGTTTACCCTGGCTTCATCTCCCGTGCCTCGGCTTTTCAACCGCCTCTGCTGCCAGGCCGGAAGCCGCGGACCGCCGCGCGTCGCTCGCGGGCCCGGCCCCGTCGTCGTTTCCTATTGGCACCGCATTGGGGCAGGATTGATGCAGACAACTGGACATGAGGAGGCCTAAGTGCTGGCACTGGTGCGACACGGTGAGACCGACTGGAATTCGGCGGGACGGCTTCAGGGGCATACGGACATCCCGCTGAATGAGTTGGGCCGCAGGCAGGCTAACGACGCCGGCGCGAAGCTGGCGACGGAGGAATGGAACCTTCTGGTTTCATCACCTTTGCGCCGCGCCCGCGAAACCGCGGAGATCATCGGCAAGCACGTTGGGCTGTCGATTTCCGGCACTCTGCCAGGACTGATCGAACGGGACTTCCGCGACGCCGAAGGCACCGTCCTGCTGGGCATGGACCGGACCGAGATCGACAAGGTGCTCCTCGTTTCCGAGCCGGAAGCCGAAGTGGCGGCCCGCAGCATTACCACGCTGCAGGAACTGGTTAACGCGAATCCAGATCAGCGCATCATCGTCGTCGCGCACGGCACGCTCATCAGGGTGACCATGGGACTTCTGCGGGGCGAAGCCCATGCCCACGTCATCAACGGCGAAGCCATCGAGCTTGACCCAGAGTTGCTGCTCGGCTTCGAGGCGGAGCAAGTCGCCGGCTAGCTCAGAGCAGCGACTGGATCACCAGTGTCCACCGGTCCAGCCATTCGCGCGAGCTTTCCGGGTCTTCCCAGGACTTCTCGTTGAGGTACAAACCCTGCACGGGAACCGTGGCGCCGAGCTCAACGAGTACCGGCTTGAGCAGCAGTTCCGGGGCCAGCGCGTGGGCCGGGCCGGCGCCGAGCATCAACGGTATGGCGACAACGCCTTTGAGCCCGTCGCCGGTAGCGAACTGGTCAAGGAAGAGTTTGAGCACTCCTGTGTAAGTGGCCTTGAAGGTCGGCGATGCGAAAATCACCAGATCACTGGACTGGACCGTTCTCACGGCCGCCGCGACGGCGTCGTCGCCCCACCCCAGCAGGCCTGGGCCCAAAGTGATGACGTCGATGGCATCATCCACCGGGGCTCCGGTGATCTGCTCGGCCAGGAGCCGGGCCGCGGCAAGGGTCCGGGAGGCCGGTTTCGGGTTTCCTGCAACTACGGTAACGGTCATACAGGGACGCTACCGCTCTCCCCCGGCCGTGGGGAGCCACGTGTCAGGACGTTACAAACCCGGTTTCGCTGCCGCCTGTTCGCATGATGGACGAATGCTTTCGTTCGGCGTTACACTGAATGACCAAATCAGCACCCTTAGCAACTGAATAACGCATGTCCCCTCTGACTCTGCGTCCGGGCGGACGAACCATCAGGCCTTCCAATACGCCCATCCCCAGGACCGTTAGGACATCTGCCATGCGTGAGAAAAGGTACTCGGCGACAGCCAAAGCCAACAGCAAGCATCCGTACGACTGGGGCCGAGCCATGGCGCTGGCGGTCTCCAAGCTGTTGCGCCAGGCAGAGGATGACGGCCTTGCCACCCACCGCAGGAACCTCTACGACGAGGATCTGCGCTTGAGGATCAGCGAACTGGCGGACGGCATCCAGATCACGCTCTCCTGGTCACCTGTGGCAGCACCCGCCTCCGACACCACAGCCACCTCCCCATTGACCGTGGAACGCGTGACCATCGCCTAGTGTAAAGAGCCACACCGGATGCCGGTGCGGCTCTTAGCATTCCTGCCGGCTCAGTTGCCTTCCGAATAGCTGTCCGCCGGGACCGCAATCTGGAATCCGCAGGCGCAACGGAGCACCAACGTGTCCAGTTCGACATGCGGCAGCGCGTCCGCCTCGGGATCATGGTTGAGCACCGGATCGTAGATGGGCCGGTGGGCGGAATCAAACGGCCGCATCGGTTCGCCGCAATGAATGTAGGCGGTATCGATGGCCACCAGCCAGCCGGCCTCATCGGTCGAGCCCAGCCATGGCTTCCGGGTCTGATGCCCGTAGAAGCTCTCACACTCGGCACATGAATAGCTGATGTTCCACAACGGATGCCCGCTGAGATCCTGCTCTTCCGCGGGCTCGGCCTCTTCAATAATCAAATAGTCGTCTGTGGCGCAGACGGAACACCAAGGATCAGAGACTTCGTCATCCCTGCCGATGGGCCGGTAGCGCTCTTTATGATTGGGCATTACCACTCTCACTTCCTTACAGAAGATCAATCTGGACTTTGCTACGCCAACCCCCAAATAAATCTGGTCCAACTACCACTAAGTATACTTATCGGTTCAACTTACAGTGTAAACCCGAGAGCCAGCCATAGGGTGCGCGACGCCTGAACTTGTCGACTTTGCTCCCGGATTTAGTTTGATTGGCACAATCAAACTTTAGGACGTATCCTCATCATGTGCAAAAGATTCAAGGGGCCGGAAGTCAGGCTGACACCGACCCAACCGCGGGCGACAAAGTGCGGTCCAGCGTCACCCAATTGATCCGTTGGGCTGCGCGTTCGCAGGTCCGTAAGGAACTGTTTGGCCCCGCCGCTTCAGACATGTCCCCCAACGATGTGGCGCTGCTGGACTACATCAGCAAAAACGGTCCCGTCCGCGTCTCCGAGCTTGCCGTCCAGCACGGCGTCGATAAATCCACCATGACCCCGCAGATCCGGCGGCTCGATGATAAGGGGCTCGTGGACCGCCAGTCAGATCCTGGCGACGCCCGGGCAACCCTGGTCAGCACCAGCGAAGAAGGCCGCGAGATGCAGCGCCAGATCGGTGCGGCCGGAGCCGACCTCTTTGACGAGGTCCTGGCCACCTGGTCCGCGAAGGACCGTGAAACACTTGCGCGTATGCTGGACCGCTTCGTCCAGGAACTCGCTGACCACCAAGAAACCGGTTTCGAACCAGTCCCCGAAGGAAACACCAAGTGAGCGTCCCCGCCCCCACCAGGAACATACAGGAGTTCAAAACCAGCCCTATGACTCGATTGCTCCTTGCTCTGGATAACTGGCGGCGCCGTGCCTCCGAGGCCAGCCTTGGCCTGCCGCTGGGAATCCTGGCTGTCACGGCCACCTTTTGGCTTGTGGTCTGGCTGGCGGACCATGCCCTGCAGGGCACGATCTCCCCCGTGGGCGTACTCGTCCGGATCTACGGGACAGGCGCATTCGTCATGTTGACGCTGCTCATGGTCGCGATCGCGGTCTGGATGATCGTTCAGAGGTTGGGTTACCGAGAGGTGTTCTTCGACGGGCAGGACGACAGCACAGAACAGCCGACGCCGGCCACGATGTGGGATTCCTCCATCCCGGACTTCACAGGTCAGATCACCAAGTTGGTTTCTTCCATGGACGCTCCCGCCTCGCAACTGCCACCCGTGGCACCGGCCGCACCCGCCGCTGGCAACCCGCAGCGGAACGGCAACCCGGCCGGTGAGCGCACGCCTTCCGCAGACCAGGCTGCACCTGCGGCCGATCAAGAACACGGGCAGAAGGTTGCGCCCGAGCCAGAGCCAACGAACCCGGCGGCTTCTTCGGCAACCGACGCCCCTGCTGCCGCCAAGCCCTCGGCCCCGTCCCCGGCTCGACCTGCCGGCTCGTCCCCGGCTGGCAAGAGTGCCAAGGGCAAAAGTGCCCCCGGAAAAAGTGGTCCCAGCAAGAACGCCCCGGGCAAAAAGGCGCAAGCGAAGTCTTGCACGTCAAAACCGCTGCTGAAACGCAAGGGCCGCAAGTAGCGCCGATGCCTGATCGGACTCCTGCTGGAACGTTACGATCTGAACATGCAGACGTTCCTGCCGTTTCCTGACTTCGCTGCCAGCGCGGCCGTTCTCGACGGGCCGCGCCTGGGCAAGCAGCGGGTGGAGACGCTGCAGATCCTGCGCGCCTTGACTGTTCCTGATTACGGCTGGCAGCGGCATCCGGCAGTGCGGATGTGGATGGGGCATGCGCCGGCGCTGGTCCGTTACGGCTTGGCCATGACGGACGAATGGCTGGCCCGCGGCCACGCTGACGCCACCCGCGGCCCCATCCTCGAGTTCGCACCGGAAGCAGAAAGCGCGACTCCGAAACCTCCACCCTGGCTTGGCGATGAAGATTTCCACAGCGCCCATCGTTCCAACCTGATCCAGAAGGATTCGGAGTTCTACGGGCCCCGCTTCCCCGGCACCTCCGATGCGCTCCCCTATATCTGGCCCGAGCCGGCCACCGAGCTGGTCCCCGCTGAAGTCACCGGTCCGCGCTTGTGGATAGCCCGTACCCAAGGCGGGCAAGGCGAAAAGCCGGGCACCGCCGTCGTTAGTCTTCCTGCTTTGACGCCCGCCGGGGTGCCCTTGCGGGGGAAGAAGGCCAGGCAGTTGGATGCGCTGCTCAACGAAGCGAACGACGGCGACCCGGTCGCCTTACCGCTCGACGGCGGCTTGCGCTTCGCTACCGGTACGCTCGGTCCAATCACCGGGGCGGCGGACACGCTCGCGCGGACGTTGGTGCTCAGCGGGGAAATCAGCCGGACGGATTTTCACTATCCCGCCTTGCTGCAGGACCCGCGGCTGTTCTTCGCCGTTCCGCTGCCGGCAGTTCTCCGCAGTGCCGCGGGGCCGAGCCCAACCCACCGTTAGTCCGCCGGGTTCAACTGCGCGGCAGCCGCCGCCTGATGGTCGGGATTCCCGGTTGTCATCGCGTACACGCCGTAGCTGATCGGTGCGGCGGCCATCAGCTCGGCGCATTGGTCGGCCAGCCGCGGCGGTACGCGTCCGCCGTCGTCAAGATAACTGCGGACGGTGAGCTCGAAGGCCTCCGGGGTGGAAACCATGTGCTGGAACATGAAGTCCAGCGCCGGATCCGCCACCTTGGCCGTGGTCCAGTCGAGGACGGAACGGATTTCGGCGTTCTCGTCCAGCAGCAGGTGCGCCGGGTAGAGCTCCCCGTGGGTGAAGACGGTGAAGTCCGGCCAGTAGCTGTCCTCGGCCAGCCAGGCGTTCCAGCGTTCCAGCAGGGCATCGGCGATCTGGAATTCGGCCTCCACCTTGGCCAGGTTGGTGCGCCATTCCTCGCGTACTTCTTCCGGGGTCAGCGTGGGAATGCCCGCGGCGTGGGCCTGCTCGGCGTCGATCCGGTGGAGCTGGGCGATGAGCCGACCCAGCGAGGCACAGTAGGTTGGCGATTCGCGGTCGAAATGCCAGACGGGCTGGCCGTCCTCCACCGTCAGGCCGGGCTCCCCTGGCAGCGCCGGATAGGCGATCAGCGAGCGGCTGCGGATCCGCCAGTCAGGCACTGCGGCGGAGAGTTTACCTTTGACCAGCTTGAGGATTTTCGCTTCGTCGGCGATCTTGGCGGAGACGTCCGGCCGGCGCGGAATCCGCAGGATCCAGTGCTTGTTGCCCCTGGCGACGGCGAACGCCACCAGGTAATCCAGGCCGGCCTCATTGAACGTGACGCTGGTGGAATCGATATCCAGTCCGTGTTCCTGGGCCAGCTCCGCGACCGAGGCGGCGGTGAATTCCGGTTCGTCTGACATGGCGGTCCTCCTTGCGTTGGTGCCACTGTACCGAACGGCGTGGCAGCGTGCCGGAATAACGCAGTCGGGCGCTCCTGAACGGAACGGACGGATCGGATCGGAGCCGGCTTAGCCAGCGGGGATGCCGGCGAGGTTCCCAGTCACGTCCGCGTGCCGCCTCGAGAGCGCCGCATAGTTAGTGGCGTTGGCGAGGCAGCCGGCCTGCTCCTCGTCGGTCAGCTCCCGCCTTGCCTTTGCCGGAACGCCGGCGACCAGCGAACGCGGCGGGATAACCGCTCCTTCAAGCACGAGGGCGCCGGCGGCGACGAGCGAACCCGCGCCGATTACGGCCCCGTTGAGCACGGTGGCATTCATGCCGATCAGCGTCCCGTCCTGGACCTCGCAGCCGTGCAGTACCGCACCGTGGCCCACGCTCACATCGGCGCCGATACTGGCGGGGAAGCCTGGATCGGCGTGGATAACCACGTTGTCCTGGATGTTGCTGCCCGTTCCGATGGTGATGCTCTCCGTATCGGCACGGACTACCGCGCCGTAGAATATGCTCGCTCCCTCAGCGAGCGTCGCGTCGCCAATTATGGTGGCCGTCGGCGCTGCCCAGGCGGAGGGATGGATGCGCGGACTCTTGCCGTCAATGCTCAAGATGTTGGCTGAATTGGACACGGGGCTCCTTTGGCCGATGGTTGAGGCCAGTCCGTGCCGCGGATATCTGGTCCGCGGCACGGTCTGAAGGGTATGTCTTGACGTTCCTGGCTATCCGGCAGTCGCCAGCAGTGGTACCAGCAGGGAGGTCAGGAACAGCGTCACCGCGCCACCCAGCCGGGTGGTCATCGCAGCGAAGGGCATCATATGCATCCGGTCGGCGGCGCTAAGCACCGAGACATCGCCGCTGCCGCCGGTGTCGGCCATGACGAGGCCCGGGGTGATGGAGGCTTCAACGAAGTTGAACTTGACCAGCCAGCCCAGGGTGCCGGCCACCAGACCGGAGGTCAGCACGGCCACTGCGGTCAGGATGATGAACATCGGATCGCTCAGGGACACCAGGACTTCTTCGATGTTGATGTAGGTGATGCTGACGCCCACCAGAAGCGCCGGAACGAAGTAGGTGGTGAGCATTTCGCCCCATTCGGAGCTGGCTTCTTCCATCTCGCGCGGCAGCAGGCCGAGGATCTTGACGACGGCGGCAGCGACGATGGTCCAGGCGTATTCGTGCAGGAACGGGATCCAGGCGTTCAGCAAGGTGCCGGCCACCAGCAGGACACCGGCGATGGCAATGCCCTGCCCGAGGGCCATGAAGTTGGCGGAGCTCTTCTTCGGCGGCATGGTCAGCTCGGACTTCTTGCCCTTGATCCGCATGAGTTCGCCGTGGCCGTTGAAGCCGACGAAGAGCTGCTTGCCGTTGCGGCCCACGCCGTTGTAGATGCCGGCGACCAGGATGCAGACGATGTTGGCGATCACGACGGCGGACATCAAATCGCCCATGAAGACGGAGGCGTCGCTACCGGTCTGCGCGGCATACATCTCGGACATCGGCAGCGCGCCGACGCCGAGGCCGCCGGCCATGACGGGGGCTGCGATGAACAGGATGGCCTGGATGAAACCGTACCCGGTAACGAAGCCGATGGCACCGACGATCAGGAAGGTGAAGACAATGCAGCCCAGCAGCGGCACCGCGAACCGCGGCCCCGCTTTGATCAGCAGGGTGCGTGGCATACCCAGGATGGTCCCGGCGATGACCGCCACGACGAAGAAGTCCAGGAAGCCGTAGCCGCCCAGGAAGTTCTGCACCACCGTGACCACCGGCTCCGGCATGACACCGGCGAACATGAGCGTGGCCGGAATAAAGGTGCACAGAATCGTGGGCAGCCCGTAGTCCCGGATCACCGGGACCAGTCCGCCGATCCATGCCAGCGCGCCGCCGAGCACGATGCTCACGGCGAACCCGACCACCATCGTATCCGGCAGGATGCCCGTGAAGGCGGCGACCAGCAGGATGGCTGCCAGAACAGCGAAGTAGGCGGCGGGCATACCGGCGATGCGGTTCCGCGAGGGTTTCTGCGGAAGCTCTTGGCCTCCGGGTTGCCGGCGGCACCGGTCCCGGGGTCTGCTGTTTCGGTTTCTGTGGTGCGGGGTGTAACTGACATCGTTGTCTCCCGTGATCTGGGCATGGCTCTGCGCGGGGGCAGGGCCTTCTGATAGGTTAGCGTGCGGCTCCCGGCAGGCGGGCCGTGGTACTGCCGTCTATGCGGGGCCGCCGGTTGTCGTGCGGCGCCGCGCGCTCTCACGTTTAGCGCGCAGGTTCGGCATCCAGGGCCGGCGACCGGTGACCACCTCGCGGGCCAGCCGGACGGCGTCCCCAAGCAGGGCTTCGTCGATTCCAGTTTCGTGGCCCGATGCGTGGAGGTGCCTAACGAGTTCTTCGGTGGCGATGTTGCCGTGGGCTCCGGGGGCGAAAGGGCATCCGCCGAAGCCGCCGAGGGCGCTGTCGAAATTCGTGATTCCGGCATCGACGGCGGCGCTGACGGTTGCCAGTGCCTGTCCGTGCGCGTTGTGCAGGTGCAGGTAGTAGGCCAGATCCGGTTCGGCGTCCCGGACATGGGCCAGGCTCGACACGACCCGGGCGGTCGGGGTGGTGCCCAGCGTGTCCGCCAGACCCACGTTGGTGATGCCCATGTCCTTGAAGGCACGGACTACCCGGAGCAGGTAGGCCGGATCGATTTCGCCTTCGAACGGGCAGGTGAAGGCAGTTGATATGCCGGCGAAGAAGTTGATCTGCGGGAAGCGTGCGACTTCCTCCCCCAGGCTTGCGAGGGCTGCCTCGATGCTCTGACCGGCGTTCGCGCTGCTGTGTGCCTGGCTCGCGGAGGTGACCACCTGGATATCGGCGGCACCGGCGTCGACCGCCCGCTGGATGCCTCGGCCGTTGAGCACCAGCGACGTGTAGGTGACCGGAGTGGAGGCGGGCAGCGCCGCAAGGATCTGCGCGGCGTCGCCCATTTGCGGGACCTTCTTCGGATTCACGAAGGAGGCTACCTCCATCCGGGTGAAGCCTGCGGCGGCCAGGGCCTGGGCGACTTCGAGCTTGTCTTCGGTAGAAACGATGACGTTTTCGTCCTGCAGTCCGTCGCGCAGGAAGACGTCGGTGATCTGCACCTTCATCTACTTCACCTCCTGGAGAGTGAAGTCCGCGATCTGTTCCGGGGTCAGAGCGGCGAGGTCGCGCAGGACCTCCTCGGTGTGCTGGCCGAGTTCCGGCCCGACCCACCGGACGCGGCCTTCATGACCCGGGATTTTCGGGACAACGCCGGGGAAGCGGATGAGTTCGGGTTCGTCTTCGATGACTACCTCATGGGTCTGGATCATGTCGCGCGCGAGGTAGTGCTTGTCTTCGGCGATGCTGGGTGCGTCGTAGACGGGCCCAGCCGGCACGCCTGCGGCGTCGAGGAGGTCCAGGGCTTCGGCGAGGGTATGGCTTCCGGTCCAGGCAGAGATGGCTCCGTTGAGCTCCGCTTCCCGCGCGCCGCGCGCCTCGGTAGTCAGCAGGGATTCGTCCGCGGCGAGGTCTTCGCGTCCCATCGCCTTCATGAGCCGGATAAAGACTGAGTTTGAATTGCCGCCAATGACCACCTCGAGGCCGTCGCCGCACAGATAGGAACCGGTCGGAACCACGCCGGGTAGCGCTCCGCCGGTCCGCTTGCGCACCATTCCGTACGCGTCGTAGTCCGGCACGAGGGATTCGAGCAGGCTGAAGACACCTTCATAGAGTGCGACGTCAACTGTCTGCGGACCGCTGTGGCGGACGCCTTTGGCCTTCTGCAGCATCAGCATCAGCGCGCCGATCACGCCGTAGAGCCCGGCAACGGTATCCCCCATGCTGGCCGCGGCGCGGCCAGCCGGCCGGTCCGGCTCGCCGGTGATGTAGCGCAGGCCGGCAAAGGATTCGGCCGAGCTGCCGAAACCGGCCCGGTCCTTGTAGGGGCCGGTCTGGCCATAGCCGGAAATCCGTACCATCACCACGTCCGGATTGAGCGCGGTGAGCACGTCCGGTCCCAGTCCCCACTTTTCCAGCGTTCCCGGCCGGAAGTTTTCGATGACCACGTCGCACTGCGCCGCGATCTTCTTGACGGCCTCCTGCCCTGCTTCGGAACGCAAGTCCAAGGTCACGGACTTCTTGTTCCGTCCGAGAGTGCGGAACAGCATGGAGGTCTCGCCGCGGGTCTTGCGCCAGTCGCGCAGTTCGTCTCCGCCGTTGGGGCGTTCGATCTTGATAACTTCGGCGCCGAAATCACCGAATAGCCGGGCCGCAAAAGGAGCGGCAATAAAGCTGCCCAGCTCCAGTACCCGAATGCCTTCGAGCGGGAGGGAGTTGCCCTCGATCCGCAGATTTTCAGTCACAATGCCTGCTTTCTTCGACTAACCGGTTCTTCGAACTCACCGGCCCACATTCCCATTACGCGGGAAAGAACTACTGCCTGGCGGGAAGAGCGTAGCAAGTGATCGGCGCCACACACAAGCCCCCTGAAGAAAAATTTCCAGGGGGCTGCTGCGTACTGACGAACGGCTGGTGCGCGGGTTACTGTTCCTGGGCTTGTGCAAGGTCCGCTTCAACCCGGCGGGCAGCCTGCACAACCGCGGTCCCGAAGTCCGAACCGGGCGATTCTTTGACCCGGCTCAGCGGCATGGCGAGGCAGATCGTGGCAATCATCTGGTTTCGTGACAGCACCGGTGCACTCACGGAGCCAAGACCGGGCGTTCTTCTCCCGGAGGATTCGACCCAGCCGTTTTCGGCCAGTTCCTCCAGCGCCTCCGACTCCCTCGCCAGGAGGCGTCCGCTCGATCCAGCCGGCAGCGTCAGGCGGGAGCCTTCCGGCAGGGTCGCCTTCAGCTCATGCTCGCTGTCAACGCTGAGCTGGCAAATACGCTCATCGCCGCGGCGGATCCAGAGCTGGGCGGTCTCCCCCGTGGCATCGCGTAGTTCGGTCAAGACCGGCAGCGCTGCATTCTCCAGTGCGGTACGGACAAAGCGATGGCCCAGCTGGAATCCACCGCTTTCGTTGCGGCGCAGGAAGCCGTATTCAACCATGGACAGCGCCAACCGGTGGGACGTTGAAACCGAAAGTCCGGTTCTGCGGGCGAGTTCGCTGGCAGAAGCTGCGGTGCCGTCCACAGCATCCAGGATCGCGGCAATCCGCTCAAGCATTCTGTTACCACTGGAGGACTCGGTCGAGGACATGGCATTAGCCTAATGTCTCCGGGCTCAGGTCCATGACGTGCTGGTGTGCGGCGCCCCAGTGCGTGTTGCCAAGCCTCAGGTCCTGTTCCGCCGGATCCCGGAGTGCTTCACTGGAAGGTACGACGGCGGCCAAGCCCCCTTTCGCTCCCACTGGAGGTATTCGAATGGGCAAGATCATCCTTGTGCAGTCGGTGTCTTTGGACGGGTTCTTCGAGGGGCTCGACCGAGGCATCAGCTGGCAGCTGGTGGATGAAGAACTTCACCGCCACTTGAACGAGCAGTTCCGGACGATGGCAGCCTTCATGTTCGGGCGCGTCACCCATCAGCTGTTGGCCGATTACTGGGCCACAGCCGACCAGGATCCGGACCTCTCGGCTGAACTCGTTGAGTTCGCCGGAATCTGGCGCAAGATGCCCAAGTTCGTCTTTTCGCGGACCCTCACGCAGGCCGACTGGAACACCACGGTGATTCACGACGTCGTGCCTGAACAAATATCGGATCTGAAAGCTCAACTCCGGGGCGACGTCGCCCTGAGCGGCGCCAATTTGGCCTCCACTTTCATACGGCTTGGCCTGATCGACGAGTTTCAAATCCGCGTCCACCCCGTAGTTCTGGGGCAGGGGCGGCCACTGTTCGAGTCCCCCGATATCCGGATGGACCTCAGGCTCGAGGAGACACGGGCGTTCGGCAACGGCGTTGTTTTGCTCCGCTACTCCAGCGACGGCGCTCAAGCTTCAATGGGGTTGTAGCAACACGTCATAGCGCTGGCCTGCGCTCACCTTTGGCAGGGAGCGCTGGGATGATCCCGGCGTTCCGAGCCGTGCCGTCTCCTTCAGATTAACGCTGCCGACCTGCCTGCCGGTCCTGACGCGGGAGTGCGGGCGGGCCTATGCTGAAGGGCAACCGGCCCTTTGCCACGAGACTGCTGCCAAGAGAAGAGAGAAACCATGGCCTCCGATCCGCGCACGCCCGATAACGATCCCGCCCGTGACGAGCCGGGGCACGAGGAACCCGGCAAGCCCGGCGCTTCAGGCACTTCCGGCCGCGGCACTGTTCCCGGTGCTTCCGGCGGCGCAGTGGCGCCGAAGGGGAAAGAGAAGGGCAGGGCCGGGACGGAAGAGCCCAAGCGGCCCGAGCCGGCGGATAGGGACGTTGAGGAGAAGCCCCGCATAACCCGGGCCGGCATGATCTGGACCGCCACGGTAGCGGGCCTGATTCTGCTGGTGCTGCTGATCATCTTCATCGCCCAGAACCAGGACCAGGTCACGCTGCGCTACTTCGCCTTGGAAGGCAGAGTCAATCTGGGTCTGGCCCTGTTTATTGCGGCAGTGGGCGGCGGACTCTTGACCGCCATTGCCGGTGCCGCCCGCATCATCCAGCTTCGGGCCGTTGCGCACAAGGACCGGAAGCGGAAGCGGAATCAGACCCGCTGAACGAACACCCGGCTAGCCTCAGCCGATGACGGTCAAGGCCCTGGGCACCGACTCCACGACCACATCCGTTTCGGCGCCGACGGTCATGACTTCGCCGTCGGTCTGGACCGGGATGCTTTCCGTTGTAGTGAAGGCGTAGCTGCTGACGCTGGGCTGTTCGCCCAGGCCCACCGTGACGGCGCGGAGGGTCATGAGCGCAATGCGCCATTTACTGGCGTGCGGCAGCATCACCACTTCGAATCTTCCGTCCGCTGGATCGCCGGCTTCGCTCACCCGGCCGTACTTGGCCATCTCCGGGATGTTGGCCAGCACCAGGCTGTCCAGCCTGGCCCGGGCGCCGTCGGCCCGGGCAATTTCGAAGGGCCGCAGTCCGGCAACCGTGCGTGCTACGGAGATCAGCTCCTTGATGACGCCCTTCTGGCCCCCTTCGATACCGATGGCCATCAGCGGCGTCAGGCCGAACCCGATATAGGAGTGGGCGTAGCGCGACCATGCCTGTGGCCCATCGCCAACGCGCAGCCTGAGCAGATCGAGCTGCCTGACCTCGCCGTCCACGATCGCCTCGATCAGGGCCTGTGTGCGGGTGCTGCGGCGGTGGTCGTTGGCATTGCCGCCGGCCATGACGGCGCAGACGGCCTGCGTTTCCGGGACGTCCATGACGCCGTTGACCACTTCATTGAAGCCGCCGTCGCCACTGATGGAGACGATCAGCGGCCGGCCCTCCCCGGCTGCGGCGCGCGCCAGTTCACGGGCATGGCCGGCCGACTTCGTGTGCCGCAGCTGGACCGGTACAGCGGGCAGCCGCAGGGCCAGGTCCTCGCGCAGCTGCTCGGCCAGGTAGAACGGGAACTTGACGGCATCCGGGTTGTAGATCAGCACAATCCGTTCGAAACGTCCTGAAGGAGAACTACTCATACGGCCAGCTTAATCACGTCGAACCGATGGCCTGCGCCATTGTGGGTGGATGGGCGGACGTACGCTGAGCAATCGAGCCCAAGGAGGCGCCGCCGTCGTTGTCTTGTTTGCGGTTGTCCCGGCGGTCAGGCGTCGACGTCATCGGCGGCGGTTCCACGGCGCAGCGTCTCGCCCCGGAAGAAGCCCGGGTGCCGCTTGTACATCACGAACATCAGGACCGCGCCGAGCAGGATCACGCCGCAGCCGAGGATGAAGACCAGACCGACGCCGCCCACCGATGAGCCGGAGCCGTAGGCCGGATCCAGCGAGTCCTTGGCGGTCTGGAAGAACATCACCAGCAGGATGATCCCGCCGAGCAGCGGCGAGAGGAACTTGAAGAAAAAGTTCCGGGCGCCGGCGAATGCTTCGGCCCGGAAGTACCAGACGCAGGCCAGCGCGGTGACGCCGTAGTAGAAGCAGATCATCATGCCCAGCGCCGTGATGGTGTCCCAGAGCGCGTTCTCGGACAGCACCCGCGTGACCGTGTAGAAAGCACCGGAAGCGATGGCCGCGGCCACCGTGGCGTAGCCCGGGGACTTGAAGCGCGGGCTGATCCGCCCGTAGCTCGCCGGCAGTGCGCGGTAGTGGCCCATGGCGAGCATGGTGCGCGCCGGGGATACGAACGTCGACTGCAGGGACGCCGCCGAGCTGCTCAGCACGGCGAGTGACATCAGGATGGCAAACGGTCCCATCACCGGTCCCGCCAGGGCGGCAAAGATGCTTTCCTGGTTCTCCGGGTTGCCGGCGCCGAGACCCTCGGTTCCGATCCCGGCGTAGCTCAGCACGGCCAGCGCCATGAGCATGTAGAGCACCACGATCACGAAAATGGTGGCGGCAGCGGCGCGGCCAGGGGTTTTCTCCGGGTCCTTGGTCTCCTCGTTCATGGTCAGGGTGACGTCCCAGCCCCAGTAGATGAAGATGGACAGCGAGACGCCGGCCGCGAAGGTCGAGAACGAATCCACCGCGAACGGATTGAACCACTCGGCGCTGATGGCCGATGCGTCGAAGGCCGTCCCGTTGCCCACATGGACAAAGGCAGCGACGGCGAACCAGGCGAGCACCAGCAACTGGAAGCCGACCAGGATGTACTGCAGCTTCTTGGTGGTTTCCATGCCGCGGTACGACACCCAGCACGCCAGCGCGATGAACACCAGGGTGGTGGCGATGTTCAGCGGAACGTTCTCGGCCAGCGCAGCCAGCGAAGCATTCCCGGTGACCTGCGCCAGCATCAGGTAGAAGAACTCCACCGCAACGGCGGCCAGGTTCGAGAGCACGATGATCGTCGCCGCGACCAGCCCCCAGCCGCCCATCCAGCCCACCCACGGCCCGAAGGCGCGGGTGGCCCACGTGAACGAGGTGCCGGAATCCGGCATCGCGTTGTTCAGTTCCCGGTAGCCCAGCGCCACCAGGAGCATCGGGATGAAGCCGACCAGGAAAATCGCCGGCAACTGCACCCCCACCTCGGCAATGGTAGGGCCCAGCGATGCGGTCAACGTGTAGGCCGGGGCGATGCAGGAAACCCCAATAACGACGGCGCCAAGCAGCCCGACCGAGCCGCCCTGCAGGCCCTTGCGGCTCAGCCCGGATGCCCTACGGGTGCCGGTAGATTCACTCATGGCTAGCCATCCTTGTTTGTGTCCGCCAGTGCAGCCCGGTCCGACCGGTAGTTGCGCGGCACGACGACCATCGGCACCGGCAGTGCCCGGAGCACCTTGTTGGCCGTGGCCCCCAGGAACAGGCGGTTGTTCCGGGCCAGCCGGCTGGAGCCGATCATCATCAGCTCGCCCTCGTCCCAGTCCAGTCCTTCGATGGCATCCTCGATGGTCTTGCCGGGGGCAACGGTCCGGGTCACCTTGCCCGGGAGCTGTGCTGCAGCCGCGGCAAAACGCTCGGCCATGTTCGCTTCCGCGGCCCGGACGGCTTCCGGATTATCCGGGTCCAAGGCCACCAGGGACACCAGCCGCAACGGCAGCGACCGCCACGATGCCGCCCCTACCGCTGCCTGCAGAACGTCGTCGGCGCCGGGCCTGGTTCCGATCCCGCAGGTCAGGCGCGTGATCGGTTCCTGCCGCTGGTAGCCCTTGGGCGCCAGTGCCACCGGCACGTCGGCGGCGTGCAGCAGCGCCGAGGCGACGCTCCCGATGCTGAACCGGCGCAGCAGACTTCTGCGGGCGGCGCCCACCACGATCACCGCGGCGGAGAACTCGCGCGCGGCCTCGATCAGGCCCTCGGCGGTTGACTCGGCCTGGAGCACATGGGCCTTCGCTGTCACGTCATGGGGCACCAGCGCCAAGCCCTCTGCCAGCCACTGATCGAGCTGCTCCGCAAGAATCCGTTCGTAGCCCCGGTCCGACGGCGGGTAGGTGCCGGCATAGGGCGAGTCCGGCGATTGGACCATGACCAGGTCCAGCGAGGCCTGCTGGCTGCGGGCCAGGGCCACGGCCAGATTGACCGCGTCCCTCCCGTTCTCGGTGGCCGTGTAACCGACGACGTACCTGCGCATGCTGCTCACGCCCCGTGGCGCGCGGTCCCGGCAGGCTCCCCGGCACCGGCAGCGGCGCCGAGAATCCGGGCGGCGGTTTGCTGTCCCATCCTCACGGCCCCGTCCACATGCTGGTAGCCCTCGGCCGCCAAATCCGAGCAGGACCAGTAGATCGGGCCGACCGGCGTGAGCTGGTCTTTGCCGTAACGGTGCAGCCCGCCCAGGTCGTAGCTGGCCGCATAGGCTCCGCGGGTCCATTCCTCCGAACCCCAGTCGGATTCGTAGTAGACCACGGGATCCAGCGCCTTCGGACCAAGGTATTCCGCCACCGCACCCAGCACAGCGGCCTTGCGGTCCTCCGCGCTGAGCTCGAACATGGCATCGGCCTTTTCATCGGAGATGAAGCCGACCAAGGTGCCGCGCGGATCCTGGTAGTTCGTGTTGTCGTAGACTTCCTGCACCACGGAGGCCGGGCTGAAACAGGTGCCGGAGAGGCCGTCTTCACGCCAGAACGGCGTCTCATAGACGGCATGGATCTTGATGACCAGGCCCAGCGACTGGTGCTGGTGCATCTGGTGCTGGCGGCGCGGCAGCGGCGGCTCAAAGGAGACCCGCGAGTACAGGTTCGGCGGCACAGCCATGATGGCGAAGCGGGCACGCACCGTGACGGAATCCGAAATGGCGGTCACGCCGTCGTGCATTGAATCCGCGGCAGCGATGGCGGTGGCGGCGTCCGGCGCCTGCCCCGCCCACCGCAGCGTGCGCACCGGGCTGTTGAGCACGACGTCGTCCCCCAGCTTTGCGGCGAGGCGTTCCGACACCTGCTGCATGCCGCCGATGACGCGCTTGTCCAGGATGAAGTTGTCATCGACCAGGTTGCTGAAGGATCCGGCGGAGGCGGCCATCAGCACGGCCTGCAGCGCGGAGAAGGAGTGCGCGGGCTTGGTCAGCATGCCGCCGGCGATGAAGAGGCCGATGTTGTTGCAGGCGTCCTCGTCGCTGGACTGCTTGCGGAGCCAGTGGTGGAAGGAAATGGTGTCCAGTTCGCGCGCCATCGGGTGGGTCCACGGCGCGTCGGGACCGGCCTCCGCGGCGAGCGTGTCCAGGATGCCGATCAGGCGGTTCATTTCGGCCTGCGTCCGCTCGCTGACCGGGAACAGCTCGCCCGTGTAGCGCTTCCGCTTAGCGTCCGGACCAATGTAAATGGATTCACCGTGGCGGTAGCGCGGGAACGTTTCCAGGCCGAGTTCGTCCAGCAGCCCCAGCAGCGCAGTCTGGTCCGGCGAGACCCACTGGCCGCCGATTTCCAGCATTGCCCCGTCGATGGTGTCCGTCCAGGTGCGGCCGCCGACGCGGTCGCGGGCTTCCAGCACGGCAACGCTCAGACCGGCCTTCTTCAGCTCCCAGGCGGCCGTCAGCCCGGAGGGCCCTGCGCCGATAATGACGACGTCGCGTTCCATGGTGTTCACTCTTTCACTCCCGTGTGTGTCCGACATAAATGAATAACGTTCATTTACTTTAACTGTAACCGGTGGCCGGACGGATGGGAAGCGGAACGTAGGATATTTTTAGCGGCCCGTACGGGCCGTTGAGGAAACGAGCCACAAGGAGGCCCGCCATCGCGGTTTCAGCATCGGGGACGCACCGCTCTGCCGGACGCCCGGCACAGAAGGTCCTGTCCAAGGAGCTCATCACGTCGGCGGCCCTGAAGCTGATCGAGGCCAGCGGCTATGACGCCCTGACCATGTCAGCCCTTGCCCGGCGCCTGGGCGTTGCGCCGTCTGCGCTGTACAACCACGTGAAGTCCAAGCACGATGTCCTCCTGCTCCTGCAGGACCATCTGATAAACCGCGTGGACGTCAGCGGCTTCGGCACGCTGCCCTGGCCCGAGGCAGTGCGCAACTGGGCCTGGTCCTACCGCGACGTTTTCACCCAGCACTCCCCGCTGATTCCGGTCATCGCCGTGCTGCCAGTAACCGGCGCACCGCGCACCCTGCAGATGTACGAGGAACTCACCCGCGGCTTTCTCGACGCCGGCTGGCCCGAGCCTTTGGTGGTCCCGGCGATCGTTGCACTGGAGTCCTTCATCTTCGGCTCCGCCTTCGACGTGGCCGCCCCGGAGGACATTTTCGAAACCGGGGAGCTGGCCGATTCCAGCCCGCACTTCACCTCCGCTGTGCGGGCGCGCCAGCTGCCGGCGGACGGAGCTCCCGCCGACGCGGCCTTCCGACTGGGGCTCGACGGTCTCATCTCCGGGCTGGACGCCCAGCGTCGGGAATGGGCTGACGCCGCCAGCACCGCCGGGTAACTCAGCGGGCGGCCAGCAGCTTCGCCCGCCGGTTGGACAGGATCTGCCCGCCGATCACAATCAGCAGCGCGATGATGAACATGGCCGAACCGATCACGTTCGCCTGTGCCGGAATGCCACGGGTTGCGGCGACGTAGATGAACTTCGGGAACGTGTCCACGTTGCCTGAGTTGAAGTTGGTGATGATGAAGTCGTCGAAACTCATGGCGAAGGCCAGCAGCGCCGCCGCCACGATGCCCGGCAGCAGCAGCGGGAAAGTGACCCGCCAGAAGGCCTGAATCGGCGACGCGTACAGGTCCGCCGCGGCTTCCTCCAGCTTGGGGTCCAGACTAGCCACACGGGCCTTCACCGCAACCACCACAAAGGAAATGCAGAACATACTGTGGGCGATGATGATCGTCCCCACCCCCAGATCCACACCGATGTTCAGGAACTGGGCCAGCAGTGATGCGCCGAGCACCACTTCCGGCGTCGCCAGCGGCAGGAAGATCAGCATGTTGGCCGTGGCATTGAACTTGAACCGGTAACGCACCAGTCCAATGGCGATGGCCGTGCCCAGGATGGTGGCGATGATGGTGACAATCGAGCTGATCTGCAGGCTGTTGGCCAGCGCCTCGCATACCGCCGGTGCACCGCAGGGATTGCGCCAGTTATCCAGCGTGAAGCCGCGCCAGGTGAGGTTGGTCCGGCCGGCGTCGTTGAACGAAAAGGCGAACACGTAGGCAATGGGGACCAGCAGGAACAGGAAGGCCAGTCCGCCGAAAACCGGTACCAGCCATGGGCTGATTCTTCTTCTCATGAGGCCTCCTTAGAGCAGCTCTTTGGTACCGAAACGGCGGACATACAGGATCACCAGGAACAGGATGGCCAGCATCAGCACGAAGGACAGGGCCGAGGCGCCCGGGTAGTCCACCACGCGGAAGAACCTCGAATCGATGACCTGCCCGATCATGGTGGTGTTCTGGTTATTGCCCAGCAGCGCCGCGTTGATGTAGTCGCCCGAGGCCGGGATGAAGGTCAGCAGCGTGCCGGCGATGACGCCCGGCATCGACAGCGGCAGCGTGACCGTGCGGAACGTAGTGAAGGAGTTGGCATACAGATCGCCGCCCGCTTCGATCAGCCGGGTGTCCAGCCGCTCCAGGTTGGCGTAGATCGGCAGCGTCATGAACGGCAGGAAGTTATAGGTCAGGCCGCAGACGACGGCGAAGGCCGTGGCGGTCAGCCGCCCGTCCTCTGGCAGCAGAGCCACTGCCCGCAGCACCGCAACCACCGGTCCCTCGTCCGCCAGGATCTGCTTCCAGGCCTGGGTCCGCAGGATGAAGCTGGTAAAGAACGGCGCGATAATCAGCACCAGCAGGATGCCTTGGAGCAGTTTCCTGCCGCGCAGCCGCACTGCCACCAGGTACGCCATGGGGTACCCGATCGCCAGCGCCGCCACCGTGGCAATCAGCGCAAACGCGAAGGATCGGACCAGTTCCGGCCAATAGCTGCTTAGCACTGCGCTGTAGTTGCTGAACTGCAGCGCCGGCGCAAACTGGCCGATATCCGCGCCGGGAGGCTTGGTGTAGAGCGAGGTGGCCAGCAGGGAGAAAACCGGCAGCACGAAGAAGAGCAGCATGAAGATGAAGCCGGGCAGGATCAGCAGATAGCCCACTCGTCCGCGGCGCTTGTCCGCCCGGATCTCCGACGCACTGCGCGTCTCCTCCGGCTTGGACTTGGTGCCGCGCGGGGCCGTCAACAAACTCATGTCGCCGCCGCTTCCGCTTCCCTGGCCCCGGCCTGGGTGTCTTCATCGCCGTCCAGGCCGAAGGCATGCGCGGTATCCCAGGTCAGCACAACGTCATCGCCGGGAGCCGCCAATTGCTGGCCGTGATTCTGGCTGAACACACCCACCGGCCCGATCCCCGCCACCTCCACGAGGTACTCGGTGCTGACCCCGGTGAAGGAAGAGTCCAGTACGCGGCCCCGCAGGATGTTCGACCCGTCGGCGGGAGCTTCGGCGGGCCACATCATCCGCAGCTTCTCCGGCCGGATCCCGATCAGCGCCTTGCCGTGGTGCGTGGTGGAGCGGTCCTTGCGCACGGCCAACCGGTTTCCGCCGGCATTAATAACGACGGCGTCGCCGCGGTCCTCGATAATTTCACCCGCCACCAGGTTGGACTTGCCGAGGAAGTTCGCCACAAAAGCGGTCCGCGGCAGTTCGTAGAGCTCGCGCGGCGCGCCCAGCTGCTCCACCTGGCCCTGGTTCATCACTGCCACGGTGTCCGCCATGGTCATGGCCTCCTCCTGGTCGTGGGTGACATGGACAAAGGTCAGGCCGACATCGGTCTGGATCCGTTTCAGCTCCACCTGCATCTGCCGGCGCAGCTTCATGTCCAGCGCCCCCAGCGGTTCATCCAGCAGGAGCAGCGCGGGCTCGTTCACGATCGCCCGGGCCAGGGCGACCCGTTGCTGCTGCCCGCCGGACAGCTGCGCCGGCCGCCGGGCCGAAAGGTGCGCCAGTTCGACCAGCTCCAATGCCTGTTTGGCCCTGGCCTGGTGGTCCCGGATTTTCCGGCGCTTGAGCCCGAAAGCCACGTTGTCCAGCACGCTCATGTGCGGAAAGAGCGCATAGTTCTGGAACACCGTGTTGACCGGCCGCTCATGGGCGCTGGTTCCGGTGATGCCTTTGCCGCCGATGCTGAGGCTTCCCGACGTCGGCTGCTCCAGGCCCGCGATCATCCGCAGGGTGGTGGTCTTTCCGCAACCGGACGGGCCCAGCAGCGCGAAGAAGGATCCGGCCGGGATTTCCAGATCCAGGTTGTCCACGGCCAGGAAGCCGCCGAACCGTTTGGTGATGGCAGCGAGCCGCAGGTCGGCACCCTGGTTCTCGGCGCCGGCGTCGTGCTTTTCCGGTTTGGTCTGAACCATCGTCATTAGTTGCCGATCGCTTTCTGGAATCGGTTGGTGAAGTCGGTTTCCTCGTCAGCGCTGAGCGAGCGGAACACATGTGCCTTCGCCAGATAGTCGTCGCTGGGGAAGATCAGGGGGTTCTCCACCAGTTCCGGATCGATCTTCTCCATCGCTTCCCGGGCGCCTTGGACCGGGCAGATGTAGTTCACGTAGGCTGCCACCGTCGCCGCATTCTCCGGGTCGTAGTAGAAGTCCATCAGGGCTTCCGCATTCGCTTTGTGCGTCGCTCCGATGGGAACCATCAGGTTGTCCGACCACAGCGTCCCGCCTGCATCGGGGAGGGCGAACTCCCACTTGTCGCCGTTCTCGAAGTTCAACTGCGTGATGTCGCCGGACCAGCAGATCACGGCAAGTGCGTCGCCGGAGATCAGATCCTCCTTGTAGGAGTTGCCCTTCACCTGGCGGATCTGGCCGTCCGAAATCCGCTTCGTCAGGTCATCCAGTGCGTTCGAGAATTCATCCGCACCCCAGTCAGCGGAAATGTCGACGCCGTTCTCCAGCATCATCAGGCCCATCGTGTCGCGCATCTCATCCAGCACCTCCACGCGGCCCTTGAGCTCCGGCTTCCACAGATCGGAGACAGTCTTGAGGCCACCGGGCACTGCTTCCTTGTTCCAGGCGATGCCGGCGAATCCGGACTGCCAGGTCAGCGAGTTCTTCCGGCCGGGGTCGAAGTCGACGTTCTTCAGGGTCTGGAGCAAGTTAGCAGCGTTCGGAATGTTGGCATGATCCAGTTCCTGCGTGTAGCCGAGGCGGATCAACCGCGCCGCCATCCAGTCCGTCAAGGTGATGATGTCCTGCCCAATGTCCTGGCCGGCCGCCAACTGCGCCTGGACCTTCCCGAAGTAAGTGTCGTTGCCGTCAATGTCTTCGGAATAGTTCGCCGCGATCCCGGTGGCGGCGGTGAAGGCTTCCAGGGACGGATAGCTCTGGGACTTGTCGTCATAGTCGAGGTAGAGCGTCCAGTTGGCCCAATTGACCTCCTTTTCCGACGCCGAAAGATCTTCCGCCGCCGCCGCCTCTCCGGCTTGGCCGTTCGACGCCGTGCCGGTACCGCCGGTGCCGCACGCGGCCAGCAGTCCGGCGAGGCTTAAGCCACCCGCGCCCATCAGGATGTTCCGGCGGGACAGCTGCGCGCCGACCAAGCGGCGGAGTCGGGGATCGTCGGGCAGGCGGTTTGGCATGTGAGGCTCCCTGAGGTGATGGACACTGTGACGAAGATCATGCCAGACCCCGCGGCGCCGGACAAGGGATTCAGTTGTAAATTTTTCGTTGTCCGACGGATCCCTGCACCAAATTCTCTTTTCTCAACTTATTTCGTAGCCAAGGGGCTTGCGCGCCGACCGGCCAGCGGCTTCAATGGCATAAACATTCACGCGGCCGGTCCCCACCCGGCGCATCCCCCGCCGGAGGTGGTGATATTTTGACGGCCCAGCCCGAGAGCACTGCGAACAACAACGGATCGACGCACACGGGCAGCGGGCACGCCCACGGCCCGGTGGACACGGTGTCCAAGGCCATCATCGAACAACTGCAGGAAGACGGCCGGCGCTCCTACGCTGCCATCGGCAAAGCCGTTGGACTCTCGGAAGCCGCGGTCCGCCAGCGGGTGCAGAAGCTGATAGACAGCGGTATCGTCCAGATTGTCGCGGTCACGGACCCCATGCAGATGGGATTTTCCCGCCAAGCCATGCTGGGCATCAAGGCCAACAATGACGTGCTGAAGGTGTCCGACCAGGTGGCCGCCCTGGACAAAGTGGACTATTGCGTGGCTACCGCCGGCACCTTCGACATCCTCGCCGAAATCATCTGCGAAAACGACAACGATCTGCTGCTGCTGGTCAACCAGATCCGCAGCATTCCCGGTGTCCTGAACACCGAAACATTGATGTATCTGTCCCTGCGGAAGCAGGCCTACAACTGGGGAACACGATGACTCAAACATCCACCACCCGCACCTATACAACACCCCGCGGCACCGACCGCCAGCAAGCCGCGCGCGACCACCTCTGGATGCACATGGCCCGCCACTCGAATCTGGCCGGTGGTGGCTCGGTCCCGGTGATCAGCCGGGGCGAGGGGCACCTGATCTTCGACGACCAGGGCAACGAATACATCGACGGGTTGTCCGGTCTCTTCGTGGTCCAGGTCGGCCACGGCCGTGAAGAACTGGCGCAGGCCGCTGCCCGGCAGGCGAAGGAACTCGCCTTCATGCCGCTGTGGTCCTATGCCCACCCGGCGGCCATCGATCTCTCGGAGCGGCTGGCGCACTACGCTCCGGGCGACCTGAACCGGGTCTTCTTCACTACCGGCGGCGGCGAGGCAGTGGAAACGGCGTGGAAGCTGGCCAAGCAGTACTTCAAACTCAAGGGCAAGCCGAACAAAACCAAGGTCATCTCCCGCGCCGTCGCCTACCACGGCACCCCGCAGGGCGCCCTGTCCATCACCGGCATCCCGGATATGAAGGCACCCTTCGAACCATTGGTGCCCGGCGCCTTCCGGGTGCCGAACACAAATCAGTACCGGGCGCCGTCGGGCTTGGAAGATCCGGAGGCCTTCGGCCGCTGGGCCGCGGACCGGATCGGCGAGGCGATCGAATTCGAGGGCCCGGATACGGTTGCCGCGGTCTTCCTGGAGCCGGTGCAAAATTCCGGCGGCTGCTTCCCACCGCCCCCGGGTTACTTCCAGCGCGTGCGCGAAATCTGCGACGAGTACGATGTCCTGCTGGTCTCGGACGAGGTCATCTGCGCGTTCGGCCGGATCGGTTCGATGTTCGCCTGCGACGACTTCGGCTACATTCCGGACATGATCACCTGCGCCAAGGGCCTGACCAGCGGGTACTCCCCCATCGGCGCCATGATCGCCTCGGACAAGCTGTTCGAGCCGTTCAAGCACGGTGACACCACGTTCTACCACGGTTATACCTTCGGCGGGCATCCGGTTTCCGCCGCCGTCGCCATGGCCAACCTGGACATCTTCGAACGCGAGGGGCTCAACGCCAACGTGAAGCAGAACGCCCCGGCCTTCCGCGCCACGCTCGAGAAACTGCTGGACCTGCCGATCGTCGGCGACGTCCGCGGCGAGGGCTACTTCTACGGCATCGAGCTGGTCAAGGACAAGGCCACCAAGGAGACGTTCAACGCCGAGGAATCCGAACACTTGCTCCGCGGTTTCCTCTCCAATGCGCTGCTCGATGCCGGCCTCTACTGCCGCGCCGATGACCGCGGCGACCCCGTGGTCCAGCTCGCCCCGCCGCTGACCATCGGGCAACCCGAGTTCGACCAGATCGAGCAGATCCTGCGCTCCGTCCTGGTCGAGGGGCTGAACCACCTCTAGCCAGGATTTACGACGGCGGTGTGCGGCAACATTTGCCGCTCGCCGTCGTCGTTGGCCAGTCAGTCAGAGATCCCCGGTCAGTCGGAGGTGGTCGCTTCCGGGCGGTTCAGGCCCTCGAACGGTTCCAGCGCCGCCAGGAACTTTTCCCGGTCTTCATTGCGGATCGTGGTAGCGCCATAGGAAATGGTGATGGAACGCGGATTCCAGCCGTACTCGATGCTGCCCTTCATCTCCTCGGCGGCCTCGCCGGTCGGGTCCCGCTGAACATCGGTCAGCGTGAGGCCCACCCACTGGGATTGGCCGTAGGCGTCGCCGAACCACTGCCACTGTTCTTCCAGCTCAGCCGAGCCGAGGCGCTCGGCTGTCTCTTCGGCAAGGTCAGGATCCAGGTTCCCCAGTTCAAGCTTGCCGAGGCCGTACGACTCGGTCACCTCGGAGACAATGTCCACGGCCCGGTGCCAGCCCCGGGGATCTTCGGGGACGGCCAGGCTTTCGCGCGTCAGCGAGTTGAAGGAGACGTAGAGCGAATCGCCGCCGTAGCCGTTGCCCTCCTGCGCGAAGAATTTCTCGCCGTCGTCCGGTCCGTCCTCCCAGGCGAGCCCGAACTCGCCCGTCAGCCGCGCCTCGATCTCGCCGAGCAGCTTCGTTGAAACGGCCTCCAGCTCTTCGGCCGGCGGAGCCTGCAGCACATCTTCGGCAGCGGTGTAGGCGTGGCCGGGGTACTCCGCCCAGTCAACGGTGATCTGCTGACGGCTCTCCGCCTGGTAAGTGGTCGTCGGCGAGGATGCGCAGCCTACGAGCAGGACGGCGAGCGCGACTGTTCCCGCCCTGAGAACAGCGCGGTCAGAGCGGACCCGCTCCCCCAGCCGGTTCTCCGTCATTCCGCGATGTCCAGCCCATGCCGGTTTCCGCCGCTGCCGAGCAGGCTGCGGGTGAGCACCGCGCTGTCCGCCATCAGGTCGTCGACGGCGGAGAACAGGTGCTCGTCGGTCACGTCGGCTCCCGTGAGCGCCGCGGCGACAACAGCGCGGCGGACAAGTTCCTTGGCCAAAGAGGCGGTTGTCCCCGCGGTCCGTTCCGCGGTCACGCTGATGGCCTCCGTGCTGAAGGCGATTTCCCGTGCATAAAGTTTCAGCAGCGCCGCGCGTTCATGAACTTCCGGCAGGGGAATCTCCACGGCCAGGTCCACCCGGCCCGGCCGCTGCGCCAGGGCACGCTCGAGCATGTCCACCCGGTTCGTGGTGAGGATAAAGGCCACGTCCGCGTCGTCGTCGAGCCCGTCCATGGCGTCCAGCACTTCGAATAGCAGTGGCTGCGGGCCGTGGCCAAAACTGCGGTCTTCGGCGATGAGATCGCAGTCCTCCAGAATGACCATCGACGGTTGCAGTGCCCGGGCCATTCTGGCCGCCTCGGCGATATAAGCCAGCGAGCCGCCGGAGAGGATGATCGCCGTCGTTCCATTGCTACGGCCCAGCAGGTAGCGCACCGTGTGGGTCTTGCCGGTACCGGGTGGACCGTAGAGCAGGATGCCCCGTTTGAGGTGCTGGCCGAGCGCCTCGAGCTGCTCCCGGTGCTCAGCCATGCCGACGGCGTGATCTGATACTTTCTCGAGCAGGCCCTCCGGCAGGATGACGTCCGAGGCCGTGAGCGAGGGCCGTTCGTGGAAGGTCACGCCGGCGCCGCTGGAGCCGTACTCGTCCATGGTCAGCGAGACCACCTGGCCCTTAAGGACGCTGCGCGTCTGCAACTGGGTGCGCAGCACGGACAGGAACTCCGCGGCCGCGCCCGGTTCGGGCGACAGGACCTCCAACAGAGCGGTCGGCCGGCCGAAACGGGGGCTTGCTTCCCGCTGCAGCACGGCGAGGGGAACACCGGAACGGGTGATCAGGCGGATCCCCAGGGCCACCACCTGGCGCTGCTCGCTGGGGCCGATGGCAAGGTTGGTGTAGTCCGGCTGGGCGAGCGGAAACTGCGGGAACATCTGGGCCTGCTGCAGCATGTCGCTCAGGGAAGAGTGGTGGCGCTGGTCCCCGCCGCCGATGCCGACCAGCCGCTGTTCCGGATCCTGCCCGGCCAGCTCGGCGAGCAGGATGTCCACATCCGCAAAGCGGTGTGCGGAAATTTCCTCCACCACCACCGGGACTTCATTCCCAGGCAGCCCGAGGTGCTCCGACAGTGTGTCCAGCAGCTGCTCGCCCCGGGGAAACCGCTGCTGCCGCGCCTGCGCCAACTGCACCAGCGCGGCGAAATCGTCCATGAACTTCCCCAGGCCCTCGGTCATGGCTTGACCCTACCAGCGGGAGTCGCCCGTCAACTCGCTGGCTTAGCGCCCGGAGACTTTTGTCCGCCGCTTTGGCGATAAACGATGTCGGCCCTTGCCTGCGGTTCTCCGCCTTGTCAGCGGCGTAGTACGCCTTGTACATGGCCTGCACGGCGATCCAGCGCAACGGTTCGATTTCCCAGCGCCGGACCTTGCGGTTGACCCACGGCATGGTGGTCAGCTCGCTGTCCGGTTCCAGGATCAGGTCGCGCAGGGTGCGGGCCGCGAGGTTGGTGGCCGCGACGCCGGTGCCCACGTAGCCACCGGCCCAGCCGAGTCCAGTCGCCGGGTCGAGGCCCACGGTGGCCTTCCAGTCCCGGGGCACGCCCAGCACACCCGCCCAGGCATGGTCGACGGCGGCATCCCGGGCGGCCGGGAACATGTCGTGCAGGATCGCGGACAGCAATTTGATGGTCCGCTGCTGCGTGGCGCCGTCGGTGTCCGTTCGGGAGCCGAAGCGGTACGGCACTCCCCTGCCGCCGAGCGCGATCCGGCCGTCCGCGGTGCGCTGGGCATACATGTAGGCGTGCGCCATGTCGCCCACGGTGTCCCGGTGCTCCCAGCCGATTTCCGCCCAGACCGCCTCGGGCAGCGGTCCGGTAGCGATCATGGACGAGTTCATCGGCAGCCAGTCCCGGTGCGCGCCCTTCAAATTCGCGCTGAATCCCTCGGTGGCCCGGAGTACGTACCTGGCCGTGACATCTCCGTGCGCGGTCCGGGCCAGACCCGGCGCTATTTCCGTCACGGTGGTGCCTTCGTAAAGCCTGACTCCCAAACGTTCGACGGCGGCCGCCAGTCCGCGCGCGAGCTTCGCCGGATGGATCCGCGCGCAGTGCGGCTGCCACAGCCCGCCGAGGGCACCGGCAATCTTCACACGCTCCGCGGTCCCGCCGGCAGAGAGCAGCTGCGTCCCGGCCTCCGGCCAGAGTGCTTCTTCCCGGGCCCAGGCCCGCAGGCGTTCAAGCTGGGCATGGTTGCGCGCCACGTTGAGCTCCCCGCCCTTGTAGACGTGCGCGTCGATTCCCTCAGCACCGGCCACGGCGATGACTTCGTCCACCGTCTCGTTGAGCAACTGCTGGAAGCGCCCGACGACGGCGCGGCCATGGGTCTTGACGTACTGGTCCCGGCCGCCGGTGATGCTGTTGGTCAGCCAGCCGCCATTCCGCCCGGAGGCGCCGAAGCCGGAGAAACGGCTCTCCAACACCACCACGTCCAGCTCGGGCCGCGCTTGCTTCAGGTAGTAGGCGGTCCACAACCCGGTATAGCCGGCGCCCACGATGGCAATGTCCGCCGTCGTGCTTTGAGCCAAGGCGGGGCGCGGCGCGGGGATGCCCTCCGCGGCGTACCAGAACGAGACGTTTCCGTTGACGGTCATGGTTGCGGTTCCTTTCGGTTGGCCGGTGGAGCGGCCGGCGAAGCGTCAGGCCGGGCAACTCCGCAAGCGTGGAGCCGGGCCTCGATGCCATCGAGCAGCAGTTCGAGCGCGAAGTCGAAGTTGTCCTCGTCGCTGATGCCGGCCATCGCCGCCGCCGAGGCCGTTGCGTTCGGAAAGCGTTCGGCCGGAGCCTGGGCATAGGCCTCGGCCCACGCCCGGTTGTCCGCCTCGGACTTCTCCCCCAGCGACTTCAGGGCGGCATCGAATCCGGTCCAGGCGAGCATGAAGTCGGCGCAGGCCCGGTAGGTCCGCACGGCGTCCTCCACCCCGAAGCCGGCCCGCCGGAATGTGGCGAGCATGGTCTCGACGAACTGCATCTCCGACTCCTGCCGGGTCACCCGCACGGCCGCGAGCGCCGCCACCTGCGGATGGGCCAGGTAGGCCCGGCGGCCGCGCACCACGAGCTCCTTGATGGTGACCCGCCAGGACGGCGCCGGTTCGAAGTCCTTCAGGGCCTCGCCGATCAGCCGGTCTGCGACGGCCAGCAGCAGTTCGTCCTTGTCCTTGAAGTGCCGGTAGAGCGCGGTCGGATCCGCGCCGAGCAGCCGCCCGATGCGGCGGAAGGTCAATGCCGAGCTGCCCTCCTCGTCGGCCAGCCGGAGGCAGGCGTCGACGATGACCTCGCGCGAGAGCCCCTTGGCACGCTCCCGCTGGATCCCGGTTTCTGCCGCCGCCATCCCTTCACCTTTCGCCGGCCGGTTTTGACCCCACTCTAATCGTGAAGTCAACACCGTTGACAATTCGGCCTGCTTTCAGTTCGATAAGAGACACCCATCAACAGCAGCATCAGGAAAGCAGGCATTGTGAGCGCAGACTGGATCTTCCACTCCGGTCGGATCTTCGACGGGCAGCAGGTCCATCCGACGGCGACTGCGGTAGCGGTCACCGACGGCCGGATCACCGCGGCAGGCACGGAAGCACAGGTGCGCGAAGCTGCCGGAACCACAGCGGAAACGGTAGACCTCGCCGGCCGGCTCCTCACGCCTGGCTTCACGGACACGCATGTCCACGCCGTCTATGGCGGCGTCGAGCGGCTCGGCTGCGATCTCTCCGACATCTCCGGGCTGGACGCCGTTCTGGCCTGCGTCGGCACCTACGCTGCCTCAACCGAGAAGCCTTGGATCACCGGCGGCGGCTGGCACAAGGCGGACTTCCCGGGCGGCTACCCCACGCGCGAGCTGCTGGACGGAATCGTGCCGGACCGGCCGGTCTACCTCATCAACGCTGACCACCACAGTGCCTGGGTCAATACCCGCGCGCTGGAACTCGCCGGGGTGGATGCGGCAACGCCGGACCCAGCGGACGGCTGGACCGAACGCGGCACGGACGGCTTCCCTACCGGTACGCTGCACGAGGGCGCGATGGACCTGGTCAACAAGTACCTCCCGCCGCTGACGGACGAGGATCTCTGCGGCGGTCTGCTGGAGGCCCAGCGCTACCTGCATTCGGTCGGCGTGACCGGCTGGCAGGAAGCGATCCTCGGCAGCTACGCGGGCTACCCGGACGCCAGCAGTGCCTACCGCACTCTGGCCGGCCGCGGCCTGCTGACCGGCAGGGCAACCGGTGCGCTCTGGGTGCCGCGCACCACCACTTCGGACAACATCGCCGAACTGCTTGCCGACTTCGAAGAACGACGCCGGGCCAACAGTGCCGCCGGATTCGTCACCACGAGCGCCAAGATCATGGTGGACGGTGTGCCCGAGAACCGCACAGCCGCAATGCTGGATCCCTATCTGCGTCCCTGCCGCTGCGGAAACCCGGACGGCTGGGATGGCAGCGGCGACAGCGCCGGCCACGGCGCCGCGGACCAGGACGCGGACGGGGACGACCGGGGGCTGCTGTACCTGCCCAAGGACGTGCTGACCGAGACCGCGGTTGCCCTGGATGCGGCCGGATTCGACCTGCACCTGCACGTGATCGGCGACCGCGCCGTCCGGGACGGCCTCGACGCCGTCGAGCACGCACGCCGCAGCAACCCGCACACCCGCGGACGCCACCACATGGCGCACCTGCAGATCATCCACCCGGAGGACATCGCCCGTTTCGCCGCCCTCGACGTGACCGTCAACGCCCAGGCGCTCTGGGCGTGCAACGACGACCAGATGCTGCAGCTGACCGTGCCGCTCATCGGTGCGGAACGCGCCGCCTGGCAGTATCCCTTCGGCTCGCTGCTGGCCGCCGGGGCCACCATGGCCATGGGCTCGGACTGGCCGGTGTCCACGCCCGATCCTTGGCAGGCCATCCATGTGGCAGTGAACCGCACCTACCCCGCCTACCCGGACGCACCGCCCCTGCTGCCGGAACAGGCCATTTCCCTGCAGACCGCCCTCTCGTCCTACACAGCCGGCTCGGCGTGGCTGAACCGCAACGACGACGGCGGTGCCATCGCGGTGGGCAAGGCCGCCGATCTTGTGGTGCTGAACGCGGATCCCTTCCGGCTGGACCCGGGCGAGCTGCACACCGTCGGCACGGACTTCACCATGCTCGCGGGCGTCCCGGTCTACACCGGACAGCCACAGGAGGCGAAGGCATGAGCCGGCCCACCACCTACGACGACGCCGAACACTGCATCTCGCAATCCCGAATCCAAGCGGCGCTGGCCGGTGCTTCCACCACTCCGTACTGGCTCGACGATCCGGCCCGGCCGGACCCGCTCCCGCCGCTGGACGGGGATACCGCCACGGATCTGGCCGTCGTCGGCGGCGGCTATACCGGGTTGTGGACGGCGCTGATGGCCAAGGAACGGGACCCGGACCGGCGCGTGGTGCTGTTGGAAGGCAAGCGGATCGGCTGGGCGGCATCCGGGCGCAACGGCGGTTTCTGCGAGGCCAGCCTGACGCACGGCGAGGCCAACGGCGAGAAGCACCTGCCACAGGAAACCGCACGCCTTCAGGAACTCGGCCTGGAGAACCTGCAGCAGATCGCTGACGCCGTGGAGAAGTACGGAATCGACTGCGGCTTCGAATGGACGGGCACGCTCAGCGTCGCCACCGAGGACCACCAGGTGGAATGGCTGCGCGAGGACGAGGGCAAGGATCCGGACGTGGTGTTCCTGGACCGGGACGCCGTCCGCAAGGAACTGAACTCCCCGCTCTACCGCGCCGGCCTCTGGGACAAGAAGAGCACGGCCATGCTCCACCCGGCCCGCCTTGCGTGGGGATTGCAGCGCGCCTGCCTGGCCTCCGGCGTCGAAATTTACGAGCACACACCGGTCCGCGGGATCAGTGCCGCGAAAGGTGGCAGTGGTCCGGTCCGGTTAACTACCGACGGCGGCACGGTCACCTCGGCGAAGGTCGCGCTGGCCACCAATGTGTTCCCCTCCCTGCTCAAGCGCACGCGGCTGCACACCGTGCCGGTCTACGACTACGTCCTGATGACCGAACCGCTGACGCCCGAACAGCTGCGGGCCATCGGCTGGCACAACCGGCAGGGACTGAGCGATCTGAACAACCGCTTCCACTACTACCGGCTGGCCACCGACCCGCAGGGGCACCAGCGCATCCTCTTCGGCGGCTACGACGCGGTCTACCACTACGGCCGGCGAGTGAAGGCCGAATACGACCAGCGCGAGGAGACCTTCGCCCGCCTGGCCACCCACTTCTACGCCACGTTCCCGCAGCTGGAGTCGGTGAAGTTCACGCACAAGTGGGGCGGCGCCATCGACACGTGCAGCCGCTTCTTCTCCTTCTTTACGACGGCATACGCCGGCCGGGTTGCCTACGCCGCCGGTTACACGGGGCTGGGTGTGGGCGCCACCCGTTTCGGGGCGAATGTGCTGCTGGACCTGCTCGCCGGCAGACCGACAGAACGCACCCGGCTGCAGTTGGTGGCCAAGAAGCCGCTCCCGTTCCCGCCCGAGCCGCTCGCCTGGCTCGGCGTCAAAATCACCACGGCCGCCATGATCCGCGCGGACCGCCGCCAAGGCAGGCGCGGCCATTGGCTGAAACTGATGGACGCCGTCGGAATGGGCTTCGATTCCTGACCCGCGCCACCGCCACGGCCCACGCCCACCAACTCCACCACTACACCCCCGCCCTCACCAGCTTCCCTGCACCAGGAGGACCAATGCACCAGTTTATTGACGGCCGGTACCGCGAAGGCCGCGGCGACGAGGCCAAACGGATCAACCCCGCCACCGGCGAGCCCGCCGAGACCATCCGCTACGCGACTACGAACGACGTCGACGACGCGGTCGCCGCCGCCACGCGCGCCTTCGGCACGTGGTCGCGCTGCACCCCGGCCGAGCGCTCCGACGCCCTGCTCGCCCTCGCCGCCGAGCTGGGCCGCCGCGCGGAGGAAATAGCGGCCGTCGAAACTGCCCAGACCGGCAAGGCCATCCGCCTGGCCACGGAGTTCGACGTCCCGGGCACCATCGACAACGTCTCCTTCTTCGCCGGCGCCGCCCGGCAGTTGCAGGGCCTGGCCGCCGGCGAATACGGCGCGGGCGGCACGTCGCTGATCCGCCGCGAACCTGTCGGCGTGATCGGCTCCATCGCCCCCTGGAACTACCCCTTCCAGATGGCCGGCTGGAAAATCCTGCCCGCCATCGCCGCCGGCAACACCATCGTGCTCAAACCCTCCGAACTCACCCCCGGCACCGCCCTGCTCTTCGCCGAAGCCGCCACCGCCGCGGGCATCCCGGACGGCGTGATCAACATCGTTACCGGCACCGGAGCCGTGGCCGGCGAACACCTGGTCAGGCACCCCGATGTGGCCATGACCTCCTTCACTGGCTCCACCGCCGTCGGACGCAAGATCATGGCCCTGGCCAGCGAAACCGCCAAACGCGTGCACCTGGAACTCGGCGGCAAGGCCCCGTTCGTGGTCTTCGACGACGCCGACGTCGAAGCCGCCGCCCACGGCGCCGTCGCCGCAGCTATCATCAACGCCGGCCAGGACTGCACCGCCGCCACCCGCGCCTACATCCAGCGCCCGCTCTTCGACGCCTTCACCGCCCGCGTCGCCGAACTCATGGACCAGGTGATCCTCGGCGACCCCACCGACGACGCCACGGACCTCGGCTCGCTGATCAGCCACGCCCACCGCGACAAGGTCGCCGGCTTCGTCGACCGCGCCCGCGCCGACGGCGCCACCATCCTCGCCGGCGGCCACGCGCCCGGCGGCGACCTTGCCGCCGGCGCCTACTACCGACCCACGCTCGTGGCCGGTGCCGCGCAGGATTCCGAAATCGTGCAGGAGGAGGTCTTCGGTCCCGTGCTCACCGCGCTGCCCTTCGACAGCGACGACGAAGCCCTCGCCCTGGCCAACGACACCCCGTACGGCCTCGCCGCCTCCGCCTGGACCAACGACCTGAACCGCTCCCTGCGCGCCAGCGCCGAAATCCAGGCCGGCTGCGTCTGGATCAACGACCACATCCCGATCGTCTCCGAAATGCCCCACGGCGGCTACAAGGCGTCCGGCTTCGGCAAAGACATGTCCGCCTACTCGCTCGAGGACTACACCAACACCAAACACGTCATGCTCAGCCGTGACAAGACAGCCCACAAGGACTGGCAAAACACCGTCTTCCGCGGCAAGGGCTGACCCATGCTATTTGATCCGCGGCCAGATGAATAACGAACGGGATTCATTTTGCTCTTGTGTTGGGCGGCTCACACCTGCATAATAAATGAATCAAATTCATTTGATGTGACCCGCATCCCACGGAAGTGTTTCTCCCAATGATTGAACTGACTCAACTGGATCCGCCTGTCTCCTTTGCCCGTACCGAGCGGAGCGACCGCACTCCGCTGCGCGTCGGCCTGGTCCAGCACCGCTGGCATGCCGACCCGGAGCAGACAAAAGCCGAGCTCGCCGAAGGGATCGCGCGTGCGGCAGCCCTCGGCGCCGCCGTCGTTTTCCTGCCTGAACTCACGTTGTCCAAGTACCCGGCGGACAAGTTGCCCGAAGGCCGCGCCGCGGAACTGGCCGAAGACCTCCTGACCGGCCCCACCTTCACCTTCGCCGCCGAGGCTGCCCGCGCCAACAACGTGTGCGTGCACGCCTCGCTGTACCAGCGCGCCGATGACCCGGCCGACGAGCTCGGCCTGAACACCGCGATCCTGGTCTCGCCGCAGGGTGAGCTGCTGGCCACCACCCACAAACTCCACATTCCGGTCACTGCCGGCTACTACGAAGACAAGTATTTCCGCCAGGGGCCCGCCGGCGAGGACGCCTACACAGTGCACGAGCCGGCGGAACTGGGCGGTCTCCGGCTGGGCATGCCGACCTGCTGGGACGAGTGGTTCCCCGAACTCGCGCGGATGTACTCCCTCGGCGGCGCGGAACTCTTGGTCTACCCGACGGCCATCGGCTCGGAGCCGGACCACCCGGACTTCGACACCCAGCCGCTCTGGCAGCAGGTCATCGTGGGCAACGGCATCGCCAACGGCCTGTTCATGGTGGCCCCGAACCGCTGGGGCAACGAGGGCACCAACACCTTCTACGGCTCCTCCTTCATCTCCGATCCCTACGGCCGCATTCTGGTGCAGGCTCCGCGGGACGAGTCGGCCGTGCTGGTGGCGGACCTCGACCTGGACCAGCGCAAGGACTGGCTGACGCTCTTCCCGTTCCTGACCACCCGCCGCCCGGACACCTACGCCCGGCTGACGGAACCGGTCCGTCCGGACCAGCCCTTCGGCACGCCTGGCTCGGCGCAGCCGGCAGCAGGATCCGTGGCAGCAGCCACCGCAGGAACGGTGGCCTGACCATGGCCTGGAAGATGCCCGCCGAAACGGCCGAACAGTCCCGCATCTGGATGGCGTTCCCGCCCGGCGGCTACACGCTGGGCGACACCGAGGAACAGGCCCATGCCGCCCGCTCCACCTGGGCGGCCGTTGCCAACGCCGCCGCCGAGTTTGAACCGGTCACCATGGTGGTGGACCCGGCCGACACCGCCACCGCGCGGGACTACCTCTCCCCCGCCGTCGAAACGGTCTCGGCCCCGCTGAACGACGCGTGGATGAGGGACATCGGCCCCACCTTCGTCACGAACGACGACGGCGGGCTGGCTGCGGTCGACTGGGTGTTCAATGGCTGGGGCCAGCAGGACTGGGCCAGCTGGGACAAGGACGAAAAGATCGCCGCCCGCGTGGCCGAACTGGCCGGCGTCGAACGTATTTCCTCCGCGCTGGTCAACGAGGGCGGCGGGATCCAAGTGGACGGCGAAGGCACCGTCCTGGTCACCGAGACCGTCCAGCTGGACCCGGGCCGGAATCCCGGGGCCACCAAGGCGCAGATCGAGGCCGAGCTGGCCCGTACCATCGGCGCCACCAAGGTCATCTGGCTGCCGCGCGGGCTGACCCGCGATTCCCAGCGCTACGGCACGCGCGGCCATGTGGACATCGTGGCCGCGATCCCCTCCCCCGGGACGCTGCTGGTCCACGCGCAGAACAACCCGGAGCATCCGGACTATGAGGTCAGCCGCGAGATCATCGCGTTCCTCCACGGCACCACCGATGCCGCCGGCCGGAGCTGGAACATCGTCGAGGTGCCCGCGCCGGAAACGCTGCGGGACGACGAGGACTTCGTGGACTACAGCTACGTCAACCATCTGGTGGTCAACGGCGGCGTCATCGCCTGCACCTTCGCGGACCCGTCGGATGAAAAGGCGCTGGCCATTCTCGCCGACGTCTATCCCGGCCGCCGCGTTGTCGGCGTGGATGCCCGCGAACTCTTTGCCCGCGGCGGCGGCATCCACTGCATCACGCAGCAGCAGCCCCGCACTTCCCGAAAGGCCATGACATGAGCCAGACAACACGCACCGCCCCGGCGGCCCGGACCGGCAAGGGGCTCGCCAGCGGACAGCTCGGCCTGCTCGCCGTCGTCGTTATTGGTATTTCCACCATCGCCCCGGCCTACGTGCTGACCTCCACGCTGGGTCCCACTGTGCAGGCCATCGGCACCTATCTGCCGGCCATCTTCATTGTTGGTTTCGTGCCGATGTTCCTGGTGGCGCTGGGCTACCGCGAGCTGAATGCGGACTCGCCGGACAGCGGCACCACGTTCACCTGGGTGACCAAGGCGTTCGGACCGTTTGTGGGCTGGATGGGCGGCTGGGGGCTGCTCGCCGCGAACATCATTGTGCTCTCCAACCTGGCCGGCGTGGCGGTGGACTTCTTCTACCTCTTCCTCTCCCAGCTCACCGGTTCCCAGGCCATTGCCGATCTGGCCGCGAACAAGGTAGTCAACGTGCTGACCTGCCTGGTGTTTGTGGCGCTGGCGGTGTGGGTTTCGTGCCGCGGCATGAAGACCACCAAGACCGTGCAGTACGTACTGGTGATCTTCCAGCTGGGCGTGCTGGCCTGGTTTGTGCTCGGCGCGCTGGCCAAGATCGGCACCGTCCCGGAGGCGCAGCCGCTGGCGTTCGACTGGGAGTGGTTCAACCCGTTCGGCATCGAGAGCTTCTCCGCCTTCGCCGCCGGCCTGTCGCTGTCCATCTTCGCCTTCTGGGGCTGGGACGTCTGCCTGACCATGAACGAGGAAACCACCAACGGCAAGCGAACCTCCGGCATCGCCGCCGCGGTTACCGCCGTCGCCGTTCTGGTCATCTACCTGCTGGGCTCCGTTGCGACCATCATGTTCGCCGGCATCGGGGACACCGGACTGGGGCTGAACAATCCGGACATCTCCGAGAACGTCTTCACGGCCATCGCCGGCCCGGTCATGGGACCCTTCGCCATCCTGCTCTCGCTGGCCGTGCTCTCCAGCTGCGCGTCCTCGCTGCAGTCCACCATGATCTCCCCCGCCCGCAGCTTGCTGGCCATGGGCTACTACAAGGCCCTGCCGGAGCGGTTCGCGAGGATCAACCCGCGTTTCCAGTCGCCGGTGTACGCCACTGTGGTGGCCGGTGCCGTATCGGCGGGCTTCTACACGCTGATGCGCTTTGTCAGCGACAACGTCCTCAACGACACGATCATGGCGCTGGGCCTGATGATCTGCTTCTACTACGGACTGACCGCGCTGGCCTGCGTCTGGTATTTCCGCCGGACTGCGTTCGTGAACGCGCGCAGCTTCCTGTTCCGGTTCCTGTTCCCGCTGCTCGGCGGTCTGGCACTGGTGGTCGTCTTCCTCCAGACGGCGGTGGACAGCTGGGATCCGGCATTCGGCAGCGGCTCGGAGGTCTTCGGGATCGGGCTGGTGTTCATCATCGGCGTGGGCATCATCGCGCTGGGCCTGGTGGCGATGCTGCTGTTCTACCGGCGGAACCCGGGATTCTTCCGCGGCGAGACGCTTGAGCAGGATTCGCCGGCCCTGGTGGTGCCGGAGTAGTTCCTGCGCACTCACCTCGATAAAAGGGTGCTGCCGCAATCTGCGGCAGCACCCTTTGCTGTACCTGTGCCTAGGCTCCGGGCTTAGACTCCGGGCTTAGGGGTAGAGTCCGCGGGTGAGGTGGGCTTCCGCCACGCGCTCAACAGCGGTCACGGTTGCCGCCTCGCGCAAGCTGAGGCCACGCCGGGCCGCAACGGCCAGCACGTTCTCCCACGCGGCGAGCATACGCTGTTCCAGCCGCTCCTCGACCTCGGCCGCGGTCCACCAGTAGGCCTGGTTGCCCTGCACCCACTCGAAGTAGGACACGATCACGCCACCGGCATTCGCAAGGATATCGGGCACTACCAGCACGCCGTTCTCGCGGAAAACAGCATCCGCGGCAGCCGTGGTGGGTCCGTTGGCGCCTTCCACGATGACCTTTGCCCGTACCCGCCCGGCATTCCCGCCATGCAGGACACCTTCGACGGCGGCCGGCACCAGCAGGTCGACCTCCAGTTCGAGCAATTCTTCGGAGCCGATGGCCTCAGAGCCCATGAATCCGACCACGCTGCCCGTTTCGCGGACATGCTCGGTGAGCGCTTTGATCTCCAGCCCGGCTGCGTTGTAAATCGCGCCGTACTGGTCTCCAACAGCGACGACGGCGACGCCGGCTTCGGCGAGGAATTCCGCGGCACCGGCACCAACCTTGCCGAAGCCCTGCACGGCGGCGGTGCTCCCGGCCGGGGCGATGCCAGCCTGCCGGAGGGCGGCCAAGGCCACGTGGATCACACCGCGGGAGGTCGCGCTGGCCCGGCCAAGGGAGCCGCCCACGCTGACCGGCTTGCCGGTCACCACGCCGGGCACCGTGTAGCCGACGTTGACGGAGTAGGTGTCCATCATCCACGCCATGGTCTGTTCGTCGGTTCCGATGTCCGGAGCCGGGATGTCCTTTTCGGGGCCGATCACCGGCAGGATTTCGCTGGTGTACCGGCGCGTCACGCGCTCAAGTTCCTGCTGCGAGTAGTTGCGCGGATCAATCGTGATCCCGCCCTTGGCCCCGCCGTAGGGCACGTCAAGGAGGGCGCACTTCCAGGTCATCCACATCGCCAGCGCCCGGACCTCGTCAAGCGAAACCTCCGGGCTGTAACGAAGACCGCCCTTGGCCGGCCCGCGGGAGAAGTTGTGCTGGACGCGGTAACCGGTGAGGATTTCCACGCTGCCATCGTCCCTGCGCAACGGGATGCTGACAGAGAGCTCGCGGCGCGGCCGGGCCAGCATCTGGTGCAGCCCGGAACTGTAGCCGAGGGTGCGGACGGCCGAGGCCAGCTGACTTTGTGCGCTCTCCCAAGGGCCCGCGTCTGTGCCGGCCGCGGCCGGGTCCTGGCCGGAATTGCTTGAGGGGTGCGGTGATAAAACAGTTGTCGTCATTGACGTTCGATCCTTATTTATCTGGATGGCGGATAGCTGCCTTCCTGAGGCTATAAGGACGAACGGGGAACGTCAGTGGGCGAGTGCACAGCGGCCCGCCGCATTGTTGTGGTCAACTACAGCGCGCCTGAGCGCCTGCGAGCCGCCCGGATCTGGACCGCCCCATTGCAGCCGGCCGGCAGGGCTCATAGGGTGGAAAGACCCCCAAGCGAAGGAGCGACCATGTCTACCCCACGCGAAGAAAACTCCTCCAACCTCGACGACGTCATCGACCCGCAGGAAGACGCGTTGCCCCAGTCGACACGGACCGGCCACGGCAAAATGCCCGAAACCGTGGACGACGACGATCTGCAGGCCGCCGCTGAACAGGAGCGCGTGGCCGCGCGGCTGCAGGACTACGCGCCGGGCCAGGTGCCGCCGGCAGCAGATCCACTGCCTGAGGAAGCCTCCGATGAGGCCGATCGTGCCCAGCGCGGACTGAGGGACGATCCGGACACCGACGTATAAGCAAGCCCAGGCTTGGCGGCGGTCTTTACCGTCGTCGGGCGCTGGCGCACTGCACGCAGAACCGCGCTTCAGGCCGGACTTCGAGCCGCTCGCGCGGTATCTCGCGCCCGCAGTTCTCGCACGTGCCGTAGGTGCCCTTCTCGAGGCGGTCCTCGGCTTCCAGCAGTTCGGCGAGCGACTTCTCGGTGCCGTCGAGCAGCGCAACCTCGCGCGCGCGTTCGAGCGTGAGCGTGGAACCCTCCGGGTCGTGCTCGTCGTCGGCCGGAATGTCGTGCGCGGCCAGTGTCGCCTCGTGAATGTCAGCCGTCAGCCGCTCGATCTGCAGGCGGGCCTCGGCGATCTTCTCCTCCAGCAACTGCCGGTACATTCCTTTATCCGCCGTGGCTGCCGTGGACCCTACATCCAGCGCATCGCTCATGACGCCACCATCCTCTCGGAGTTATGAGAGCATCATAGTCCCCTCCGGCGCCGTTATATCCGTCTTGCGGCCCCTCTGTTATGCGATCGTTCCGCAACTGTCACCCGCCCCTCCCCTTGACCGTTTCCGGCTGGGTACCGCACGCTGAGGTGAGGACCCGGCGGCGCCGCTGCCCGGGCAAAAATCGCTCGATTACGGGGTGCGGACTGACATGGCGGAGCGGGAGATCCAGACCGATGTCCTGGTGGTCGGCGCGGGACCGACCGGGCTGATGCTGGCCAACTGGCTGGCCAAGCTCGGCGTGCCCATGCTGGTGGCCGACGGCAAATCGGAGCCGACGCGGGAGTCCCGCGCCCTGGGCCTGCAGGCCAGAAGCATGGAGATCTACCACCAGCTCGGCGTGATCGACAAGGTTCTCGCCGAGAGCACCGTCGCGCAAAAGCTGGTCTTCGGCTACGAAGCGCGCGAGCTGGGACGGGTTCCCATCGGGCGGCTGGGCCGCGGCGTGACACCGTATCCCGGCGTCACCTTCCTCGAGCAAAGCCGGAACGAGCAGCTCCTGGTGGACAATCTCAAGGCGCTCGGCTCCGATGTGTTCTGGCAGCACAGGCTGACTGCCCTGGACGTGGACCTGTCCGACTCACTGCCGGTGACGGCAACGCTGGCTACCGACGACGGCGTGGTGCGGATCCGCGCACGGTACTGCGTGGGTGCCGACGGCGGTTCCTCCACGGTGCGTTCGGCGCGCGGCATCGCGTTCGTAGGAGTCACCAACGCGCACACCTTCTACGTCTCGGATGCGACCGAGGTCCGGGGGCTCGCCCTTGATGCGGTCAATATCCGGCCGGGCACCGAGGACTTCCTGCTCGGTTTTCCGATGGGCGGCGACTCCGACGTGCGGCTGATCGGCACGGTGCGGAACTCCTACATCGCCGGCGACGAACTCTCCGAGGACACGGTACGCCGGCGCCTGCAGCGGATCTACTCCGTCAGCTATGGACCGTCCCGCTGGTATTCCACCTATAAGGTGCACCACCGCACCGCGGCAGTCTTCCGCGACGGGCCGGTGTTCCTGGCCGGCGACGCCGCACACGTACACTCCCCAGTTGGCGCCCAGGGAATGAACACCGGGTTGCAGGATGCACACAACCTTGCCTTCAAACTCGCAGACGTATTGCAGGGCCGGGCGTCGGAACGCTACCTCGACCGCTACGAGGCCGAACGGCGTCCCGTTGCGCGACGGCTGATCTCGACCACGGACCGGCTGTTCGGCATCATCACCTCGGCCCGTCCGGTGCCCCGGACCCTCCGCAGGCTGATCCTTCCCGTGCTCGCACCGGTGGCGACGAACATCCTGCCCCGGCTCAGGGGTGCTCCGCGCCTGTTCGAGTACGTGTCCCAGGTGCGGATCCACTACTGGATGAGCGATGAAGCCAAGCAGGCAGCCAAGGGCCGCCGCGGCAAGGTGGTCGGGCGCCGGCTGCCGTACACCGGTTCAAACTTCGAGACGCTCCGCTCGCTCACCTGGCAGGTCCACGCCTACGGCGGGATCGACGACGTCGCCGTCCACCACGTCCGCTCCGCGCTGGGTCTGGACGTCCAGGTCCTGCCGCTGAACGGCAACACGAAGCTGCAGCCGGGGTATTTCTACCTGGTCCGGCCCGACGGTTTTGTCGCGGCCGAGTCCCTGCCGGTCAGCGCCGTCTCGACGTTCTCCGCCGCGATGGCACGGTGAGCCCGAGGCGGCCAGTGCCTTTTCGGCTGGAGCGGGAGGCATTGCTTCCATGGCCTGCCGCGTCGGAGGGAGGACCGGCAGTTGCTCAGAACTTGGCAGGCCGCACCGGGTGCTCACTGACGATGGAGAGCCGGTTGAAGGCATTCATGGTCAGCGTGATCCAGCTGACAGCGGAGAGCTGATCCTCGGTGAGGCATTTGCGCGCAAAGGCGTAGGCCCGGTCCTGACTCTCATGGTCCGGCAGTTCGGTCAGCGATTCGGCGAGGGCCAGGGCGCCCTGTTCCTGGGCGGTGAACAGCTGGGTATCCCGCCACGCCGGCAGGACCACGATCCGCTGGATGGTTTCCCCGTTGGCCAAGGCATCCGTGACGTGCATGTTCAGACAGTAGGCACAACCGTTGATCTGGGAAACCCGGATGTTGATTAGTTCCGTGACCATACGGTCGATCCCGGCAGCATCCGCAGCTTCGCGGGCCTTGAGCCCCAGACCGTTCAGCGCCCGGTAGGCCGCCGGGTGCTGCTTGTCGATGAAAATCCGCTCCCGTGTCACTTGCTCCACCGGGCCTCCTCGGTTTCAGCCTCGCCCTGCGCGGGGACGTCCACGACGTCGTCGTACTCGTGGTGTTTACGAACGAACGCGGCGATGTAGGGGCAGAGAGGGAGGATCCGGCGGCCGCTGGATTTCACGTCGTCGAGGGCGAAACGTGCCAGCTTCGAGCCCAGCCCCTGGCCAGCATAGGCATCGTCGACTTCGGTGTGCACGAACACCACCTGGTCCTGTCCGGGCTGCAGCCGCCGGTAGATGGTAAAGCCGATGGTGGCATCGCCGTCGCGCAGTTCATAGCGGTGGCGCTCGGGCGCGTGGACCACGGTGATCTCCCGGGCCTCGGCGGCAGTTTCGTTGGACATGTGTTCCTCTCCTCGATGGATAAGTGGCGCGCCCGGAGGGCAGGGCTGGCGTTGCTGCTAGCGGCGCGGGCGGATGCGCGCATTGGGCAGCGTCGGGGCGGGAAGCGGAGCCAGAGTGTTGCCCACCACCGTGCCGAACTGATTGGTTGCCACGGCTGCGGCCGGATGCGGTTCGGCGCCGATCTCGGCCTGCCAGTTGGCGCGGAATTCGACGACCTCGTCGTGGTCGCGTCCGACGAAGTTCCACCACATGACGATTGCTTCGCCCATCGGCTCGCCGCCGATCAGCAGCAGCCGGACGGGCTCGTCCGTCTCCGAGGTCAGCTCGATTTCCCGGTGCCCGGTGGGCAGGTAGGCCAGCTGGTCGGCGGTGGCCGTGGCCCCGTTGAAGCGGACGGTACCGCTGTCTACCAGGACGCCGTATTCGAAGGATTCCTCGACGTCGAAGACGGCGCTCTGCCCCGGCTTGAGCAGAAGTTCCGCTCCGAGCAGCGGCGAGTGAAGTGCCACCGGAGATACGCTGCCGGCGAGCGACCCCATAAAGACGCGCAGCTCGTAGGCATCGGTGCTGACCGGCTCCGGCGCGTAGTGGTCGAATCCGGGATCGGTGAAACGGGCATGATCCGGCAGCGCCACCCAGAGCTGGGCGCCGTGCAGGACCGTTGTTTCGGCAGTGGAAACCTCGGAGTGGCAGATACCCCGGCCCGCCGTCATCAGATTCAGTTCCCCGGGGCGGACAAACGCGTGGAATCCAGCGCTGTCGCGGTGTTCAATCTCGCCGGTGAAGAGCCAGCTCACCGTCTGCAGGCCGGTGTGCGGGTGCGGCGGAACGCGCATGCCGCCGGTTTCGGACACCTCGTCCGGACCGTAGTGGTCTACAAAGCACCAGGCCCCGATCAGGGAACGCTGCCGCTGCGGCAAAGTGCGCCGGACGTTCATGGCGCGCGGGCCGCCGAGCGGCACCTCGCGCGGCTCCAGCAGTTCCACGCGCGACCGGGCTACGCCCACTTCGGCCTCGTTCCCGCAGAGCATTTCCTGCGGATGCGGCTCTAGGTTACTCATTGCCCAACGCCCTTTCCCTGCCCATCCTTACATGCAAACACATGTATATCCTACACGCCGTCCTCGCCAGAGCAGGCCTACTGCTGCTCCGGCTGCTGTCTGGACCTCGGTACCACCATCATGGGCGAAGCTCCGTGCTGAAGGACGGCCTGGCTGACGGACCCCAGCAGCAGCCCGGGAAAGCCGCCGTATCCGCGGGTTCCGAGCACCAGCAGATCCGCGGTCTGCGTGGCTTGGACCAGGATCTCTGCAGGCTTGGCGATGTAGAACTGCCAGCTGGCCTTGACGTCGGGATACCGGGAGCGGACTTCCGCCAGGACAGTGTCCAGGTCATGGGCGACTTCCTGTCGGAACCGGCTGGCGCCTTCGGCATGGTCCAGCCAGACCGAGTCCCTGTAGTACGGCGCGCGGGTGGAAACCAGGGTCAGCGCCTTGGCATGGAACTGCGCCGCTTCCGCCGCAGCCCAAAGGGCCGGATTCTTCGTTCCGAGGGCATCCATGGCCATGACAATCTGGCCTGAGTAGCTCCAGGACTGGCTCTCGTCGTCGGGGTGCACGCCCTCGGCGCTCATGCCATCCGGGGCCGATACCAGCCATGGAACCGGTGCCGTCTCCGTCCTGCGGGCAGGTACTTCGCTGCGCTCCGCTGCAGTGCCTCCGGCGTTCCGGCCTGCATCGGCCGCTTCGGGAATCACCACGGTGGGGCATTTCGAGTGCGCCGCCAGCCCCGAGGAAACACTGCCCATCAGCCGGCCGGCGAACCCGCCGCGGCCCCGCTTGCCGACCACCGCCAGGGCGGCGGACTTCGAGAGGTCCACGAGCACGCCGCCGGGATTCCCCGCCACCACGCGGGACTCCACCGTCACGCCGTGGTTCTTGGCCCGCTCGAGGGCTTCCTGCAGCATGGACTCGCCCCGGCGGGTCTCAAGCTCGACGTATTTGCCCTCCACCATAGGATCGGCAATGTTCTGGGCCGGCGAGAACGCAGTCACCAGCCGCAGCGGCCAACCGCGGAGCCTGGCCTCGTCGATGGCCCAGTCCAAGGCGCGGCTGCTGGGCGGCGATCCGTCATAGCCCACAAGTACAACGTCTTCCATGACTCAACCCTAGGCGTCCTCACGCTGGCTGAGTAGAGGGAAGGCACGGCAGGCAGGAGAAGCCTCCATATCAGTGGCCGGCGAGCTCCATGCCGTTCCAACCGGTCCCCACGGTGACCCGGCCGGCCCATCTGGAATCATTCGCCTGGTAGTAATAGAGGACGCCGGCAGTGGAGCGGGCCAGCAGCCCCTGGGTTCCCGGACCGTTGTACCCGCGGATCGAGGTCAGCGCGGTCATCGAGTTCCACCCGCCGTTGCCGATGATCCTGCGGCTCTCCGCAACAAACTTCCCGTTGCCGTTGGTGCGGTAGAGCTTCAGCTGTCCGGCCGACGTGCGGGCCACGATGTCGGCGTTTCCGTCCTTGTCCCAGTCGAGCTGGTTGATAGTCAGGGATTTCCAGCCGGTGTCCACCTGGCTCCGTGCGGAGAGTTTGCCGCCGGAGAGGTTCGGGTAGTGGTATAGAATGCCCGAACCGCTCTTGGCGACCACGGAGGAGTAGCGGTCCGTTTTCTTCCACTTCCCGACCGTGACCTCGTAGCCGGCCCAGCCGCTGGCGCCGATGGTGATGGCGCTGGAGAAACCGCCGCCGGGCCTGCCCGGGTAGACGCTGAGCTTGCCGCTCTCCCACTGGGCCACGATGTCCATCGTCTTGTCCGCGTTCCAGTCTGTGACGTGGACTTCCTTCGCGTTGCCAAAGCCGGAACCAATCTTCCACGCGGAGGAACTCGCGTTGTTCTTGCCGGTCCCGTAGTTCCACAGCACGCCTGCCTGGTCCACTGCCACGACGTCCCCGGCGGACTGGATGGACGCTCCCGCCGGAGCAGAAACAACGGCAGGAGCCGGGGCGGGCGCCGGCGAGGGCGCGGTGGAGCCGAAGAACGCCGAGGCCGTGTTGTACTGCCCGGCCGGAGGCGTACGGAACTTGAAGAAGTTCACCGTGCCGTACATCTTCACGCGCCCGTTCGCGTCCTTCTTGATGGAAATACCCACGCCGATCGTGTCGTACGCCGGGTCGCTCATGATCCGGTTGTGGCCGGGAGAGCCGATCCACTGGTCCACCAGCCCCTGGCCCCTGGTATCCGTCCGGTAGGCGATGATTTCGCCGGCATTGGACCAGCGGTCTGCAACGCGGGGATCTTGGGTGTAGCCGGGGTTGTGCTTGAAGTCGCCGGTACTGGCCATCTTGTCCGACCAGTCCTCGGACAGCTCGGAGACAGTGGCATTGAACTTGACCGGCTTGAGGCCCTTGCTCGCCCGGAACTTGTTGATCCCGTTGAACACGTCGATGATCTGCTGCTTGTTCGCGGTGTTGAGCCTGTCGCCCGCGGCCTGCGGAACAACGACGCCGGCACCTTGGTTCGGCTGCACAGCGGCCAGGGCGGCCGGTGCGGGCCCCACAACGGCCGCGGCCGCCACGGAGGCGCCAAGAGCGAGGGACATTAATGCTTTAAGTTTCGACACTGTCTTTATCCTGTTTTTCCTTGGGGAGGGTCATAACGACGGCGGCGTTCCACTTAGGTGGGGCGCCGCCGTCGTTAGCTCACAAAACCATAACGAATGCGCGCACAATGGCCCAAAGCCCCTTGTCGGCGCCCGTCATCTGCTACTGGCCGAACCGGCGGGATACTGCCTGCGGGCCTATTTGAAGATGTCGGCCCGGACGCCCATCACAATCCGGTCGCCCTTGTCCGCCGTCTTCAGGTATCTCGTTACGTTGGACAGATCCAGCGCGATGCAGCCGTAAGTGGGAACCGCATTCGCGTGCAGGAAGATGGCGAAACCTGCCCCCTGCTTGATCTTCTGCCCCGGCCCGCGGTTGTAGTCGATCACCGCGCCCTGGCGGTAGTCGCCGGTGGGAGCGCGCATGATCTGCCACATCTGCTCGTCCGGCCAGCGGTTGAAGGAGGACTCGAAGTACTTGTTGTACCCGCTGCCCGGCGTGCCGGACCACTGCGACCGGGGGTTCAGCTTCTGGTAGTTGAGCCCGGTGCCCGGGTTGCCTTCACCGAACGCATCCGTGACGGTGAAGCTGCCCTGCGGCGACCAGCGGTACATCGTGTGACCAGAAGCGACGCCGGGCTTCTTGAAGCCCTTGAGACCTACCGTGGCCCTGGACGTTTTCCATTCCTGCTTGTAGACAGAGCCGATCCGCACGCAGTTGATGAAGCTGGCCTTGTACGTGCCGTACTTCTCCGAGATGGTGAACGAGACGCGGTTGGCCCAGCCGTGGTAGTAGCGGGTCTTGTGCGCGCCGATGGCCCAGCACTCGTTCTTCGGCAGGTAGCTGGCGCCGACCTTCGCCGCGATCAGCGAGCCGCCTTGGAAGACCTGCGTGGTTTTACCGCTGCGCGTCACGGCGTCCTGCAGCGGGTAGCCCAGCGTCCCGTTCTGGCTGCTGCGCGCCTTCCAGCTGGAGTTGATCTGGGAGGTGAGCGTCCGGGCTCCGGTGGCCGGCGAGTACGCGATCTGCCCCTTCTGGAAGACCTGCACGCAGCCCCTGGATTTCAGCCCGCACTTCATGTCCCCGGTGGGGTAACCCAGGACGCCGCGCTCGTATTTGGCCGCCGTGAATTTCTTACCGACGGCGTGGGTCAGTTCGACGGCGCGGGCACCGGTCTTGGCGGTCCAGTAGATAGCCATGCGCCGCTTGCTCGAGAGCGAGGGCTTATAGGTGCGCACGCAGCCGTTGCCGGCCAGGCGACAGTTATAGTCGTTGACCGCCGTGTAACTTAGTTGCTTGGCCCGGGCATCCAGGGCCTTCCGGCCGGCCGTTACATGCGCCGGCGTGTGGACAATCTTGCCCTTCTGGAAACTCTGCGTTGCCACCAAGGTCCTCGAATTCACGCTCAGATCCGAGGTCGGGTAGCCGTACTTGCCCTTCTCGTAGCCGGACGCCCGGTACGCTTTTCCGACGGCGTGGGTCAGTTCCACGGTCCGCGCACCGGTGGCCTGGGTCCAGTAGATCGCGATGCGCTTGCTGCTGCCGGCCGGTTTGTACGTACGCACGCAGCCGTATCCGCGTAGTTCGCAGGCGTAGCCGTTGACCGCGGTGAGCTTCAGTTTCGAGGCCCGGTCCGCCAGCGCCTTCCTGCCAGCGGCATAGTGGGTTGACGTATCGACGATTTTGCCGCCCTCGAAGGACTGCACCGAAACCTTGGTGTTCGGCACGCCGGACATGTCCGACGTCGGATAGCCGTACTTGCCCTCTTCCCACCCCGCGCTGCGGTAGGCCTTGCCGACGGCGTGGGTCAGGTCCACGGTGTGTGCGCCGGTGGCGGCGGTCCAGTAGATCGCGACGAGTTTGGCGCCCGACTTGTATGTACGCACGCAGCCATCGCTTGCCAACAGGCAGTTGAAGTCGTTCGCGGCCTGCGTGTAGTTCATCGCCGCGGCCTTGGCCGTGATGGCCTCCTGGCCGCTGGCGACGTAGGAATTGTCGATCGACCCGTGCTCGAACGTCTGGGAAACAGTTCCGGCTGCGTTGGAATCCGGCGCGTCCGAAGTGGGGTAACCGTACTTGCCTGCTTCGTACTTTTCGCTCCGGTACTTTTTGCCGATGTAGTGCAACAGATCCACGCTGTGCGCCCCGGTTTGCGGGCTCCAGTAGATGGCAATGCGCTCCGTGGGACGCTCGGCGGACGTGAAGGTCTGCACACAACCCTCGCCGACCAGGGCGCAATTAAGGTCGTTGTGCGGCACGAGTTTCAGCTCATCGGCCTTCGCAGCGATAGCCTCCTCGGCGGCCGCTTCGGCCTCGGCTGCCTCCTCCGTAGATTCCGCCTGGTCCGTTTGGCCGCGATCGGGAGTCAACCGCCCATCGGGCGTCTGCGTTTCAGCCGGAGCGGAAGTTTCCGCTGGCGTGGAGGGCTCGACCGGGACACTGGTTTCCATTGGATCCGCAGTTTCGGTCGGCACAGTCGATCCCGCGGGCGCTTCGGTCCCGCCCGTCGTCGTCTCCCCTGGCGTTTCAGTCCCCGCCGCCGTCCCTGCATCCTCCGACGTGGGATCAGCCGAGGCGTCCGACGGCACCCCGGAGGAGGACCCAACCGGTTCCGATGCTGACGACGGAGACGTCGTCGACGGCGTAGCGGTGTCCGTTGCCCTCACTTCACCGGCCGGCCGCTGCGTCGCGGACGCGCCGGGCACTTCCGGCAGGCCCGAGGCTTGCGCCGGCAAGCCAGAGGCCAGCAGCGCCAACGATGCAAGTGTTGCTACGGCAACTCGTCCAGCCAGACGTGGCCGGAAAAGGCTGAGACCCTTAATGATGTACCCCCATGATTCGTTCCGAATGGGGGTCCACGACGTCGCTGCCGCTCCCCCAACGACATTATGCGGCCAAATCTGTTGAAACGTTAGACCTAGTGCGCCACTTTCTGTTCTCAAGCCCAAACCAAGCTGCAATTCCCCCTAACGCAAATGATTCTCATTTAATTTTAACTTCAATGCATGCATTCACTGACACCACCTTCCCGTTGGCTCACTTGGCTCACCGCACCTCTTGCCCTCACACTCCTGACCTCCTGTGGGGCAGCCGCCGCAGGACCGGGTCCTGCCGACTCCCCTGCTGCTGACCCCATCCCGAAGTCCGACGTCGTCGAACTGGGTGAGGCAACACCGCGGTTGACCCTGACGTACGACGGCGGCGTCATGGTTCTCGACGGCGCAAGCCTTGAACTGCTGGAAACTGTGGAGCTGGACGGCTTCAACCGGCTCAGTCCGGCCGGGGACGGCCGGCACGTCCTGATCGCGACGGGCAGCGCCTTCAAAGTCCTTGACACCGGCAGTTGGAGCGAGGCCCACGGTGACTATGCACATCATTACGCCACAACGCCCTCGTTGACGGACATCCAGTTCGTGGCGGACGAACCGGGCCATGTGGTCAGCCATGCCGGACGGACTGTCCTGTTCAGCGACGGCTCGGGAGTCATCGAATCCTTCGACTCTGCCCAGCTTGCCGACGGGCAGCCGAGAACCGACACCTACACCGCTGCCGAAGCTCATCACGGTGTCGCCGTCGAACTGAAAAACGGCAACATGTTGCTGACTGCAGGCAACAGCACTTCCCGCTCGGGACTTGCGCTGCTGGATAAGGATCGCCGCGAGATTACCCGCAACGAGCAATGCCCCGGCGTGCACGGCGAGGCAGCGGCTGCAGACGAAGCGGTCACCGTTGGGTGCGAGGACGGCGCCTTGGTCTACCGGGACGGCAAGATCACCAAGGTGGACAGTCCGGATGCCTACGGCCGGATGGGGAACCAGAAGGACTCGGAGGAGTCCGCCGTCGTGCTTGCGGATTACAAAACGGACCCCGACGCTGAACTGGAACGGCCCGAGCGGATCGCCCTGATCGATACCAGCAACAACACCGTGGACCTGGTCGAGCTGGGCACGAGCTACTCCTTCAGATCGCTCGGCCAGGGTCCGCACGGCGAAGCCTTAGTACTGGGTACGGATGGATCACTCCACGTTATCGATCCATCTAGCGGAGCCGTCACCGCCTGTATCTCTGTGATTGACGAATGGGAGGAGCCGGTGGAATGGCAGCAGCCGCGGGCCACTTTGGCAGTCCAGGGCCACACACCGTATGTGACAGAGCCGGGCAGCTCGTCCATCCATGTAGCCGATCTGGAATCAGGCGTCGTGATTGAGAGCGCAAAGCTACCGCATGTTCCGAATGAGTTGACTGGCGCAGGCCACTGATGCCGTTCCTTACCTGGTAAGTATCAGTGTGAACACCTTCACCTTGGTAGCTTCGGATGTCACGACTATCAGGCGGCGGGGCGGTAGAGGAAGTCGATGCGGCCGAGTGCCTGTTCGAAGATTGACACCGACTCGAGTGTCTCGTCCGGTTGCTCTGTTGCCGGTGGTGTGCCGGGCAGTGCCGGTGCGGTGGATTGGTAGGTGTGCCCGGTCGGCGTTGTCGTTTCGACGGTGTGCCGTGGTCCGGGGATGGTTTGGGCGTGCCAGCCGTCGGCTTCTTTCGCGAGGTTGCACGCTTCACATAGGCCTTGCCCGTTGATCTCGCTGGTCTCTCCGGCGTCGCGCCAGGGCACGACGTGGTCGTGGTGGCGGATCGGCGCGTCGCACCACGGGGTACGGCAGAGCTGGTCCCTGGCCTGGATGACCCGCTGCATTCCGGCGGGCATCAACCGCGCCCGCGAATCCATTCCGAGCAACTGCCCGGTGCCCGGCGCGGTGTACAGCCGGCGCACCCACACTTCCACCTCTTCCGAATCGCCGGGGGCGTTTCGTTTGAAGCCAGGGGGCCCGGTCGCCGTGCCGGCTTCTCCTGTCTTGCCGGCGTCGCTGTCCCCTGCCTTTCCGGTGTCTCCGGTGCCAGCACCGGCACCGTTGGCCGGTACTGGTTCGTCTGTCGCTTTGAGCTTCGTTGCGGTGCCGTTAGTGGGGCCGCCGTCGATGCCGGTCCCGTCCGCGTTGCCGCCCGTTCCCTCGACCTCGTGGTCGGTGTCGCCGGTGCGGAGCAGGTCCCGGGCCCATTGCGCGGGGACGATGCCGTACCCGCTCAGGTGGGCCGGTTCGGAGTCGCCTTGGAACAGGGTGCGGTCGGTCATGACCAGCTGGACTTCGATTTTCGCGGGGTTCTGCGCGGGCTGGCCGGTGACGCGTTCCACGAAGATGTCGGCCATGAGCTGTCCCCGGGAGCGTTCATCGCCCTGCGCCTTCAACCGGTCGGCTTCCTTCGTCAGGGCGGCGAGGACGGCCACGCCCTGCCCCGCCGGCACAAGGCAGGACACCTGGGCCATGGTGTCCGGCGCCGGACGGCAGGAGACATGGCGCTCGGTTTCGGCTTTCGCCGCCCGGCGGACCACCGACAGGGGGTCCAGCCGCAGCGCGGCCTGCTTCGCCATCGCGCCGATCTGTTTGTCCCCGCACCCGTGCAGCGTCTTCGGATCAGCACACAAGTCCTTATCGATGCGGGCGCGGTCTTCCACGCTCAGGCAGGCGGTTTCGCGGACCAGGATGGTCGCCCGCCATTCGTTCAGCCGGCCCTCTGCCAGCGCCGTATAGGTGTGCGGCATTTCCCTGATCAGCGCGGTGGCCAGGCCCAGGTGCTTCCCGCCCCGGTTCGGGGAGTCCTTGCGGGCCAGGCCGATCTCCTTCGCCAGGCCCCGGCCCCGCCTCTCCGCAGGAACCCCGGCCGCGGCCCGGGCCTCCCTACGGGAAGCCACAAACGCTTCCGTCTCGCGGGCCTGCGCGGCAGCGAGGGCGCCCTTGAGTTCCTCCATGGCGGTGATCCGGTCGATCCGCACCCCCTCCGAAACATCCTGATCCCAGTCCGCCAATGCCAGGATCGCGGCACGGACCAAGGCGGCACCCGGATCGCCGGGGACCGGCTTCACCGGGTCCATCTCTGCTGGAACGATTGACTCGAACATACATTCGACTCTACCGTGGTGTGATGAAGCACACAACCAGAGTGGAGTGAGGGTGGATATCTTTCCGTTGCACGACCGACACCGGAAACGAAACTCGAGGAGTTCGGGATCTATGGGTTCAGAGACTACGAAACATCCTGATCCTGTTGGTAGACATCAGGAACGCCGTCGTGGTCGGCGTCGATCTTTTCCTCTGCTTCGATCCTGCGGTAGTGCCGGTTGCGTGCACGCAGGATGACCGCAGCCAGCAGCGCCGCAAGCAGCGAGGCGATGAGGATGGCGACCTTGGCATGGTCGTTCGCCGCAGTGCCGAGCCCGAAACTGAGTTCGGCAACCAGCAGCGAGACGGTAAACCCGATGCCGGCCAGCAGGCTGATGCCAAGCAGGTCGACCCATTTTAGCGATGGATCCAGCTCTGCCCGGGTGAACTTACCCATCAACCAGGTGGTCGCCACTATGCCGATCGGTTTGCCGAGGACCAGGCCGGCGATGATGCCGATGGCCACGGTGTCGGTGAGCGAGGCGGTCAGGCCTTCGAAGCCGCCGATCTCCACTCCGGCCGAGAAGAACGCGAAGACGGGAACTGCGAAGCCGGCAGAGACGGGGCGGAAGCGGTGTTCGAAAATCTCCGAGAGCCCCGGCCCCGCCGTCGGTCCACCGCTGGCCTTGCTGCGCAGCACCGGGATGGCGAAACCGAGCAGGACGCCTGCAACTGTCGCGTGGATGCCGGAGGCGTGGAGCAGCGCCCACGCCACGATGCCGATCGGCAGCAGGATCAGCCACGCGGCCGCTGGTTTGAGGCCGAAGAACCGCCGGTATTTCTGCGCCAGAAGAGCGTAAATGGCAAGCGGGATAAGTGTCAGCAGTAGCGGGGCAACGTGAATATCGCTGGTGTAGAAGAACGCGATGATGGCGATGGCGATCAGATCGTCGACCACCGCCAGTGTCAGCAGGAAAATCCGTAAGGCAGTTGGCAGATGGGAACCAATGACGGCAAGAACCGCGACGGCGAAGGCAATGTCCGTGGCTGTCGGAATGGCCCATCCGCGGATGGTATCCGGGCTACCCCAGTTCACAGCTGCATAGATGACCGCCGGCACAACGACGCCGCCGACGGCCGCCGCCACCGGCACCGCGGCCTTGCGGGCGTCGCGCAGGTCTCCGGCAACAAACTCACGCTTAAGTTCCAGGCCTACCAGGAAGAAGAAAACCGCGAGCAGACCATCGGCCGCCCAAGCACCGAGACTCAGATCGAGATGCCACGGCTCGTAGCCGATCTTGAAGTCCCGCAGGGCGAAGTAGCTCTCGGACGCTGGCGAATTGGCCCAAATCAGGGCGATCAGCGCCGTCGCGACGAGCAATGCGCCGCCAACGGTCTCTTTCCGGAGGATTTCACCGATCCGCAGGGCTTCGGCGTAACTGCCCCTGCCGAGAACGCGCGGCTTTCGGGGACGGTCGGGGGAACTTTGGGACATGCGGGGCTCCTAGGGGAAGGGTCGACGAAATCTCATGCCGACCAGACTTCCCGGCTCACCAGAATCCACCCTATCGCCTCAAGCTCTCGCAGCGAAACAGCAGTGCCCATGGGAATAGGCCGCGGGGTTATAGGTCGTTATCCATGAAGAGGTGGATCGCAAGACGCCCCTTGCGGCCGACTAGCCGAGCGCTCCCAACAATTCAGCACAGGCCTGCTCGCATCGCCGGCAGGCTTCAGCGCAGACGCGGCAGTGCTCGTGCATCTGCGCATGGCTTTCGCATTCGTCTGCACAGGCTTTGCATGTGACCCGGCAGGCCTCCAGTACAGCGCGAGTAACGTTTGCGTCATAACCCGTGTGACGGGAGAGGATCTTGCCGGTCGCGGCACAGATGTCCGCACAGTCGAGATTTGTCCGGATGCACTTCGTCAGCTCAGCCACCATATCTTCGCTGAGGCACGCATCCCCGCAGGCCGTGCAAGTCTGGGCACATTCGAAACATGCCGCGATACAGTCCGCCAGCTTCTGCCTGTCGATTCCACCCAAATCCTTCGGGTAAGTCTCCAACATGGAGTTGATGTGACTCATTGTTCTGCTCCTTCTGCGATTGGCCAGGGAACGAACCCCGCAGTCCGCCGCCTCACAAAACCACAGTAGCCTTACTATTCGGATGGGGAAACCCTGCTGCGCGCCAACGCAGGGCAACCTCGGGTCGGTCCAGGCGACTACCGCTGACCCAGCAACGCGCCATGAAATACACTTGACTTATACCCCTAGGGGGTATACCTTGGTCGGTACCGGAAACAGCGTCGGATCCTCGCGGTCCCTACGCCCCCAACGGTCCACACAATGGCTCAAGCGCATGCCTTTCTGATGGAAGGTTCTGGCGGAGGCCAATCTCGAAACCTTATGGAGGAGATCATTATGTGTGGCACATCCAGCCATAACCTGCCACTTATTCAGGCTTCATCAGGCTGCGCCTGCTGTTCCTCGCAAGGAAACAGCGCAGCAGAGCCAGCGGTCGCGGCAGACGCAGGACACTTGTCGACGCAGTTCAAAGTCACCGGCATGACCTGCGGACATTGCGTTGCCGGCGTCTCCGAGAAGCTGGGCAGGCTCGAGGGCATCGCCGACGTGGCAGTCGACCTTGTGCCGGACGGCGTTTCCACCGTCACGGTTTACGGCTCCGGAAGCATCAGCCCTGACGCTGTGCGCGCTGCCGTCTCTGAAGCAGGATACGAATTCGCCGGCACGGTTTGATCGGCCGGATTTGGAGGGGAGTAAGACCATGAACCACGAAGACCACCGACGGCACACATCCGGAGACTATGCCGCCGGTGCGCCAGTTTCCGAAGCTGAGCACATGGACCACAACACCCATGGGCAGGCGATGCCTGAAGGCCATGCCCACTCCGCCGTAGACGAGGATCACGCCGTCCACCAGCACGGCCAGCATGCCGGGCACAGCACGGCCATGTTCAAGAACAAGTTCTGGCTCAGCCTGGCGCTGTCCGTTCCGGTGGTCTATTTCAGCCCGATGTTTGCCCACCTGCTCGGCTACCACATCCCGGAATTCCCGGGCTCAACCTGGATCCCGCCGGTCCTAGGATCGCTGATCTACGTCTATGGCGGTACACCGTTCCTCAAGGGCGGCTGGACGGAACTGCGCAGCCGGCAGCCGGGCATGATGCTGCTCATCGCGATGGCGATCACCGTCGCGTTCGTCGCGTCCTGGATCACCACGCTGGGCATCGGCAACTTCAATCTGGACTTCTGGTGGGAGCTGGCCCTGCTCGTAGTCATCATGCTGCTGGGCCACTGGATCGAAATGCGCGCCCTCGGCTCGGCCCGCGGCGCCTTGGACGCACTCGCCGAACTGCTGCCCGATGAAGCCGAACGCATCACCGAACACGGCACCGAAACGGTCAGCATCAGCGAGCTCTCCGTCAACGACGTCGTCCTGGTCCGCTCCGGCGCGCGGCTGCCCGCCGACGGCGAAATCATCGAAGGCCGGGCCGAACTCGACGAATCAATGATCACGGGTGAGTCCAAGACCGTACCGCGTGGCCCCGGCGATACCGTGGTGGCCGGAACGGTGGCAACAGACAGTGCAGTGCGCATCAGAGTGGGCGCGGTCGGCACCGACACGGCGCTGGCCGGCATCCAACGGCTGGTCGCCGAAGCGCAGGCGTCCTCCTCCAAGGCGCAGGCTCTGGCGGACAAGGCTGCGGCGTTCCTGTTCTACTTCGCCCTCGGCGCCGGCATCATCACCTTCATCGCCTGGGTACTGCTGGGCAGCCCCGACGAGGCCGTGATCCGTACCGTTACCGTCCTGGTCATCGCCTGCCCGCACGCCCTCGGCCTGGCGATCCCGCTGGTCATCGCGATCTCCACGGAACAGGCCGCCCGCGCCGGAGTCCTGATCAAGAACCGCATCGCGCTCGAGCGGATGCGCACCATCGACGTCGTACTCTTCGACAAGACCGGAACCCTGACCAAGGGACAGCCCGGGCTGACAGGCATTGCAGCAATCGAAGGAACGAACGACGACGACGTTCTGGCGCTGGCCGCAGCTGTGGAGGCTGACAGCGAGCATCCCTCCGCCCGGGCGATCGTCACCGCAGCCCGGAACCGCGGTCTCCGCGTACCGGCCGCCAGCGGGTTCGCATCGCTGACCGGCCGCGGGGTCAAAGCCGACGTCGACGACTCCGCCGTCATGGTCGGCGGACCCAACCTGATCGCGGCCGAAGGCCTGCAGGTCCCAGCGGAATTGCGGGAACAGACCCGTCCCTGGGTCGAACGCGGCGCTTCCGTGCTTCATGTGGTCCGCGGCGGACAGGTTATCGGGGCCGTCAGTCTGGAGGACGAGGTCCGCGAGGAATCCCGCCAGGCGATCACCGCCCTGCAAAGGCGGGGCATCCGGGTCGCCATGATCACTGGGGACGCACAGCAGGTCGCCGACACCGTGGCTGCCGAGCTGAATATCGACGAAGTCTTCGCCCAGGTTCTGCCGCAGGACAAGGACAAGAAAGTCGGCGAACTGCAGTCCCGCGGCCTGAAGGTGGCCATGGTCGGCGACGGCGTGAACGACTCCCCCGCACTCGCCCGCGCCGAAGTCGGCATCGCCATTGGAGCGGGAACCGACGTGGCAATGGAATCGGCCGGCGTGGTCCTGGCCGGCAACGACCCACGGGCCGTATTGTCCATGGTCGATCTGTCCCGGGCCAGCTACCGCAAGATGATCCAGAACCTCATCTGGGCCACCGGCTACAACGTCATCGCCGTTCCCCTGGCCGCGGGCGTGCTGGCTTTTGCCGGCGTCGCAATCTCCCCGGCAGTAGCAGCGATACTGATGTCGGTGTCCACCATCGTTGTAGCTCTGAACGCCCAACTGCTGCGCCGCATCAAGCTCGACCCGGCCGCGGTTCAATGACCGGTCGGCCGCGGGTACGGGTCTTGGCGGTTTCGCCCGGACCCGTACCCTTCGATACCGTTTGATGGCGGCCAGCAGTTGCGGCCGGAAGGAGAGGCAGGGAACCATGAGCTACGGCGCGGCACCCCGTCGCGGTCTGCACCTTCGCCCCACCCTGGCATTGTTTCTGGGACTGACCTCGATCATCTTCGGCATCATCGGCATGCACATCCTGAATTTCTCGCACCACGCTTCCGTACCGGCCACCTCCGGCCACTCCACGTCGGCTCCGGCAGCTCCCGTCCATGCCGCGCATCATGCGCCCGCCGCGGAGAAGGCCATCCCCTCGGCTGACACGCCCGCAGACATGCTTCCCGCCGGTGGCTGCGCCGGCGGCCCTTGCGCCGGAGACCACCATCTGATGGCTGCTGTTTGCGTGCTGATGACGATCGTGACCGGATTCGTCCTGCTGTTCGTCCCCACATGGTTCCGGGCCAGAAACAGGCCCGGCCTCCGCGCGCCACCCACAGCAGCAGGCTCCGGCGCCCCTGCGCTTCGTCCTCCTTCACTCGTCCAGCTCTCGATCAGCCGCACCTAGAATGCCTGCGCTTTCCCGCATACCGGGGAAGGCGGCGCCACCCCCGCAACTTCTGCCGGGCGGGCGCAAATGCTAGTCAGCAGTTTGAGACCACTTTCGAAGGAACCCCATCATGAAACGCTTTACCGCCATTTCGGCAACCGCCGTCGCCGCTGCCCTCTTCTTGGCCGGCTGCGGCTCGGACACCGGCTCGAACACCCCCGGAGAATCCACGGGAATGGACCACAGCACCATGTCCCACTCCCCCGCCCCTGCTTCGTCTGACGCTGGCGGCACCCACAACAGCGCCGACGCGATGTTCGCGCAGATGATGATCCCCCACCACCAACAGGCCGTGCAGATGAGCGACATCATGCTCGCCAAGGAGGATCTCGATCCGCAGATCACCCAATTGGCCGAAGACATCAAGGCCGCACAAGGCCCGGAAATCGAGAAAATGACCGGCTGGCTACAGAGCTGGGACGAACCGATGGAGATGTCCGGCGACCACGCCATGGAAGGCATGCTGAGTCCCGATGACCTGGCGGAGCTGGAGGCAGCCCAAAGCGCCGAGGCATCCCGGCTGTTCCTGACCCAGATGATCGAACACCACGAGGGCGCCATTGCCATGGCCGAAGAGGAGGCCGCCAACGGGCAAGACCCGGACGCCGTCGCCTTGGCGGAAACCATTGTGGCGGACCAGAAAGCGGAAATCGAGACGATGAACAACCTTCTCGCAGCTCTCTAGCATCTGCCTCAGCGCTGCCGAGCGGGGGACACGAGCCGCTCGGCAGCGCACCCACTGCCGCGTCGCCGGGACCAGTCAGAGCATCAGCATGACGATGAGCCCGGCTACGAAGGCCGCGACGCCGACGGCGGTGAGGATCTTGCCCAACAGCAGCAGTATCGTGCCGCGTTCCGGCGGCGGCGTGGTCCGGTAGGTCATCGGCCGGTGCGCGTCGTAATAGATCAGCACGTCGGATCCGGGCACCACGCTGCGCTCCTGTTCGACCGGCAGCCTGGCCTGCAGGAAACCATGGTGCTTGTCGAACCAGCGGAAACCGGTCCCCTCGCCGTCCATGAAGACCACGCCGTCCGCGCTGCGCCACTTCACACCCGAGTGCCGCACAATCCAGCCGGCTAGCAGGAGCAGCAGTCCCGGCACCAGCCCTACCCAGGTCAAAATTTCGGTGATCAGACCGATGGATTCCAAAGCGCTGGGCATACTTCCGATGTTATTCCAAAGTACGACGACGGGAGACCGGCTCCGTCACAAATCTCCCCTTGGCCGTGGACTACTCAGAGTGCAGGGCCCTGGTCCATCCGGTCCAGCTGCCCCGCGACGAAGCTGAGGTGTTTCCAGCCCCGCACGGCAGCGGTAGCGGTCTGGCGGTCCACGGCAACCCGCTTATTCTGCAGCACGGCCAGCAGGGTGGCATCAACCACGTCCTGCCGCAGTTCCTTGACCCAGCCGCCACGGACGGGAGGATGGACCGGCAGCCGCAGCCACTCCGTTACCACGCCGCCGAGGTACATCGCCGCCAGGATCGAGGCCACGCCGATGAGCACCAGGACCAGCAGCGGAACATCGAAGCTGACTGCGAGCACGGCCGGGCCGATCAGCAGCACAATCAGGAACAGCCGCAGGAACAAAGCTTTCGCCAGCATGCCGGCGGTCTGCCGGCGGGCGGCCACCGGGGCGAGGCGCCGGCTATAGATGGTGCGGGCCTTGTGCAGCCACTGCTTCGTGCTGCCCAACTTCTCGTTGACGATCTTCTCTGCCACGGCCAGTTCCAGCGGATTCTCGTTCCGAAGCGACACCAGCAGCGCATCATCCTCGTCTGCCCAGGACTGGTTCAGCCGGTGTTCCGCACCCGCAGCCAGATGGTGCATTCCCAGTTGCGACGCCTCACGGGCAATCGTCTCCGGGCTGCCGCCCCGCGGGAGCGCGTCCTGCTGCAGTGCCTGGTCATGATGGTCGGTGCGGATGCCATAACGCGGCGATCCGTCCTTGAGCTGGTACACAGCCGTACCTCGATCCGGTAAGTTTTGAGGGGCAGGTCCTGGGGGTGCTGCGCCGACCGGCGGGCCCCTACTGCTGTCGATGAACTACCAAGGATACTCTCCGAAACTGGGTAGTTGAAGGTTGATCGATCAAACCCTTTACCACTATTACCCGCCGTGGCGTGGCAGACTTGCCACTAGACTCGGTCACATCCACGCATCAACAGCCAGGAGGAGATTATGCCGCAGACCGACCGCAGGCTCGGCGTCCTGTTCGATGTGGACGGCACCCTGGTTGATTCGAACTACCTTCACACCATCTCGTGGTGGCACGCTTTCCGCCAGCTGGGCCGGAATGTTCCCATGGCCACCATCCACCGCGCGGTAGGCATGGGCGCGGATAAGCTGATTGCGCACGTGCTGGGCGAGGACCGGGACAAGGATCAGGACAGCCAGGCCGAAGACGCCCACGGCGCTGTTTTCTCCACCTACTGGCCGGCGCTGCGGGCGTTCGACGGCGCCAAGGACCTGCTGGAGCGCTGCTCCGGAGCCGGCCTTACCGTCGTGCTGGCGTCCTCGTCCAAACGGCGCGAACTGGACGTGCTCACAGCGGCCGTCGGGGCCAACCAGGCGGTGGCTGGCACTACCAGTTCCTCGGATGCCCAGGAGAGTAAGCCGGCGCCGGATATCTTGGCTGCGGCCCTCAAAGCGGGCGGACTGCAGGCGGCGGACGCGCTCTTCGTCGGTGACGCCGTCTGGGATGTGATGGCCGCTAGCGAACTGGGCATCCCCACCATCGGCCTGACGTGCGGCGGCACCGGCGAGGCCGAACTCCGGGACGCCGGCGCCATCGAAATCCACACGGATCCGGCGGCCTTGCTGGCGGGCTTCGAGGCCAGCGCCCTGGGCCGGCTTGCCGTGGGTGCTGCGACTGCAGGCCAACCGGTAGAACCAGGCCAAAACCCGTAAAACATCGACGGCGGCGCCCTGCTATTTGAGTCCGAGCAACCTTATGTGGACCTCCAGATGCTGCTCGAACAGTCCGGCCGGGTCGGTGAAAGTGTTCTCCCCGTACTGCCCGAAGACCTCGAAGCTGACGGCACCGAAAAGCGCGGACCAGACCATCACGCCGCGGATGACCACCGGCTCCGGAGCGGACAAATCCAGCTCAGCACGGATCCGGGCCAGATCATCGGCGAGAACCGGCTGCAGCGCTCTCTGCTCCCCTGGCTCCCCCGGCGCGATCTTGCCCGAACGATGGGCCGCTTCGATGATGTCCACCAGCGACCGGACCACCCGCGTTCCAGGGCCGGTGGTCCGTTCTGCAGGGGCACGGTAGCCCGGAACAGGGCTGCCGAACAGCAGCGCGTAGCGGGACGGTTCGCGGCTTCCCCATGCGCGTACCCCCCTGGCCAGAGCCTTGTACTGCGCAATGTAGTCCGCACCGGCTGACACGACCGCCTTATCCACCTCGTTGCCCAGCTCGTTGTAGGCATCCACGACCAGCAGGGTCAGCAGCTCGTCGCGGTTTTTGACGTACCGGTAGACCGCACTGGAGACCACGCCAAGATCGCGCGCCACAGCCCGCAGGGACAGCGCTGCGGCACCCGCGCTGGCCAGGTGCTCCCGGCCGATCCGGATAATTTCAGTGATGGTTTGTTCTCGTGCGCGCTCCCGCGGGGTACCAGCCATGCCCTCCACCTTGCCGCCGCAAGAGAGCACTGTCAACTTAAGAGAGCACAGCTCTTGACAGGACTTGGCATGGCGGCGCATGCTGGATTGAGAGAGCACTGCTCTCGGATTCTTGAAGGCTTCAGAGATGGGATAAACAAATGTCAGACCTACACATCGTCACCGGCGCCGGGCCGATTGGCTGGACCGTGGCCAAGCAACTCGCCGGACAGGGCCACCGGGTCCGCTTGCTGACCCGCTCCGGCAGTGGGCCCGAGCACCCGCTGGTGGAACGGCGGAAAGTCGATGTCTCGCAGCCGGCCGGATTCGAAGCCGCCATCGAAGGCGCCGTAGCGGTCTTCCATTGCGTCCATGCCAGCGCCTACAGCGCCAAGACGTGGGCCCGCGAGCTCCCGGCCACTGAACAAACGGTCCTTAAGGCAGCCGGGCGAGCCGGCGCCGTCGTTGTTTTCCCTGAAAGCCTTTACGCCTATGACCGGCCGCAGGACGTGATGACGGAGCGGAGTTCACGGGAGGCAGCGTCCGGCAAGCGCGGCATCCGCGCGCAACTGATTCAGGCGCGGGCGGCGTCGGAGACGCCGACCGTGAGCATGGTGGCCTCGGATTACTTCGGCCCGCGGGCGCTCAATGCCCACGCCGGCGAGCGCTTGGTGCCTGCAGTCCTGGCGGGCAGGACCATTCGGGTGATGGGGAACCCGGACACACCGCATTCCTTCACCTACGTGCCCGACCTCGCCGCGGCAATGATCGCGGCCGCATATAGCCTGGCGGCCTGGAACTCGGTGCTGCATGCGCCCACCGGACCGGCGGTGACGCAGCGGAGCATGGCGGCGGCCTTTGCCCGCGCCGCCGGAGTAGCAGCGCCGAAGGTAGGTTCGATTCCGGGCTGGGTGGTGCGCGCCGCGGGTCTGCTGTCGGCGGATGCCCGCGAACTGGCGGAGATGCTCTACCAGTTCGAGGAGCCGTTCGTCATGGACTCGTCCTGCACACAGGCGCTGCTGGGGCTGACTCCTACTCCGCTCGCCACGGCAGCGGAAGAAACCGTGCGGTGGTGGCAGGGCGAACATGCCGCTGCCCTGCGGTAAATCCGGCCGCACCTGCCGCTAAACGGCAACCGGTACGTATACTGATGGTCCGCCGCCGAAGAGCGGAGGCCGTCCCGCTGACATCATCCAGTTTGAGGAGCCGTCCATGCCCCTGTCCGATGAGGAGAGAAAGCGGCTGGCCGAACTGGAACAGCAGCTGGAATCCGAAGATCCCAGGCTCGCGGCCTCGCTGTCGGGCAAGGGCCGCCAGCCGGGAGGCGGCTGGAAAATGAGCTTCGGCGCCAAGCTCATGCTGGTCGGAGCCGTGCTCCTGCTGTTCAGCATTTCAACGAACATCTCGGTGCTGTCCGTGATCGGCCTGGTCATGCTGCTCGCGGGGATGTTCCGGATGGCCACGGACTGGATCCGTCGGAACTGAACCGCTAGTAGGGTAGCCCCATGGAGTCTCCCATCCAGATCTACCTGCAGCGCATCCACGACGAACTGTCCGGGCTCAAGGACGGCACGGCCGACAGCGTCCTTAGCTCCCTCTCCGGAACGGATCCGGACAGCTTCGGCATCTGCCTGGCCACTGCGGATGGCCACACCTACGAAGCCGGTGATACGCGTCAGGAGTTCACCATCCAGTCCATCTCGAAACCGTTCACCTATGGTCTGGCCCTGGCGGATCTCGGACTGGAATCCGTGGATGAAAAGATCGACGTCGAGCCTTCCGGAGAGGCCTACAACGAGATCTCGCTGGCCGAAGGCAGCGGCCGGCCTGCCAACGCCATGATCAATGCCGGAGCGATCACGTCGGCCTCCCTCGTGAAGGGCCGCGGGGGCCAGACCCGGTTCCAGCGGATCCACAAGACCTTCTCCGCCTTCGCCGGCAGGAAACTGGGCTTCGACGACCGCATCTTCGCCAACGAATTGAAGCACGGTCACCGCAACCGCGCCCTGGCCCACCTGCTGCGCTCGTTCGACATTATCGGAGGCGACCCGGAACTCGCGCTGGAGGATCATTTCCGCGCCTGCGCGGTCAAGGTCAACTGCCGCGACCTTGCGGTCATGGCAACCACATTGGCCAACAACGGGTGCAATCCGATCAGCGGAGAGCAGGTGCTGGACATCCGCAGCGTCGAACGCGTCCTCTCGGTCATGACCACCTGCGGCATGTATGACGACACCGGATCGTGGATCAGCACTGTGGGCATGCCCGCGAAATCCGGCGTCTCCGGCGGTGTCCTCGCGGTGCTGCCCGGCCAAATCGGGCTGGCCGTATTTTCGCCGCCGCTGGACGGGCATGGCACCAGCGTTCGCGGCACCGCGGCCGCCAGACGGATTTCGCAGGATATGGAATTGCATTTCGTCCGCGCTGCCCGCACCGGCCGATCCGCCATCCACTCCAGCTATGACATCTCCGCCGCTCCCTCCGCGATCCGCCGCAACGATGAGGCGGCTGAAATCCTCCGGAAGCACGGCCACCGTGCGCGCGTCACCGAGCTCAATGGGGATCTGCTCTTCGCCGGGAGCGAGTCCATGGTCCGCGAACTGACCACTTTGGAACAGGACGTTGAACTGGTCGTTCTGGACGTCCGCCGGGTAGACGAAGCGGCCGGGGTCGCCCTGCGGCTGCTTTCGGAAGTACGCGCCGGCTTTGCCCGGGAGGGACGCGAGCTGGCGTTGATCGATACCCACGGAACTTTGACGCAGGCCTTCCAGGAGGCGGACCGCGAGGTGCCCTCCTTCGCCACCCGGACAGCCGCCGTCGAGTGGTCCGAAAACCAGCTCATCAGCAAGTACGGCGACGAGCTGAGCCTGCCCGACAAGGTGGCCGCGACGGACAGCCCCGCGCTGTCTCCGCTCAGCGAAGAGGACGCCAACGCGGTGCATGCATGGATGGAGCCTAAAAATTACGACGACGGCGACCTGATCCGGCGTCGTAATCAGCCCTTCGGGGGAATCTACTTCATTGTCTCGGGCAGGGTAAGCACCAGCGTGCCGGGTCCTGATGGCCGGCGGATGACGCTGACAACGCTCTCCGCCGGCATGACCTTCGGCGAACTGGCCCTGGGCAGCGGCAACCGGCAGGAGACGACCATTCGAGCCGAAGGTCCCGTGCAGCTGATGCTGCTCAGCCCCGGCTCACTGCGTGATCTCCAGGCCGAGGACCCGCGGCTAGCCGCCGAGCTGTGGAAGGCGCTCACGCGTGATGCCTATGTCCGGGAAGACCAGTACCTGCGTGGGACTGCGGTGCGCTTCAGGGACTGAAACGCACCGCAGTCCCAGCGGACGGCAATGGAGTTGGACCCGCCGGGCCTGATGACCCGCCGGCCCTGATACCGCTAGACGCGGCTGACGTCCCGGGTCTTGTGGTCATAGTGGAAGGTCAGGGCGCCGCCGTCGTGCTGGAACTCGTGGTTGGCTCCGTCGCGGACGCCGAACGCGCCGTAGTTCTCTTCCCAGGACCGGTCCAGCGCGACCTTGTAGGTGTAGTAGCCGGCAGGCAGTTCGGCGCTCAGCTTCCAGAGCGAATCTGTCTGATCCAGTTCCATCTGGACCTCGTCAAAATGCGGCTGCCAGTTTTCCGGTGCACCGAGCTTGGTGCTGAAGTCGCCGGCGATGGCCACGGCTGCAGGCTGCCCAATGGTATCCACGTCGGCGGCCGGCACTGCGGGCCCGGAAGGAGCGGCAGGTTCGGCGGGAGCTGCGGGTTCGGTTGCGGCCGGCGCTGCAGGCTCAGCGGCTGCGGCAGCAGCCTTCTTCGCGCGAGGCTTACGGCCCCCAGCCGACTTGGATTCCTCGACCTGCGCCACCGCAGACTTCGATCCGGAGGTCTTCGCGGCCGCCGCTGCGACAGCCGGAACCGGCGAGCCGTTCTGCAGTGCCTCAGTCAGGGATTCAGCATCCGGGAAAGCGGCCGCGGCGCGCAGCCCCTCGTCCGTCAGCACCCAGCCGCCGCGCTTCTTGACCAGCCAGCCGGCCTTGACCAGCTTGCTGGTGGCTGTTGTCAGGGACTTGTGCCCGCGCGGGACTCCCCCCGCGAGCAGCTCGCTTTCGGCATCGTTCAAGGGCAACTGCTTAATGGCCTGCGCCAGGACCGCGCTGCCGCCCATGGCGGCCTCGCCGGAGGCAGCCGCCTCCGCCAGTGTGTCCAGGACAATTTTCAGCCGCAGGTTAGTACGGTCGGCAGGATGTGTGCTCATTATGGTTTTTCCCCATCGTCGATCGCTTACTTGCAGTTTGGCATGACGGTGATGCCGAAAGGATAAGTTAAAGGTTAATTCCTCATGACTTAACGGTTTGTGACACCGCTCTCCCCAATCCGCAATGATGTTACCTGTGTCCTACCCGGATTCGGAACACGGCGCGCCGGTTCAGCTTTCGTCGCGGAAGTGCAGGACGGGTTTAAGGACCGAGCCTTCCTTGGCCGCCTGCGCAGCGGTCAAAGTTTCTTGAAGTACCTTGCGATCGGCAGCTGCACGAACCCGGACCGTTCATAGGAGCGGCGTGCGGGCGCGTGTCCCGGGTCGCCCCCGGTTTCCACCATGGCCAGGACCATGCCGTTCTGCTTCATCCAAGAGAGCGCGAAACCGGTCAGCGCCGTCCCGATCCCGCGGCGCTGGTGGGCAGGATCGACAGCAATCATGTAGATCTCACCCATACTGTCTTCGCGGTGGAGCTGCACGGCAACGAAACCCGCGACCTGCCCGTCGGCCTCGGAAACCCAGACCTCCATATCGGCGGAACTGCAGGCCTGCTCAACGGCCCGCCGCTGGTCTTCGCGCCAATCGGTGTGCATCAGGGCGAAGATGCCCGAGTTGCCCAGAACTCTTTCCAGGGAGGCGAAGACCGGCGCCCACGCACGCAAGGACAGGGCGACAACCGGTTCCAGGTCCGCTTCGCCGAAGGGCCGCACCACCGGCTCCTGCCCGGAATGTCCGTCCATCCCTCAATGGTAGGCAGCCCGGAGTTCACCGTCAGTGAATCCGGCACCTTACGGCGGTGATCGGGGGTTGCATAAAACCATGAGGATCCTGGTGCTCGGCGGTACGGCATGGCTCGGCGGACAGATAACGACGGCGGCGCTGCGGCGCGGCCACGACGTCACCACTTTGGCGCGGGGCAAGTCTGGGCCGGTGCCGGACGGCGCGGCCTTCCTCCAAACCGACCGGGACTGGCCGGACGCCTACGGTGCCGTCAGGCGGCAGTCCTGGGACGCCGTCGTCGACGTGTCGCGCCAGCCCGGCCAGGTGCGGCGGGCGGCGGAAGCCCTCGCCAACTGCGCGGACCGGTACATCTTCGTCTCCTCCTGCAGCGTTTATGCGGACCACGCTGTCCCGGGCGCCGATGAATCTGTCCAGCTGCTTCCGGCCCTCGAGGCGGACGTCATGGAGTCGATGGAGACCTATGGGGAGGCCAAGGCTGCCTGCGAGCAGCACGTGCTGGAGGCCTTCGGCCCCTGCCGGACACTCATCGCCCGGGCCGGTCTGATCGCCGGTCCCGGTGATGTCTCCGACCGCACCGGCTACTGGCCGCTGCGCTTCGCCCGTCCGGCGGCCCCTGACGGCAGCGTGCTAGTGCCCGATTCACCGGAGCTGGCAACGCAGGTGATCGATGTCCGGGACCTGGCGGCCTGGCTCGTCCGGGCGGCGGAGCACAAGGTCAGCGGTACGTTCAACGCTGTCGGGGACCCGATGATGCTGCCGGCGCATCTGGAGCTTGCCCGCCGGGCCGCGGGCCACACCGGTCCGGTGGTTTCCGTCGCGCCGCACTGGCTGGCCGATGCGGGGGTCAACTACTGGTCCGGCGAGCGCTCCCTGCCGTTGTGGCTGCCGATGCCCGAGTACGCAGGTTTCGCGTCCCGGGACAACCGCGCCGCCGTGGCAGCCGGGCTGAAGCTGCGGCCGCTGTCGAAAACACTGGCGGACGTGCTGGACTGGGAGCAGGCGGCTGGCCCGGACCGCCCACGTAAGGCCGGGCTGACCGTCCAGGACGAGCGCGAGCTTCTCGCCGCGATCTAACGGTCCGCCGCAGGGCGGGGCCAGTGCCAGGCAGCGCCGCTAGGGCAAGAGCCATTGTGGCGTCAGGATCCCGGTTGTACGCTGGCAGCACGCCGCGCAGAAGGGGCATCGTCATGACCATTCCACAGCCACCGCCGGAACCGGATCCGGATCCCACCTCGCCGCACCCGTCAGAGCCCGGCAGGCCGAACGAGCCCGAGCCGGATCCGATGACGCCGGATCCGTTCCCGAATCCATTGCCCGGCCCCGAGCCGGACAACCCGCCGGAACCGCCGCCACCGGGCCCCGGCCCGCTGCCGATTCCGGAACCCGGACCGGTCATCCCACCGCGCGAGCCCTAAGCAGGGCCAGCCCGGCCGGCCCGCCGGCAGGATGGATGCGACGCGGCCGGTTTTTCTCAGGCAGCTGCGCGCTGCCGTAGGACACCGGTTGTCCTGCCGGCCGCGCCCGATTCGGCCGGCGGATAGACGTGCACGCGCCTGATCACGGGCCTGACCATGTCCCCGGCACGCGGCACCCAGTCGGACACGTGGGCGCGCAGGGGCACGCCGTTCCAGTCGGCCAGCACGTCGAAGCCGTGCTGCCCGTACAGCGCCGAGGTGACCACGGCGCCGTCGTTAGTTGCTGAGGACAGCTTCTCCAGCCGCACGTCGGACGGACAGACCGCAGCTTCGGCCCGCCGGTTGACCGCGGACAGCGCGTGGGCCGCGGAGAATCCGACCAGCCGGAGCCTGTCCGCCGGGATCGCCGCCCCCACGGCCTGCAGCACCAGGAAGCGGCTGCCCAGGGTCGACTCGAAGACGGTGGCGTCCGAGACGAAGGAGGCGACGAAGGCCGTGCTGGGCCGCCGCAGCAGCTGGGCCGGCGTGTCCACCTGCTCGATCCGCCCGGCGTTGAGCACCGCCACCTTGTCCGCGAGCGCCAGAGCCTCGGCCCGGTCATGCGTGACGTGGATGGCGGTCAGCGACTGCTCGCGGGTCAGCGATTTCAGCTCCAGCCGGAGCCGGGCGCGCAGCGGCTCATCGAGCGAGGACAGCGCCTCGTCCAGCAGCAGCGCCCGCGGTGCCGCGACGATGGCGCGGGCCAGGGCCACCCGCTGGCGCTGCCCGCCGGAGAGGGCGGCGGGATTTCGCGCGCCCAGCTCCCCCAGCCCCACCTGGTCCAGCACGGCCTGCACCCGTCGGGCGGCCTCGGCCCGCGGCACGCCGGCCAGCTTCAACGGATACCCTACGTTGCGGGCCACGGACCAGTGCGGCCAGATGGCATGGTTCTGGAACACCATGCCCAGCTTCCGCCGCTCCGGCGGCAGCCACGCGCCGCCGCCCGCCACGGTTTCCCCGCCGATCCGCAGCGATCCCGCCTCGGGCCGCAGGAAGCCGGCGATGCTGCGCAGCAAGGTGGTTTTCCCGGAACCGGACGGACCCAGCAGCGCCAGGAACTCGCCGTCGTTCGCGTGGAGGTTGATGTCGGCCAGGGCCACGTGGCCGTTGGCGTAGACGTGGCGCAGGCCGGAAATCTCGATCGCTGGCATTTAGGTCCTCTTGCTTGTTGCGGTTGTGTCGGGCAGCCGGCGCGCGCCGGTGAGGCCGGCGGCCAGGGACAGGCCGGCCACGCCGACCAGGGTCACGAGCAGCGCCAGCGCGGAGGCCGAGTTGTAGTCGCCGGCCTGCTGCAGGTTGAAGATCACCACGCCCAGGGTCTGCGTGCCCGGGGCCACCAGCAGGATCGAGATGGTCAGCTCGCGCACGGCGGTCAGGAGAACGACGACGGCGCCGGTCAGCGCAGCGGGGGCGGCCAGCCTGCCGGCCACATCGGCCAGCGCCCGCACCGGGGAGGCCCCCGAGATGCGAGCCGCCTCCTCCAGCGCGGCGGGCACGGACTGCAACGGCGCGCGCACGGACTGGACCACGATGGCCAGGAACGCCATCACGTAGGCGCCGAGAATGACCCACGGCGTGTTGAAAATCCCCAGCGCCGGGGCGATGAGCAGCCAGGCCACGGCAATGACCAGCCCTGGCAGTGCCTGCGGCAGCATCGCGGTCAGATCCAGCGCCGTGTTGTTGCGGTGCCTGGTCCGCGCCAGCAGCGCGCCGATAGCCAAACCGAGCACGCCGCAGACCAGCGCGGCCCCGCCGGCCAGCAGCACTGAATTGGCGATCCCGGCGGCGGCACCGCGCGAGGTGACCGCGTTGGCGATGTTCGCCAGCGTGATGTTCGCCCAGGTCAGCGGAACGCCCGGGGCGGGCAGCAGCGCCTGGGACGCCAACGCGAGCAGCGGCAGCACGCACATGGCCAGCGCCGCCAGCCACAGCCCGGCGGCGGCCGCGTCGCGGAACCGGCCGAGCTCCAGCGGCAGCGTCGCCGGGGAGCCGGTTTCGAGTTCGGAACCGGAGGGCAGCCGGCGCTGGAGCAGCACCGTCACCAGTGCCAGCAGCAACAGCACGACGCCGATGGCCGCCACCGCAGGCAGCGGGTTGCCGATGGTGCCGGAGGCCAGGTAGCGGTAGACCAGCGTGGTCAAGGTGGTGTAGCGCTCGGGCAGGCCGATCAGCGCGGGGATGCCGAAGTCGGATAGGTTTGCCACGAACGTCAGTACGAAAGCGGCCAGCAGGCCCGGTCGCAGCAGCGGCAGCGTCACGTGCAGCAGCGTCCGCCTCTGGGAGGCGCCGCCGATCCGCGCGGCTTCCTCCAGGCTGCCGGGCACCCGTTTGAGCGCCGCGGCGATGACCAGGTAGGCCATCGGGTAGGAATGGACGGCCAGCAGCAGCACCACACCCCAGCCGCCGAAAACGCTGACCACCGGCCCGCCGCTGCCGGTGGCGCCCTGGAGGAACAGGTTGACGGGGCCGCCGGGAGCCAGCAGCGCCATCCACGCCATCGCCCCGATGAACGGCGGAATCAGGAACGGCAGCAGGAACACCCAGCGCAGCGCGGTCCGGCCGGGCACATTGCTGCGCTCCAGCACAATTGCGAGCAGGGCGCCGAACGCCGTGGCCAGCGCCGCGGAGCCGGCGGCGGAGGCCACCGAATTCACCGCCGCCTCGAGGACGTCCGCGTCGCCCAGGACGGCCAGGTTCTCCGCACGCAGCCCCATCACGGTGACGGCGGCCAGCGGCAGCAGCACCAGCAAGGTCAGTGCGCTCCACACCACGAGCCGGAGCGCGCCCAGACCGTCTGGCCGCTTCGGTCCGCGCCGGCCGGCACCGTCGTGATGGTGCCGCTGGCCCACTGCCGGGCGGGACGCCGTTGCAGCCGGATAGGTCGGGAGGGCAGCCGGACGAGCCGACGGCGCAGGTTGGTGAGCCGACGGCGCGGGCTGAGTGCCGCCGTCGTGCGTGGAATGCGGAGCGGGCACGGCCAAAGACTCGGGCGGAGCGTTCAGGGTTTGTTCGGACAGATGGTTGCTCAAAGACGGTGCGGACCTTCCCGATCCCGCGGCTGCCGGATCACTGGCTATCAATCTAAGCGGAGCCAGTTGTCGGGAAGGTGAACGGCGGCCTGCATCCGAACCAATTACGCGCAAGCATCGTCCTCCGCATGGGCTTTGAAGCAGACCGGCCTGTCACGGTTCGGCAACGTCACGCCGTCGTTATTCCCGCACCGGCTCCGGCGTGATAACGATTGCGTCCGATCCGGATCCTCGAGGCAGAAGTCCTGCCTCTTTCCGCCCAACAGCGGTAAATTTGTAGTACGTCGGCACGGTCTCGAGGAGGCGCGAAATGTCATTATCCGATGAGGAACAACAACGGCTGGACAAGCTTGGGCATCAGCTGGAAGAAGATGATCCACGCCTGGCCAAATCCCTCTCCGGCAAGGGGGTCCTCGTCTTCGGGCACCGAATCGGCACCGGGGCATTGATGGCGTTGGCCGGAGCGCTGTTGCTGCTGGCCGGCATTGCCGGCAACTCCCTGCTGCTGGCGATGGTGGGTGTCATCGCGTTCGCGGGCGGGCTGCTGGTCTCAGGAACGGACTGGTTCCGGGGGCACGTTCACCACGGCCCCCAGGACTAGCTCAGTCCAGCAGTGAGTTGAACTTCTCCACCGCGGCGTCCTGGCCGGCGGCGATCTTTTTCAGGTCCGGGTTGATCAGCTTCAGCTCGGACAGTTCCGGCGCGCCCGCGGGCACGCCCACGTCCCCGCGCACCGGGACGTAGGACTGCTCGACGGCGAGCTTCTGGCCTTCCTGCGAGATCAGGAAGTCGATGAAATCATTTGCCGCCGTGGGATTTCCGGCGTCGGTGAAAATACCGGCCGGCTGGGAGACGTAGGGAACGCCGTCGGTGGGATAGTTCAGTGCGACGGGCGAACCCTTCTCGGCCAGTTCGCGCGCCACATAATCAACGACGACGCCGATGGATGCCGTTCCGCTGGCCACGGCCTGGCCGACCGGGCCGTTGGATTCGAGCACTGTCGGTTGGTTGGCCATCAGCTTGGTCAGCCACTTCTCGCCCAGGGCCTCTTCTTCGAGCCAGACCGCAGTGTTGAAGGCCGCGGCCCCGGAGACATCCGGATTGGGCATGGCGATCTTGCCCTTGAACTCGGGATCGGCCAGCTCCGCCCAGCTTTCCGGCGCGGCATCAAAGAGTCCGGTGTTATAGGCGATGACGGTGGGAATGATGCGGGTCCCCACGTAGAAGCCCTCGGCGTCGACCACGTCCTGGTTCAGCTCACCGGCATTCTCGAGGTCCAGTTCCTGCAGATCGCCTTCGGCCACGTAGCCCTCGAACGTCGGCACGTCCGCGGCCAGGATGACGTCCGCCCGAATTTCACCGGTCTGCTTCTCGGTGGCGATGCGGGTCTTCAGCTCGCCGGTCCCGGCTCGGAAAACCTCTACCTCAACGTTAGGGTTCACCTCGTTGTAGGCGGCGATGATTCCGTCAATCTTGGCTTGCGGCTCCGAGGTATAGACGGTCAGCGTGCCGGACGGCCCGCCGGCCGCGGCGTTGCCGGTCTGGCCGGACTGGCCGGACTGGTCTTCGGCGGAGCCGCCGCACGCGGTCAGCAGGGCCAGCGGCGCAAGGGCCAGGGCGAGGTACTTAGAGCGGTGACGCAATGGGTTCTCCTTGAACGGACGGCAGGCCGAGCGCCTGCGCTGACGGGTTGCCGGCCATTCCGGCCGGCATTCCAGCGCCCACCAACACGGGGGCTGCGCTGAAAGAATCGGGGCGCAGCCGGATCACCGAGATCCAGCTCGAATCACCGGTGTCCGCGGATCCGGGCGGCGGCGGGTTGTAGGCGACGGCAGGGCCGATCCACACGGGAACCGAGCCGAGCAGGCCGGATTGGGCGTGGTGGTAGTGGCCGCAGAGGATCCCGCGGACATCGGTCCCCGCGATGACCGAGCGCAGCAGCTCGGGAGCAGCGAGCCCGCGGCCGGCCAGCAGCGGCAGCGTCGATTCGACCGGCGGGTGGTGCAGCGCCACCACCGTTCCCTGCGTTGCCGGCGTGGCCAGCTCATCCCGCAGCCAGTCCAGCTGCTCCGCCGACAGGATGCCCGCGGGCCGGCCCGGATCGTCCGAATCCAGCGTGATGATCCGCAGCCCGCCCAGAAAATGCACCGTCTCGCCCGGCCCCGGCCCGTTCGCAGCCCGGCCGCGGTTGAACAGCCCGGCCTGGCGCACCGGCACGTCATGGTTGCCCGGCAGCGTGATCACAGGGCAGCCCAGTTGCGCGGCGGCGTGGTCCAGCAGGCGCGCGGCGTCGTCGTAAATATCGCTGCAGCAATCCGCAAGGTCACCGGTCACCACGACGGCGTCCGGCCGGAACAGCTCGGCGTCCTTGAGCGCCGCCAGGGTCAGCGCCCAGGTGTCGATCCGGCCGAACAGCAGCTCCGGATCCGGCCGCAGGTGGGTGTCCGTGAGCTGCACCAGGGTGAAGCTGCTTTGCGCGGCCGGCAGCTCACGCCAAGCGGGTTGTTCCACGCACTCCCCCGGTCTGCCTCGTTTGAATCCTGCAACCACGATCAAACACGCACCCGTTTACGCGATGGTGAACGCCTGGAGTCCGGCAGGCCAACGCAGGTCCAACCCGGCGTCCCCGGCAGCGGCAACTCGGCTATATTGGCCGGAACAGGTAACACCCTCCAACCTTCAGGAGCGTTCCGCCATGGCCCAGGAAGTCGCAGCCCAGCTCATCGACCAACTCCGCGCCGCGGGAGTCCGCCGGATCTACGGGATTGTCGGCGACAGCCTCAACCCGATTGTGGACGCCGTCCGGCAGACCGGCGGGGCGGCCAAGGGCGGCATCGACTGGATCCACGTCCGCCACGAGGAAGCGGCGGCTTTCGCCGCGGCGGCCGAAGCCCAGCTGACCGGGCAACTGGCGGTGTGCGCCGGCTCCTGCGGGCCGGGCAACCTCCACCTCATTAACGGGCTGTACGACGCCAACCGCTCCGGCGCGCCGGTGCTGGCGATCGCCTCGCATATTCCCAGCAAGCAGATCGGCACCGGCTATTTCCAGGAAACCCATCCCGACCGGCTCTTCAACGAATGCTCGGTCTACTCGGAAATGGTCAGCACGGCCGAGCAGGCCCCGCGGGTCACGCAGAGCGCCATCCGGCATGCCCTCGGCAGGCGGGGCGTCGCCGTCGTGACCTTGCCCGGCGACATCGCCAGCCTGGAGGCGGTGGCACAGACGCCGCTGTGCACCCCGTTCCTGCCCGCCACGGTGGTGCCGGCTGAGGAAAGCGTCAAGCAGCTCGCGGACGCGATTAACGACGCCGGCAAGGTCGCCATTTTCGCCGGTGCCGGCGTGGAAGGCGCGCATGATGAAGTGGTGGCCCTGGCCGAGCTGATCGGCGCGCCGATCGGGCATTCGCTGCGCGGCAAGGACTTCATCCAGTACGACAATCCGTACGACATCGGCATGACCGGCCTGCTGGGCTACGGTGCCGCGGCCGAGGGCATCGAGGATGCGGACCTGCTGATCCTGCTGGGCACCGACTTCCCGTACGACCAGTTCCTGCCGGACACCCGCACCGCCCAGGTGGACCGGGTACCGGAGCATCTGGGCCGGAGGACGGATGTGGACATCGCGATCCACGGCGACGTGCTGCCGACGCTGGCGGCCCTGTTGCCGCTGCTCAAACGCAAGAAGAGCCGCCGCTTCCTGGACCAGATGCTCAAGAAGCACGACAAGCTGATGAACAAGGCCGTCGGCGCCTATACCCGGCGCGCCGACAAGATCAAACCCATCCACCCCGAGTATGCCGCCTCCCTGCTGGACCAGGTCGCCGCCGAGGACGCTATCTTCACCGCGGACACGGGGATGTGCAATGTCTGGACCGCCCGCTACATCACGCCGCGCGGCACCCGGCGGCTGATCGGCTCCTACCTGCACGGCTCCATGGCCAACGCCCTCCCCCACGCCATCGGCGCGCAACTGGCCTACCCCGAACGCCAGGTCATCTCCGTGTCCGGCGACGGCGGCTTGTCCATGCTGCTGGGCGAACTGGTCACCGCGGCGGCTTACCGGTTGCCGCTGAACGTCGTCGTCTTCAACAATTCCACCCTCGGCATGGTGAAGCTGGAGATGCTCGTGGACGGGCTGCCGGACTTCGGCGTCGACGTTCCGGACACCAACTACGCGGCCATCGCCCAGGCCATGGGCTTCCACGCCGTCCGCGTCGCCGATCCGGCCGGCATCGAGAAGGCCTACCGGGACGCCTTCGCCCACCCGGGCCCGTCGCTGGTGGAACTCATTACCGATCCGAAAGCGCTATCCCTGCCGCCGAAGATCACCGGGACCCAGGTCTTCGGCTTCGCCACGGCGATGTCCAAGATTGTGCTGAACAAGGGCGCGGGCGAAGCGGTCAGCATGGCACGGAGCAACCTGCGCAACATCCCGCGCAGCTGACCGCGGACAGGACGGATTTTCGGCTGCACCAGCCGTCGCGGGCCACGGCGGCGTACGGTGTGGGTATGGAGGACATCGTTGAATTCCTGCTGGCGAGGATCGCCGAGGACGAGTCCAACCTGCACTCCTGGTGGAACACTGCATCCGTCCCGGTGCTGGACCGGGCCCTGGCCGAGTGCGAGGCCAAGCGCCGGATGATCGATCAGCTGCAGCGCCTTGACACCGGCGACCGCCGGCCGATGCTGCTGATCATGGCCGTGCCTTACGCCGGGCATCCCGCGTACCGGGATGAGTGGCGACTGTAGGTCCGGCAAACCACGTCCGACGGCGGCCGGTCACGGATGGTGGCCGGCCGCCGTCGTTGTTCGCACCGGCGGGGTGGGGCAGGACTGCGGCTAGTTCTTTTTGAGGAAGATGCTGACGTCGTCGTTGTTGATCAGGTCGGGTACTGTCCAGCCGTCCAGGTCGTACTCGGACATGCATTGGTCGGCGAAGCCGGTCATCATGTCGGTGTGGCCCTGGGCCTGGGCGGCGAAGAGGATTTCAGCCTTCACGTTTTCGTGGTTGCCGGAGTAGTTGCGTTCGTAGAGTTCGTGGCGGCCACCGAACTCGGTGCCGATCGCGTCCCAGAGCAGCTTCATCAGCTTCACCCGGTCCACGGCCTGGATGCCATCCGAACCTCGGACGTACTTGTCCAGGTAAGGGCGGATCTCCGGGGTCTTGAAGTCCAGGGCGGAGGAATTCAAGTAGATCAGGCCGGAAGCGACGTCCTGTTCGATGATTTCCTTGATCCGCGGGTAGCCGGTGGACATGAACATCCGGTACGCCAGACCGTAGTCGAGCTTGGGCAGCACGGTCCCGTCGGGGCCGGCATCCGGGTTCAGCGCCATCGCGTCGGCGAGGGCGTAGAACATGTTTCGCCAGCCGATGACCTCGCCGGCGCGGGCCTGGACACCGCGGAAGTCCTTCGTTCCGGCGATTTCCAGCGCCTTGAGCAGCAGGCCGGCGATGAAATCCAGCTTTACGGCCAGGCGGATCACGCCCTGGAATGTGAACCGGTTCAGGAACCCGGTCTGCGGGAAGAAGTTGTTGATCTTCTCAATGTCCCCGTACGCGAACACGTTCGCCCACGGGATGAGGACCTTGTCGAAGACGAACACCGAATCGTTCTCATCCAGTCGGGAGGAGAGCGGGTAATCGAACGGGGTGCCCATCACGGCCGCCTGGTGCGAGTAGGAGGCACGGGAGATCAGCTTTACCCCGGGTGCGTCCATGGGAACGGTGCAGATCAGCGCGAACTCCTTCTTCTTGATCGGCAGCCCGTAGTGCGCGATGAAGTTGTACTGGGTGATGGCCGAGCCGGTGGCAACGACCTTCGCTCCGGAGACAACGAGCCCGGCGTCGGTCTCCTTTTCGACCTTCATGAACACGTCGCCGACTTGGTCCGGGGGCAGGTGCCGGTCCACCGGCGGGTTGATGATGGCGTGGTTCCAATACAGGACCTTCTCCTGAGACTCGGCATACCAGCGCTTGGCGTTGTCCTGGAACGGCTCGTAGAAGTCTGGCATCCCGCCAAGGGTGCCCAGGAAAGCGCCCTTGTAATCCGGGGATCGGCCCATCCAGCCGTAGGACATCCGCGCCCAGGTTTCGATCGCGGTTCGCGAGGCCTTCAGGTCGTCGATGGAACGCGCGGCCTTGAAGAAGGGGTGCGTCAGGCCGCCGGAGCCGGTGTCGGTGGGGACCAGGAGCTTATCTGCTGTTTCCGGTTTGTGGAAGCCGTCGTAGAGGCGGGCGGCCATGCGCACGGAGTTGCGGAACGCCGGGTGGGTGGTGACGTCCTTGACCCGTTCGCCGTAGATCCAGACCTCGCGGTCGTCCCGGAGCGACTCGATGTATTCATCACCGGTCTGGGGTTTGAGCTGATCCGCCTGCGTGGTCCGGGCGCTCATGTCGGGTGCGTCGGCGCCGGCCGTGGTCGTGGTGTCGATAGTTTCAGTCATCGTCTTGTCCTTATCAGTTCAGTGGCCGTCAGGCCTGGATGAGGGGTTTGAAGGAGTCGGCGCCGGAGAACCAGCCGGCCTCCAGCGAGTCTCCGCAGTGGTGCCAGTGGCTGGAGCCGGACAGCGGGCCGATCTCGCGGAACTTGCCGCCAAAGAAGAGCAACGGCTCCCGGCCGGTGGTCTCGAGTTTGTGGACTTCGCCGATCACGATCACGTGGTCGCCGCCGTCGTACACCTGCCAGGGCCGGCATTCCAGGGTTGCCTTGTTCTCCAGCAGGACCGGGACGTCCCCGTCCACGGTCCAGGCCGGTTCTTCCGGTAGCGGCTTGCCGGCGAAATGCCAGGCGACGTCCAGCTGGTCCTGGGAGAGGATGTTGATCGCGAACGGCGCGCCCTCCAGGTACTGGGCCGCCTTGGAGCTGCGGGTCAGGGTGACCTGGGCCAGCGGCGGATCCAGCGACACCGCGGTAAACGCGTTCACCGTCGCACCGTGCGGGGTGCCGTCCGCGGAGCGGCAGGTCACCACGGTCACGCCGGTCGCGAACTGGCCGAACGTGTTCCGCAGCTCGCGCGGATCGATGGCCGTTGCGGCGGCGGCAACGGGGGTTGTTTCAGACATCTTGTCCTCCTGCTGTTGGGGCACGGCCGGCGGGGTGGGGTCGCCCGCCGGCCGCACAGCTTGCGGTTACGCCGGGTCCAGTACGAAGTTGTAGGTGACTTCGCGGCCGTTCCCATCCGCCCTGGGCGTGGGATCGAGGATGAGTTCGGGCTTGACGGCGGAGGCGATGTCGTCGCCCACATGTTCATCCCCTTTGAAGTAGAGCTGCGAGGTGATCAGCTGGTGCCCGGGCGCGGAGATCTTCAGGTGCAGGTGCGCCGGCCTCCAGGCATGCCAGCCGGCCGCCGCGATCAACTTGCCGCAGGAACCGTCCGTGGGAATCTGGTACGGGGCCGGCTGCATCGTATGGATCCGGTAGTCGCCGTTCTGATTCGCGATGACGGTCGCGCGCAGGTTCCATTCCGGCAGACCCGGGGCGAACTGGGAGTAAAAACCCAGATCGTCCGCGTGCCAGATCTCCAACGTGGCCCCGGGCAGCGGCTTTCCGGCCAGATCAGTGACGCGGCCTTCGAAGAGCAGCGGCGTGCCCTGCTCGCCGTCGCGCATCGGCAGGGTCGCTGGGGACTCAAGCTTTGGGGCGTCCGGAATGTAGTACGGTCCCTCGATGGAGCCCTTTGTGCCCCCACGCTTCTCGTTGACCACCTGCTCCACCGCGTGCTCCACCCATACGTCCAGGAATAAAGGCCATTCCCCGTCCTCGCCGACCTGGATCAGCCACGCCTTCAAAGCGTTGTACTCGTCGTAGGTGACCTTTTCTTCCAGGATTGTTTGGTTGATGGCTCCGATGACCCGCGAGGCCAGCAGATCCACCCGCTCCTGGCTGGTACCGGCCGCGAACTTCTTGTTCTCCCGGAAGCGGTCCGTCGCATTGGCGCCGGAAGCAGCCGCCGTTGCCTGTGTTTCCGTAGTCATTACTGTCCCTCCTGTGGTCTTCGGCGATATCGCCGTTACACAAGAGTGTTCTGGATCACCCCGGTTGGCGGGGGCTGTTCACGAGGATCCGGCCGAACAGTGACAAAACAGGTCCGGTGGGTGCTAATCCGGCACGACGCACCTCTGTCTTCGGCCGCGGACGGCTACGACGGCGGTGCGGAACCTAAAGTGCGACGCCGAGGAGGGCGTCTTTGCGCAGCTGGAGCGGAGTGAGGCCGAAACGGGCCTTGAATGCACGGGTGAAATAGCTTTGCGACGCGAAGCCGGCCTGCGCGGAGATCCGGCCCACCGGCGTCGTTCTTTGGGTTGGATCGGAGAGGATGGTCCGAGCCAGCTCCAGCCGCAGGCCCAGGACGTAAAGGCTGGGCGGTTCCCCGGCCTCGGCAAAGATCCGCGTCAGATGGCGTTCGCTGATGCCGACCGCCGCGGCAACTTCGGCGGCGCTGAGTTGCGGATCGCCCAGCCGGTCCTCGATGTAACTGCGGGCGGTGGCAAGGTAACCGGCACCGGTGCCGCTGCGCTCCCCTCTGATCATGAGGCTGAGCAGTTCCAGGGCAGAGTCCTCCGCGCGCTCCAGATTTGCGGGCTGGCCGTGCTGGGCCTGCCCGGCGGTCGTACCGCTGACCAACTTGGCCAAGGCGAGCATGTGCCTGTTCGCCGCCTCGCCCTGATTGAAGTTGAAGACCCGGGGCTTTAGCAGCGGTTTCCCGCCGGACAGTTCCAGATAGTCATCGCGCGGGATGGTGAGCACCAGTTCACGCAGACCCTTGCAAAAGCCCCGCAGAAACGGCCGGTCGGCATCGTAGATGACCGCTTGGCCGGGTTTGAGCGATTCCTGTCCGTCGCCATAGTAGAAAAATGCTTCGCCTTCCAATGCGAAGAAGACGGCAATGGCGTCCATGGGGTTCTGCCGGATGAACCGTTCGTTTCGTTCCACCACCTGCGCACTGCCCTTGACCTGGGCAAACTTCAGCGAGGGGAAATGCAGGTTCACCTCACTGGCCTGCAGCGGGGCATCGTCCATGGTGCGGATGTCCAGCGGAATCAGCGCCCTGGAGTTATGGTGCTCCCAAAGCTGGACCCGATTGGTCGCGGGGATGCCGTCGGTGTTGAACTTCAGAAGCTTCGCCGGCCTGGACCCGCGCAGCACGGGAACCGGTCCTACGGTTGTGCCGTGCTCATCGGCAGTCCGCCGTGCGGCATCGAGGTGGTGCTGGCTCATGGATCCAAAAGTGTAGCCTGGATCACATTGACGCGGTAGCCCGGGCACCGCGTTATGAAGGCGTCCGCCTGCTCCTCGCGCAAAGCGTCAGTACCCGTAACCGCCTTCCTTGGCATTGTCGGCCTCGGCTGAACCGTCAACATTTTCCGAATCCGGGCCGGCCGCCGCTTCCAGCGGCTCCTCCTGGCCGCTACCGGATTCGGCAGCCGGCTGGGGTTCGTGTGGATGCAGCTCCGAGTCCTCGGGCTGATCGCTGTTTTCGTTCGCTTCGCTGGTCATCGTGGGGCTCCTGGCCGTTGCTCCGTCCCGCGTGGTTGCCGGACGACGGATTCCCAGCGTAGGTAGATGCTAAGCAACCTGTCCATACCCCTCCTGGAAGGCGACCCGCGTAGGATCGACCCGAGGGCGGCACCGCCCGGCGGCACACTTCAGGAGGACCATCTTGGACATTGAAGAAGTCGACCTGCTGGTCATCGGCGGCGGCAAGGCGGGCAAATCCCTGGCCATGGACCGGGCCAAGGCCGGGCAAAAAGTAGCCATGGTTGAGCGCGGCATGATCGGCGGCACCTGCATTAATGTGGCCTGCATTCCTACGAAGACCCTGATCAACAGCGGCCGGGTGCTGGAGACCGTCCGGCGTGCTGCCGAGTTCGGTATTTCCGGCGTCGAAGATCCGCGGATGGATCTGGCTCTGCTGCGGCACCGCAAGGACGACGTCGTCGGCACCATGGTCAAGGGACAGCTCGGCAGTTTCACCGATTCCGGGATGGACTTCATCCTGGGTGAAGCGCAATTTACCGGGCCCAGAACCGTGCACGTGGACCTTAACGACGGCGGCACCCGCGTTTTGCGCGGCGCCGACGTCGTGATCAATCTCGGCACCGAGCCGGCGCTGCCTCCGATTGCCGGGCTGGCGGAGGCCCGGGTGGAGACTAGCAATACACTGCTCGAGCTTGAGTCGTTGCCGGAGAGCATTGTCATCCTCGGCGGCGGTTACATCGGCTGTGAATTCGCGGACCTGCTCAACACCATCGGCGTCAAAGTGACGATCGTCCAGCGCGGGAACCAGTTGCTGGGCCGCGAGGATGCAGACGTGTCCGCCGCGGTCAAGAAAGCCTTTATCGACGCCGGCATCACCGTCCGCCTCGGTGCCGCAGCCGAGAAAATACAGCGCGCTGCGGACGGCACGGTCACCATTACCCTTGACGACGGCGAAACGCTCAGCGCGGAGGACGTCCTGGTGGCGCTCGGTAGGAAACCCATGACCGACGGCGCCAATCTGGAAGCCACCGGCGTGATCCTGGACGACCGCGGCTTCATCGAGGTCGACGAACAGTTGCGGGCGGCCGACGGCGTCTGGGCTGCCGGCGATGCTGCCGGGACCCCGCAGTTCACGCACGCTTCCTACGACGACTACCGCATCCTCAAGGCCAATCTGGCCGCCCGGCATGGCGACGGCGAGGCCCGCACCACCGAGGGAAGGCTCATTCCCTACACGGTCTTCATCACGCCCGAACTGGGCCGGGTCGGCCTGACTGAGCAGCAGGCCCGCGACGCCGGCCACGATGTCCGCATCGCCAAGATGCCAGTTGCCGCCATTCCGCGCGCCCGTACACTCGGCCAGACCGAAGGCGTGTGGAAGGCCGTGCTGGACCGGAAGACCGGCAGGATCCTGGGCGTGGCGCTACTGGGCACCGAGGCCAGCGAAGCCATCGCCGTGGTCCAGATGGCCATGCTGGCGGGGCTGGACTTCACCGCGGTACGGGACGCCGTCATCACCCATCCGACCATTGCCGAAGGACTGAATCTGCTCTTCACCCCGGCTTATCTGGAGGATTGAGCCACCGGGGACGACAGCCACACAGGTCAGCCCGTTGAGATGGCGCGTTTAGCCTTGCCGACGCTCCCGGAAAAAATCGTCCTCCCGGCCGTGCCGCAGCGCCTGGTCCCATTCGGCGATCAATTCGCCGAGGTTCCCTTGCTCTTCGGCGGCAATAAACAGTGCCATATCCTGATCGGCTGTATCACTGCGGGTGACGGCCCAGATCTCCTCATACCGACCGGCACGCCCGGCTTCCCGCAGCACGGTCCGGAACCGGCGGCTGTACTCCCGTTCCTCCGGCCGGCCGAAACGCTCTGACTTCAGGTACACAAACACGAGCACCGCAACCACCGCTCCACCGAAGACTACGGTTCCAACCAGCGCGATCCCATCCGGCAGCAGGAGGGAGAGGACCCACCAGAGCAGGCCCAGGAAAACCATCAATGCCCCAAGGACGATGATCACCGCTCCAGATTAGCCTTCCAAACGGGGACCGCGGCGACCGGGAACGATGCCCGGCTGCCTAGCACCGTCGCATCCCTCAGATTGAGGCTGTCGGCGCTCCCGGGCCGCGCCTACGATGAGCCCTACACCCGGCTCGCACCATGAGCTCCCCGCAGCAGCAAAAGAAGGATCTGTCATGGAATGTATTACCTGGTTTGTGCCTATCCTGCCCGGGAAGCTTGAGGCGTGGAGGGCTTTCGTGGAGGAGATCAACGGTCCGCGGAAGGACGATTTCGCCCAGTCCCGGCAGCGCCTCGGGGCCAGCCGTGAAGTGATCGGCCTGGTCCAGAGTCCCGAAGGAGACTTTGCCGCTTTGTTCCACGAGGGCGAGAGCGTCTCCGCGGGGTTCAGTAAGCTGGCTGCCTCCGAAGACCCCTTCGACGTCTGGTTCAAGGACAAGATTCTGGAGCTCCATGGGGTCACCAAGGAGATGCTGGCTCAGGGACCGCCTTCTCAGGTGGTGATGGACTACCGGGCGTAACGGCGCGGAGCTTCATGGACGTCTGGAGGCGGCGTTGCTGCAGTAGCCGGCTCCGGCAGGTAGACTCGCAGGCAGTGACACGGGGTGCCCCCCTTGAGGGGCTGAGAGCAAACCCGTTGAACCTGATCTAGTTCGTACTAGCGAAGGGATGTCATGCAGCGGCTGCCGTGCGGTTCGTTGCACCCATCTTTTCGCCTTATTCAAGGTGGAGAACCTCAATGCAGCTCGCAGCACAGACCGTACTGGTAACCGGCGGCGGCCGTGGCCTCGGCGCGCGGATCGTCGCAGCCTTCGCGGAAGCCGGCGCCCGGGTGGTCATCAATTACCGCAACAGCGGTTCGGCCGCGGAGGAGCTGGCCGCCAAGTTCGGGCCGGAGCAGGCCGTGGCTCTGCAGTCGGACGTCACCGATGCCGGGCAGGTGGCGGAGCTGTTCAGCCGCGCCGAAGCCCATTTCGGTGGCGCTGTGACCACGGTGGTCAACAACGCGCTGGCGGATTTTTCGTTCAACGGGGCTGCCCGCTCCAGCGCCTCCGATATTTCCTGGTCCGAGTTCGAGGCCCAGTTCTCCGGCACCGTGCGTGGCGCGCTGAACACCGCGCAGCAGGCACTTCCCGGTATGCGCGGCCACCGATTTGGCCGGATCATCAACATCGGCACCAACCTCTTCCAAAATCCGGTAGTTCCCTATCACGACTACACCGCCGCCAAGGCGGCCCTGCTCTCGCTGACCCGGACGCTGGCGGCGGATCTGGGCCAGCACAACGTCACCGTCAACATGGTCTCCGGCGGATTGCTCCGCACCACCGACGCCAGCGCTGCCACACCGGATGAGGTCTTCGACCTGATCGCCGCCTCCACTCCGCTGCGCAGAGTAACGACGCCGGAAGAACTGGCCGACGCGGTACTGTTCTTCGCGTCGCCCTGGGCCCGCTCGGTGACCGGGCAGAACCTGATGGTCGACGGCGGACTGGTGATGAACTAGTGGCGGCGCGTCAACTGCACTTCAACGCGTTCCTGTTCGGCTGCGGCCACCACAACGCCGCCTGGCGCCGGCCGCAGTCGCCCATCGAGCAGCTCGGCGACATCGCCTTCTACGAGCGGCTGGCCCAAACCGCCGAGCGCGGCCTGTTCGACGCCGTCTTCTTCGCGGACGGACACTCGGCGGGCAACGTCGGCGCAGGGCCGCTCTGGCACCTGGAACCGCTAACCGCCCTGTCGGCCATGGCCCGAGCCACCAGCAGGATCGGCCTGGTCAGCACGGTTTCGGCCACCTTCTACACGCCGTTCCATGCCGCCCGCATGCTGGCCTCGCTGGACCACATCAGCGCCGGGCGCATCGGCTGGAATGTCGTCACGTCGATGTTCGACGCCGAAGCACGCAACCACGGTATGGCGGCCATGCCCGGGCATCAGGAACGCTATGAACGCGCCGCCGAATTCATCGACGTCGCCATGCGGTTGTGGGATTCCTGGTCCGACGACGCGCTCGTCCTCGACCGCCACGGCTGCTACGCGGATCCGGCCGAAGTCCAGCCGCTCCACCATTCCGGACGGCACTTTCTGGTGGACGGCCCGCTCACCGTCCCGCGCTCCCCGCAGGGTCGGCCGGTGCTGTTCCAGGCCGGTGCCTCGGAGCAGGGACGCGACCTCGCCGCCCGTTATGCCGAAGGCATCTACGCCGTCGCCTACGATCTGGTCAGCGCGCAGGCCTACTACGCGGATGTGAAGCGCCGTATCGCCGCAGCCGGACGGAACACGGACAAGGTTGCCGTCATGCCGGGCCTGGTGACCTACCTCGGGACAACGACGGCGGAGGCAAAGGCCAAGCAGGCCGAAACCGATGCGCTGCTGCCAACGGAACACTCCCTGGCCCAGCTGGGCACCTTCATCCAGCAGGACTGCAGCGGCTGGGAGCTGGACGCGCCCGTGCCAAGCCTCCCGCCGGCGTCGGAATTCACCGGCCCGCAGGGCCGCTACACCACCATCCTGCGGATCATCGACGCCGAAAAGCCCACGGTGCGCCAGCTGCTCGGAAGGCTGGCTGCCGGTGGCGGACACTGCACCATGACCGGCACACCCGAACAGGTGGCGGACCAGATCGAGCTTTGGTTCGCCTCCGGCGGCGCGGACGGATTCAACCTGATGCCGCCGCTGCTGCCGGATTCCCTGGAGGAGTTCGTGGACCGCGTCGTCCCGGTGCTGCAGCGCAGGGGGCTGTTCCGCACCTCCTATACCGGCAGCACGCTGCGCGAGCATCTGGGGCTGGAGCGTCGGGCTGCCGCGGCTGGAGTAAGGGCAGAAACCGCCTGCTCCGCTTTATAGACTGGACCAGTGCCTCCTATCGACGCCGGAGCCGGCCGCTTCGCCCCCAGCCCCTCGGGTGAACTGCATGTGGGAAACCTGCGCACCGCCATCCTCGCCTGGCTTTTCGCCCGCAGCACCGGCCGCGATTTCCTGCTGCGGATCGAGGATCTGGACCGCGCCCGTGCCGGAGCGGAGGCCAAGGTACTCGAGGATCTGGCCGCCGTCGGGCTGACGTGGGACGGCAACGTGCTCAGCCAGAGGGACCGCTTCCCCCTCTACCGCACGGCCATCACCGCCCTGGCCGACGCGGGCCTGGTCTACGAATGCTTCTGCACCCGCCGCGAGATCGCCGAAGCCCCCAGCGCTCCCCATGCCCCGCCCGGCGCCTACCCCGGAACCTGCCGGAACCTCAGCAATTCAGAACGCGAACGACGGCGGCAGGAGCGGCCCGCTGCACTCCGGCTGTGCGCCGGGGTCACTGAATACACTGTGACCGACCGGCTGCACGGCAAGTACACCGGCGTCGTCGACGATCTGGTGCTGCTGCGCAACGACGGCGTGCCGGCTTACAATCTCGCCGTCGTTGTTGATGACGCGGAGCAGGGTATCGACCAGGTGGTCCGCGGCGATGACCTGCTCAGTTCCACGCCCCGGCAGGCCTATCTGGCATCCTTGCTCGGCGTGGCGCCGGTCGAGTACGCGCATGTGCCGCTGGTGTTGAATACCCATCGCCGCCGGATCGCCAAACGCGACGGCGCCATTTCACTGCGCACCCTCGCGCTGGCCGGGATTGGTCCGGACACGGTGCGGGACATGGTCCTGCGCTCGGTAGGTCTCCCGGCCGGGCCGCTGGAGCAGTCGCTCGACGCGTTCTCACCCGGACAACTGACCACCGAGCCGTGGATCTTCGAACCCCCGGTACTCGACCTGCCCTGAAAAATCCACATCCCAGCTTGCTTACTTGAGCAGCGCTACATCCGAGACCAGTTCGATGTGGGACAACATCGCTGCAGCAGCCAGGTCCGGGTCCTGGGCTCGGATGGCATCGGCGATCCTGTGGTGGGATGCCAAAGACTGTTCAGGGCGACCAGGCTGTCCTAATGATTCAAGACGCGTTTCGAGAACCATTTCGGCGATGAAAGTCATCAGCTGCGCAAGCACCGGCGAGTGCGCGGCCTCCGTTACGGCTTGGTGGAAAAGCTCATCCCCGTGGGCGCCCCGGTCGCCCTTGCCGACTTCGTCTTCCATCACGCCCAAGGCTTTCTCAATGCCGGCCAGATCCTCGTCCGTCCGTCTCGTTGCAGCCAACGCGGCCAGCTTCACCTCCAGAGTGCTGCGCGCTTCAACGATCTCCGGCAGCCTGTTCTGATGCTCGCGCAAGTCCCGAAGCACGGTGGCAATGCTGGGCCGGTAGACCAGCACCGCGCCAGTGCCGTGCTGGACGCTGATAACGCCGAGTACCTCCAAAGCTACAAGTGCCTGCGCCAGCGTGGCTCGTGAAACTCCGAGCTGCTCCGCCAAGTCACGCTCAGCCGGAAGGTGATCACCCGGCCCCAGCTGCTCGGCCTCAACGTAACTCAGGATTTGCTTCATCAACTGCTCATAGAGCCTTGGCCGAGCCACCCGGCCCAAGAGTGAAACAGGCTTGTCAGGCATAGCGTTCCTCCCCACATCGGAATTGCCTCCACAGTACACCTATTGACAAGAGACTCAGTGTCTAGGAGGCTAGGCCAGTGAGCCAGTGACCTACTTCACCAATAAACCTTCTGGAGGAACGCCGATGTCCGCTCCTGTCTTATCAATCATCGTTCTGGCGGCGATGTTCCTGATCGCTACAGTCCTGCCCATCAACATGGGAGCACTCGCCTTTGTCGGCGCTTTTCTGCTCGGAGCCGTCTTCCTGGGAATGGACACCGATGCCATTTTGGCCAACTTCCCTGGCGGTCTTTTCCTGACGCTGGTAGGCGTCACCTACTTGTTCGCTATTGCACAGAACAACGGCACCATCGACTTGTTGATCAGTCGGGCAGTGAAGCTCGTCGACAACAGAATTGCCCTCATCCCGTGGGTCATGTTCGTTATCACCGCCGCGATCACCGCGGTCGGCGCACTGGGTCCGGCAGCAGTTGCCATCATGGCGCCGATCGCACTCGGCTTCGCCGCCAAATACAAGATCAACCCGCTCATGATGGGCATGCTGGTAGTCCACGGCGCACAGGCCGGAGGCTTCTCGCCCATTGCCGTCTACGGGGTCATCGTCAATGGCCTGATTACCGACGCCGGCTTCGCCTTTAGCCCCGCAGCCCTGTTCCTGACAAGCTTCGCCTTCAACTTGGCAATCGCTTTGGTGCTCTTCCTGGTACTCGGTGGCCGCAGCCTGTCCATGACAAGAGTGGGGCAGTTCGTCGAGCAGGTAGCTGAGGCACGGATGTCCTTGAGTGTCGGCAGCAGGGCCAGCGACGTCACGTTCAAGGGAGCCGGCAGCGGCACTTATGGGCCACGGGATCCAGCAGGAGACGGCTCTTCCAAGCCGTCCGGCGAGCGCCTGCCGCAGCTGCTGACCATCGCCGGCCTGATCGTACTCGCCGTCGTTGCCCTGGGCTTCAAAGTCGACGTCGGATTCGTCTCCATCACCATCGCCGTGGTCCTCGCGCTCGTGTCGCCGAAGGCCCAAAAAGGCGCTGTCAACAAGATCAGTTGGTCAACCGTACTGCTGATCTGCGGCATGCTGACCTTCGTCGGCGTGCTGCAAGAGGCCGGCACGATCGACTACGTGTCGGATGGCGTCGCCAACCTGGGTGTCCCGTTGCTGGCCGCATTGCTGATCTGCTACATCGGCGCCGTCGTCTCCGCTTTCGCCTCCTCCACTGCCATTCTGGCCGCACTGATCCCGCTGGCGATCCCGTTCCTTGATTCCGGCGAGATCAGCGCCGTCGGCGTTGTCTGCGCCCTGGCAGTCGCCTCCACGATTGTGGATGTCTCACCGTTCTCAACCAACGGAGCCCTGGTGCTGGCGAACGCACCGGAGGGCACCGACAAAGACCGCTTCTACAAGCAGATCCTGGGCTACGGCGGCATCGTCGTGGTGGCCGGGCCCGTCCTGGCCTGGCTGACCCTCGTGCTGCCCGGCTGGCTGTGACCGGCCGTTCCTCCAATTGCTGACCCACACCAAGGAGTCGATATGACCATTACAACCGACCACCACACCGAAACATCTTCGGACACAACCGAAGCGGCGGGGCCGTTGACTGGATTTACCGTCGTTGACCTCAGCCGTGCGCTGGCCGGCCCGCATGCCGGCATGATGATGGCCGATCTGGGCGCCCGTGTCATCAAAGTGGAGAACCCGGGCCACGGGGATGACACCCGCGGCTGGGGCCCGCCCTTCGTGGGCCCGGAGGATAATCCACAGGCCACGTACTTTCTGTCCTGTAACCGGAACAAGGAATCCATTGCACTGGATCTGAAGAGCGACGACGGCAAAGAGGTCCTCACAGGACTCATCCGGCGCGCGGACGTGCTGATCGAAAACTTCCGCCCAGGCGTACTCGACCGGCTGGGTTTCGACGCCGCCCGGCTGCACGAACTCAACCCCGGGCTGGTGATCCTCTCGATTACCGGGTTCGGGCACGACGGCCCCGAATCGCACCGCAGCGGCTACGACCAGATCCTGCAGGGCGAAGCTGGCCTGATGTCCCTGACCGGCTCCGGACCCAACGACCCGCAGCGCGTGGGCGTACCGATCGCGGATCTGCTCTCCGGTATGTATGGTGCCTATGGCGCGCTGGCCGCTCTGATGGAACGCGAACGTACCGGGCGCGGACAGGTGGTCCGCACTTCCTTGCTCGCGGCCATGGTTGGAGTCCACGCTTTCCAGGGCACCCGGGCCACAGTGGCCGGAGAAGTGCCCCAAGCACAGGGCAACCACCACCCCTCCATCGCACCCTACGGATTGTTCAGCTGCCGCGGCGGCAAGGTCCAGATCAGTGTCGGCAGCGAAAAACTGTGGGCCGCTTTCAGCAATGCCTTCGGTATCGACGGCTCGCGCCCGGAATTCGCCACGAACGCGGACCGGGTCAACAACAGGTCCCTCCTCATCCAGGAGGTGGAACGGGCTTTCGCCACCTATGGCGCGGAAACGTTGCTGAAGAAACTGGACGATGCCGGCATTCCGGCGGGCAAGGTGCGCAGCCTGGACGAGGTCTATGCCTGGGACCAGGTCAAGTCCCAGGGCCTGCTCGTCGACGTCGAGCACCAGGTCCTGGGCAAGGTGACGCTTCCGGGACCGCCGCTGCGGTTCTTCAGCCCGGCCAGCGCCGAGGAAACCACCCGCAGAACCCATCAGGCCCCACCGATGCTGGATGCAGACGGTAAAACCATCCGGGCTTGGCTCGCCGGCGCAGAAGAGGCAGATTGAGATGGACACTTTGCAGAAGGCACGCCATCTGAACGCCGTCGAACTCATCGACGCCGTTTTGGATCCGGGCTCCTTCAGTTCCTGGGACACACCGCCGGCACAGCCCGTTGCGGACAGGAAATACCGACAGGAACTGGATGCCGCCGCCCGCAAGAGTGGAAAGGACGAATCCATCCTGACCGGGGAGGGGCTGATCCGCGGACGGCGGGTCGCCGTGATCGTCTCGGAGTTCACCTTCCTGGCCGGGTCGATCGGGCAAGCCGCCGCGGAGCGGATTGCCGCCGCTGTGGAGCGGGCCACAGCTGAACGACTCCCGCTGCTCGCCGGCCCTGCCTCCGGAGGAACGCGCATGCAGGAAGGAACACTCGCTTTCCTAGCAATGGTCAAGATCACTGCGGCAGTGCACCGCCACCGGCAGGAAGGCTTGCCCTACCTGGTCTATCTCCGCCACCCCACCACTGGAGGGGTGATGGCGTCCTGGGGCTCACTGGGCCATGTGACTGTCGCCGAGCCGGGTGCGCTGCTCGGGTTCCTCGGCCCCCGGGTATTCGAGGCGCTGAACGGCGAACCGTTCCCGGCAGGCGTGCAGGTTTCCGAAAACCTCTTCCACAAGGGACTCATCGACGCGGTCGCTCCGCCGCAGGAACTGGCGGAGATTCTGGACCGGGCGCTGAACATCCTGCTGCCAGGAGCGGCCGATCCGGTTCCGGAACCGGAAACCGTGGAAACCAGGCCCGCCGGGGCAGACGCCTGGACATCGATCCAGATCTCCCGGAACTCCCGCCGCCCGGACCTGCGCTGGTTGTTGGCCGCAGGTGCTGACGATGCATTACCTCTCAATGGGACGGGACAGGGCGAGAACGACCCCGGACTGTTGCTCGCACTGGCGCGCTTTGGCGGACAGTCATGCGTCGTGCTCGGCCACGAACGACCGCGGGATCCGGACGCTCCGGCCATGGGACCGGGATCGCTGCGCGAGGCACGCCGGGGAATGAAGCTGGCCGAAGAGCTCGGCCTGCCCCTGCTGACCGTGATCGATACCGCAGGCGCCGCACTGTCCAAGGAAGCAGAGGAAGGCGGACTGGCAGGAGAAATCGCCCGCTCGCTGCAGGATCTGGTCGGGCTGCAATCCCCCAGCGTGTCCGTGCTGCTCGGCCAGGGTGCCGGCGGCGGCGCTCTCGCATTGTTGCCCGCGGACCGGATCATTGCCGCCCAGCATGCCTGGCTGTCACCGCTACCGCCCGAAGGAGCCAGCGCCATCCTGCACCGCACCACCGCGTTCGCGCCGTCGATCTCCATCCAGCAAGGCGTTAATGTCACTTCCCTGTACGGCAATGGCCTGGTGGACCATATCGTGGACGAACGTCCCGATGCTGCCGTCGAACCGAAGGAATTTTGCCGCCGAATGGCCCGCGCGATTGAATACGAGTTGTCTGCCGCCGCAAGCATTCCCGCGGCTGAGCGCGTGGAGCGTCGCTGGGATAAGTTCCGGCAGCTCGGGCGCTAGCAACTTGCCACAACGCCGATGCCCGTTTCCCCACATAGGATCGGGGCAGCATCCCCCAGCAGCAAGGAGATTCCGGTCTGATGCCGCGCGTACTAGATGAACTTGAGCAGCGCATTGCCGCCGCCCTTATGGTTGACGGCCGCGCGCCTTGGCGGAAGATCGCTGCCGTGTTGCGCGAACCGGAACGCTCCGTCGCGCGCCGCGGAACCGATCTGCTCGCTGCCGGTGAGGTCGCCGTCGTTGGGCTGCGGACCCGGCAGTCGGCGGCTTTGCTGCGGCTTGAATGCGTGCCCGGCACCAGCAGGGCTGCGGCAGAGGCTCTAGCACAGCGCCGTGACTCCACCTTCAGTTATCTCATGACTGGCGGTGCGGACTGTGTGGCCGAACTCTTGATGGATCCGCAGGAAGTCAGCAGCATTCTGGCCACCGAGGTCCCGTCCACCGTGGGCTTGCTACGGGCAGCAAGCTACCCTGTGCTGCGCTATTTTCGGTCCATCCGAGGGTGGAACTCCGGCCTGCTGACCGACGCCGAGGCCGCGGCGCTGCGATCCGACCTCACCGCAGACTTCACGGCCAACTTCGCCCTGGGACCGTTGCAGTCGGCGGCGGCCGGTCCGCTCTCTGCGCAGGATCTGCGGCTGCTGGACGCGCTGGTCGAAGACGGCCGCTCCAGCTTGGAGTCCCTGGCTCGCCGCACCGGCGTCTCGGAAACGACTGCACGGCGCCGCAGCGAGTGGCTGCTGCGCAACAACTTCGTCAGCATCCGTGCCATCGTGGAGCCCGCTTCCCTGGGATTGCCCCTCGAAGCATTTCTCTGGATCAAAGCTGCGCCCGGCAAAGTCGATGCGATCGGTCGCGCGCTGGGCAAGGAATCTGCAGTCCGGTATGCGGCCGCCGTCGCCGGTGACCGCCAACTGGTGGCGGATGTCACGGTGACCGATCAGGAGGCCTTGTACCGTTTCATTACGGATTCGGCCTGGGCCGCCGAGGCGGACAGAATCGAGACGACCATGCTCCTACAGGCCCGTAAACGAGGCGGCCGGCTCCTGCCCTCCCCCTGACTCGGGGAAGGTCGGGAGCCGGCCACAGCCTTGGCCGTGGTTATCCCGCTACCGGGGAAGCCACCGCGTGAGGCTGCTCCGGCCGCCGGTCCACGCAGCGTGTCCGGTCCTCAAATACCTTGGCATGGCGCAGCAGTGCCATGTCCTGGTAGTGGTTGGCGGCCAACTGGAACCCGACGGGGAGACCTCCATTCGTGAAGCCGGCTGGTACGGCCAGCACGGGCAGGCCGGTAGCCGATAGGACGCATGCCGAGCGCATCCAATCCAGATAGGTCCGTGACTTCACACCGGCAACTTCACCCGGGTAACGCAATTCCGCGTCAAACGGCAGAACCTGGGCCGCAGGGCTCAGGAAGTAGTCGTACCGCCCGAAGAAGTCTTGTACAGAGGCCTCAAGTCGCGTCCGCGCCGCTGTTGCTTCAATCAGGTCCTCAGCGCTGAGTGACCAGCCGAGCTCAACATTCCAGATCACTTCCGGCTTGATCAGATCCCGGTGTCTGCGAACCAGCGGTCCCAGTCCGGCAGCAAAGTCCGTCGCCCTGGTGGCTTGGAAAACCTGGTCCGCTTCGGAAAAGTCCGGTGCAGCCTCTTCCACGATCGCACCGGACTCTTCGAAAACCCGCAGTTGGCGCTGAAGCACCTCCAGTACTGCCGGTTCCACCGGGATGCCGATGCCGAAATCCGGGCTCCAGCCGATGCGGACACCGCGGAGGTCGCCGTCGAAAACACCCGCGAAGGCACTGCCGTCCAGCGGTGCCGGCGTCGGCAGTTTCGGCGACGGTCCGGCCACTGCGGACATAAACAGCGCGATATCCGAAATCTCCCTGGCCATGGGACCGGTCCGGCACAGCCAGGCCCAGGCATTGTTCGGCGCGGGCATCGGGATGACGCCGTACGAGGGCCGGAATCCCACTACATTGCAGAAGGAGGCCGGAATCCTCAGCGAACCGCCCATATCCGAGCCTTCACCCAGGGGCTGGATTCCCGCCGCAATCGCCGCAGCGACGCCTCCTGACGAACCGCCTGCACTTAATGAGGGAGCATAGGGGTTGGTGGTGGTGCCGAAGACCTCGTTAAAGGTGTGTGATCCGGCGCCGAACTCCGGGACGTTCGTCTTCCCCGTAGCCACCACACCCGCCGCTCGCAGCCGAGCCACGATCAGATCGTCCTCGGCGGGAACGTTTTCTTTGAAGACGAGTGAACCCTGTGTGGTGCGCATCCCCTTGGTCTGATGTGTGTCCTTGTGCGTCATCGGCAGCCCGTGCAGCGGTGGTAGCTCCGCCCTGCTGATGGTCAATCGGTCGGCTGCGTCGGCGGCGGCGATCGCAGTCTCAGGATCCAGGGTGACGACGGCGTTAATCGCCGGATTCACTTCGTCGATCCGCGCCAGATGGGCGGCCACGGCCTCACGGGCGGAAAAGTCACGGCGGCGGATACCCTCCACCAGCTTCGCCGCACTCAGATCCAATATCTCGGTCATGCTCTATCTGCTCCTATACGTAATGCTGATCGTTTCTTCCACAGTTTGGACCGGCGGGCCTACCAGCGGAAGCTCTGAACGTGAATCAGCCCACAGTGGAGGAAACGGCCAACTCTTTGGCTTTTTCTGGAACGACGGCGGCAGGTCACCTACGTGGCCTGCCGCCTTCTGCTTCGGGCAGGACCGGGGGCCGTGGGTCTGCGGTTCCGTCTCTAAGATGGACTAATGACTGCAACTCTCGTGGCGAAAGACCTTTCGGGCGGCCACGGCCACCGCACCCTGTTTGCCAATCTGAACCTGACCGTCGCCCCGGGAGACGTTGTCGGCGTCGTTGGTGCCAACGGAGCAGGAAAATCAACGCTGCTGCGCCTCCTGGCAGGGGTGGACGCGCCGATGGTCGGCACGGTTAGCGCCGCTCCCCCGGACGCGTTTATCGGCTGGCTGCCGCAGGAGCACGAGCGCATTCCCGGCGAGACCATCGCCGATTACATCAACCGCCGCACCGGCTCCGCCGCCGCAACCGCTGAAATGGAAGCCGCTGCCGAGGCCCTCGGATCGGGAACCAAGCAGGCCGAAGATGCCTACGCCGTCGCACTGGACCGCTGGATGGCCTCCGGCGCGGCAGATCTGGAGGACCGCATTCCGGCTGTGCTGGCCGAGCTTGACCTGGAAGCCGGGCCCGAGGCCCACATGACCGGCCTGTCCGGTGGGCAGGCCGCGCGCGTGGCCCTCGCCGCCCTTTTGCTGAGCCGCTTCGACGTCGTACTCCTCGACGAGCCCACCAACGATCTGGACCTTGCCGGACTGGCACGGCTGGAAAACTTTGTCCGCGGGCTGCGCGGCGGCGTCGTTCTTGTTTCGCATGACCGTGAATTCCTGGCCCGCTGCATCACCAAGGTAGTTGAGCTCGATCTCGCGCAGAACAAAGTAGCGGTGTACGACGGCGGCTACGACGCCTTCCTGGAGGAGCGGGCCGTGGCCAAGCGCCATGCGCGCGAGGCGTACGAGGAGTTTGCCGATAAGAAGGCGGACCTGGTCTCGCGGGCACGGACGCAGCGCGAGTGGAGTTCACAGGGCGTGCGCAACGCGATGAAGAAGAGCCCTGACAATGACAAGATCCGCCGCCGCGCCAGCATGGAATCCTCGGAGAAGCAGGCACAGAAGGTCCGGCAGATGGAATCGCGCATCGCGCGCCTTGACGAGGTCGAAGAGCCACGCAAGGAGTGGCAGCTGCAGTTCAGCATCGGCGCAGCTCCGCGTTCCAGCTCCGTGGTGGCCACCCTGAACCAGGCCACCGTGCGTCGCGACAGCTTTACCCTCGGCCCCGTTTCCCTGCAGGTCAACGCGGGTGAACGGATCGGCATTACCGGTCCCAACGGTGCAGGCAAGTCCACCTTGTTGAAGCTGCTGCTCGGCCATCTTGCCCCCGACGACGGCGCCGCGAGTCTGGGTTCCAGCGTTGCCGTCGGCGAGATCGACCAGGCCCGCGGCCAGCTGGCGGACACGAAGCCGCTGGGCGAAGCCTTCGAGTCGCTGGTGCCCCAGCTGAACCAGGCCGAAGTCCGCACCCTGCTGGCTAAGTTTGGCTTGAAGGCCGATCAAGTGAGCAGTCCGGTCGGCGCCCTCTCCCCCGGCGAACGCACGCGTGCCGCCCTCGCTTTGCTGCAGGCACGCGGGGTTAACCTGCTGGTGCTCGACGAACCCACGAACCATCTGGACCTGCCTGCCATCGAACAACTTGAGGAAGCACTCGAAAGTTACGACGGCGCTCTGCTGCTGGTTTCCCACGACCGCCGGTTGCTCGAAAACGTCCGGCTGGATACCCGTTGGGAAGTCGACAACGGCCGGGTCTTGGCCAAGTAATTTCCAGCAGGAAGAGCCAAGCTCAAGCAGCGCTTATCCTCGGCTCCTTTTGACTTAGGATTCCTGCAATGTTGTACTGGGGAGTAGGTTTGCTGTGGTTATTGGATCTTCAGTGAACCGCTCGGAATCGTTGGTTCAGGCCTGACCGCTTGGATCTCCGACCTGCAGTGCCCCGATCTCCCGTCACCGGGATTGATTGACCGTCTCCCGTCACCGGGATTGATGAACCGGGCCAAGCGCGTAGTGCGCTGTTACTGTTATTGCCGCCGCAACCTACGTTGCGCCGGGCATAAGCGTCTCTGCGCAGCCTGGCCGCCTGGTTCCGCGGCATTTCCGGGCGTCGCATCTGACGAAACAAGATCCAATGGATGAGGAGATGCATGAAATTGCGAGTCGGAATCATTGGTGCAGGCCCCAGCGGAATGGCACAGCTGCGGGCGTTCGAATCGGCGCGGCAGCTTGGCGCCGAAATACCGGAAATCGTCTGCTTTGAAAAGCAGTCCGACTGGGGCGGTCAGTGGAACAGCAGCTGGCGCACCGGCCTGGACGCCTCGGGCGAGCCCGTGCACAGCAGCATGTACCGCCACCTGTGGTCCAACGGTCCCAAGGAATGCCTTGAGTTCGCGGACTACACCTTCGACGAGCACTTCGGCCGCCCGATCTCTTCCTACCCGCCGCGAGAGGTCCTCTTCGACTACATCAAGGGCCGCGTGGAGAAGTCCGATGTGCGCAAGTACGTCCGCTTCAACACCACCGCCCGCTGGGTCTCCTACAACGAGCAGACGCAGGAATTCACGGTCACGGTCGAGGACCTGGCCGCCCAGAAGACCGAAACCCACGTCTTCGACAAGCTGGTCATTTCCGTGGGCCACTTCTCGGTCCCCCACGTGCCGCAGTTCGACGGCATCAACAGCTTCCCCGGCGAAGTCCTGCACGCCCATGACTTCCGCGGCGCCGAGCGTTTCGCGGGGAAGGATCTCCTGCTGATCGGCAGCAGCTACTCCGCCGAGGACATCGGCATGCAGTCGCACAAGATGGGCGCCAAGTCCGTCACGTTCAGCTACCGCAGCGGCCCCATGGGCTTCGACTGGCCGGAATCCGCCGTCGAGCGCCCTCTGGTCGCACGCTTCGAAGGCCGCACTGCGCACTTCAGCGACGGCACCACCGGCGAGTTTGACGCCGTCGTGCTTTGCACCGGCTACCAGCACAAGTATCCGTTCCTGCCGGCCGAACTGTCGCTGAGATCCAAGAACGTGCTCTACCCGGGCAACCTCTACAAGGGCGTGGTTTGGCAGGACAACACCAACCTGTTCTACCTCGGCGCCCAGGATCAGTACTACACGTTCAACATGTTCGACGCGCAGGCCTGGTTCGCCCGCGACGTGATGCTCGGCCGGATCGAGCTGCCCGCCGCCGCGGAACGCAACGCCGATATCCAGGCGTGGCTGGAGCGCCAGGACGCGCTGCCCGACCACGACGCCGAGGCCGACTACCAGACGGACTACCTGCGCGAACTGATCGCGCTGACGGACTACCCGGCATTCGATCTGGACACCGTCTCCGCCCTGTTCAAGCAGTGGATGAAGGACAAGGAAGACGACATCCTCGGCTACCGCGACAACATCCACCGCTCGGTTATCACCGGCACCATGGCTGCCCGTCACCATACCCGCTGGATCAACGCCATGGACGACAGCTTGCAGCGCTACCTCAACGGCCCGTCCCAGGACGTGGACACCGGCGCGCTGACAGCGCTCACTCAGGACGACGAGCAGCTCGCCGCCAAGTAGGGCGCGCTCCGGCCATAAACCGGTCAACTAAAGCACGACGGCGGGGCTCACCTTAGGGGCTTCGGCCCAGACGGTCGTTGCAACACTCAATGCGTTGGGAGTTGCAACGGCCGTGCCGCGCTTAACAGGCGATGAGAACCAAAGAGCTAGTTGAGTTCCAGCTCGGTGTGGCTCGGCTCCGCAGGCTTCGTCAGCTCAGCGGACTCGGCCAGCTCCACGGGCTCGATGAGCTCCACCGAGGTCAACTGCGCAGCCTCGTCAATCGCTTCGGGATCTGCTCCGGCCTTGGCTGCCTCGTCGATGGCTTCCTCCAGGGAAACCTGAGCCTGGTCCATTTCAACCTGAAGTGTTTCCAGCGCCGCAGAGGCGGCCCATACCTGCTTCAACTCATCGTCCATCATTTACTCATCCAATCAGTCGGTCCGGGCAGGCGTCGGCTAGGGATCCGTCCAGGCATGCCGGACGACCGCCGGCGGACGCCGCCTCCGCCCAGCTTACAATGTAAGCCCTTTCGGAGGGTAACCCTTTCAGCCGCACGCGAACTCTCCCGGTGCGCGCGGAACTCCCGCACGAAGACCCCTCGGTACATTCACCACGTGACGAAGCTGTTTCCCGCGGCGTAGGGTGGGGACAACGCATGGAGGGAGCGATCGATGTCCGAACCCGAAAGGCGCGATAGCGGGGGCAAGGGGAAAGCCACGGCAGAGAAACCTCGGCTGGACCGCCAGCGCATTCTCGAGGCCGGCGCTGAATTTATTGAACAGTTCGGTCCGCGCCACTTAACGATGCGTCGGCTCGGAACCGAACTGGGCGTCGAAGCGATGTCCCTTTACCGCTACATTCCGTCCCGGGAAAACCTGCTTGACGGCATCGTCGAGGTCGTCATCGACGAACTCTATAAGGACCCGGAGGTCTACCCCGAGCCGCGTCACGGCTGGCAGGATTACCTCCTGCGGTTGGCCCACGGGCTGCGCCGACTGGCTTTGGCGCACCCCCAAGTGTTCCCCCTGATAGCCACACGGCCAACGGAGGCGCCCTGGGTGCGCCCGCCCCTTCGCAGCCTCCGCTGGGTCGAATCCTTCCTCAAGGCGCTGACGTCAGCCGGTTTTTCCGATCAGGCCGCCGTTGATGCCTACCGCGCCTTCAGCAGTTTCCTGCTGGGCCACCTGCTCCTGGAAGTCGCTGCCATGGGTGCCGACGTGGGACCGGTGGATGAAGCCGAGCCCCGGCCGCCGAAGAGCACGGACCTGAACGACCATCCCCTCTTGCAGAGCCTGCAGGAACTGCTCTCGGAAGATCGTTCAGAACAGGAATTCGAGGAGGCCCTGGAGAGCCTGCTCGATCGGCTCGAGGCCCTCCAGAAATAGTCCCCGATGCAAGTCGTCCGGCCGACGCCGTTTTGCCGGAAATAACTAAGCATGCTTAGCTTACGTCGTAAGCCAATCCGATTGCAGTCTATGGGCGTCAGCCTTGAGGCTGCCACATCCGGACCGGGCGAAGCCAGTGCAGCACTACAAGCGGCACAGCTCGCCCCACCGTTGTCCGGAGTGAAAAGTGAGGAGAGAAGCATGCACGTGATTCACAATAACTTTGGAGCGTCCCAGTTCGATGCCTACATTGACGGAGCGGTAGCGGGATCGTTGCACTATCAGATGCAGGGTGATCAGCTGTGGCTCCTCCATACCGCCGTGGACGATACCCACCGTGGCCAGGGCCTGGGAACCGGCCTGATCCGGAAGGCCCTGGCCGATGCGCACCGCCGCCGGCTTGAGGTCCTGCCGTTCTGCCATGAAGTCCGCAAGCAAATTTTCGCCCATCCCGTCTACTTCAATTTGGTGCCCGAGGCTGACCGCGAGAGCTTCCGCAAGCCAGTGGAAGAACAGCTGCTTGTTCGGCCTTCGACGCAGCGCGAGATGGCAGAGGCAGGTGCCCGGTGAGCGGCAGATTGAAGGCCCTCGTCCAGATGGACCTGGAATGCTCGCATGCGCGCATCGAAATCAGAGGCTCGGTGGACGCCCGAAACGTCCAGGCACTTTACGTCGTGGCCAAACGAACCAACGCCATCATGCCCGGTCTGGACATTGTCCTCGACCTGAAGCGGGCAACCGTCCTGCCGGAAGTCATGGACCAGCTCTTGCAGTATGCCGAGGCGCGCCAATTGCCTACCAGAATTGACCCCGGCCAGTCGGAATGCCGGCTGAGTGTCAGCGCTTCGGCAGCTCCGGAACAAACGCCGTCGAGCCTGGCATTGGCCGCATAATCCGCATCTCGGCGTCCGCCACCCGGCCGCCACACTCTGCCTGCCAAAGTCGTACCCGCGGGCAAGACCCAAATTTTGGAATCTCGCAACCCCCAATTCTGGGCTGTCCCCGCCCCATAAGGCAGCTTATTGTTTGCCTTACCCTCGGCGGAGGTTCAGCCAAAGAAGGCTGGAGTCCAACTCGCAGTACTACCGGTATTCGCGAAAGAACGAAGTCATCATGAAAAAACCACGCACTTGGCAACTGCTTGTCCTAGTCGCCGGAACCCTTCTCGGCTTGCTCGCCGGTCTAGGTCTCTCGGCCCCGGCAACCGCTGCAGCACCGAGTTCGGTCTCTGCCGCTTCGAACGCCAGGTACGCGGCGGATCTGGACCTCAGGTACAACGGAAAGTTCGTAGTCAAGGGCGAGGGTTACAAGGCCAAGAAGGTCTACGTGAAGGTCGTCAGGATCAATAACAACGGTAAGAACTACGTAGTCGCGCATAAGCACTTGCCCACCCACAACGGCAACTTCGAGTGGTCCGGCAAGAAGCTGCCGTGCGGCAAGACATATCAGGCGCACTCCTACAGTTACAAGGACGACTGGAACTCGAGCAGGACGTTGCAGGTCAGGTGCTAGCCAGGCGCGGCTACTGGTCGCTACGACTAGCGGCAGGCCGGCGGTCCTGAACGCCAGCTTCCCGAGATAACTAAAAGCTAATTGAGGCCTCACCAAGGGGATGTCCGGACGCGGGCGTCCCCTTGGCTTGTCCGCGGGCCTTGGTCAGCCGCTCTTTGCCGCGCATTGTTAGACCGGCCGAAAGAATTTCAGGGCAGGCGTAACCTTTCGGCCCAGGCATTCGATTAGTTGGGTGTACGGGCACCGCCGCAGCATTTCTTTCCGCAGCGCCGGCGCCTTCTAGACGAGTATGAGGAGATTCATGACCAACCGCTTCCGCACCCTGAGCCTTCCCGCCAAGGGCGCCGCACTGGCCGCCATCATCGCCGTCGGCGGTGCGGGTGCAGCCGTTGCAGCTCCGGCCCTGACCGCTGCTGCCGACACAACTGCAGTCACCACTCCGGCTGTGCCCGCCACTCCCGCAGTTCCGACGGACGACGTCGAAGGTGCTGTTCCGGCTGTTCCGGCAACTCCCGCTGTGCCCGCCACCGGTGACGTCGAGGCAGAGGCCGAAGCCAATGTTGAAGCAGACGCTGACGCCGCTGTTGACGCCGACGCCGGCATCAACGATGAAGGCCGGGCGGACGCAAACTTCGACGCCGACATTGACGCCGATGTGGAGGCCGACGCAAAGGCGAACGTGAACGCGGAAGCCGACAACGGCGCCGTCGTTAGCCCCGCAACTCCTGCAACTCCCGCGGTTCCCGGCGTCGATGGCGTAGATGTTCCCGCCGTGCCCGCTGTTCCGGCCACGCCGGAGGTCCCGGCCACCAACGGCCAGGCGCAGGCTCACATCGATGCCCGCGGCGAGGCTTCCGCCGATGCGTCCGAAAAGGGCGTTGATGCAGGTGCTGAAGCCGGCATCGCTGTCTCCGGCCAGGCTGACACCGGAAAGTAGATTCCGGGCGTCAGGGGTGCGGCGGCTACACTGGTGGCGCCGCACCCCTGCCCAGGATCGAAGGACACCCCTTGCCCCAAGCGCTCCCAGATGACGTTCTGTCAGCTGCACAGTCCGGCGACGCGGAAGCCTTCAGCCAGATCTATTACACGCTTGCACCCGGCGTATCCGGCTATCTGAAAGCCCGGGGCATGGAGGATGCGGAAGGATCGGCGCAGGAGGTCTTCCTCACCGTTTTCTCCCGCATCGGCACGGTGCGCGGCGGCTACCAGGGCCTGCGCACCTTTGCCTTTTCAGTAGCGCACGCGCGTTACGTCGACGAAGTCCGTAAGCGCGCCCGCCAGCCCTATGTTTCCGAATACGACCCGGAAACCGACGCCCGCACCTCGGACTCGGCCGAAACCGCGGCACTGGAAGCTCTGGGCGGCAGCACCGTCGAGGACAAGCTGCGGGAATTGCCCCCGGACCAGCGCGAAGTCCTGCTCCTGCGGATCGTGGCTGACCTCTCCCTCGAGCAGGTCGCCGAAATCATGGGCAAATCCACCGGCTCCATCAAGCAGCTGCAACGCCGCGGCCTGCTGAAACTCAAGACACTGGTTGAAAGGAAGGAGGCACTGGTATGAAGACCGATGCGTCCACCGACGAAGAATTCCTCCGGCAGCTGCTCGACGAATCGGATGTGCCCTCCTCGGACACGCTGCACGACTCGCTGCTGGAACTGCGCGCCGCCGGCTCGGCCCAGGCCGCCCCTCCGTCCGCCGAGCTGGCCGCCTTTCTGTCGCCGAAGGTCACTCCCCTGCGTCCGCGGCGCCGGGCAGCCCGTGGTGCCAAGGGTGCCATGATCGGCGTCGCCGTTGCCGCCGCCACCGGACTCGGCGTTACCGGCGTCGCGGCCGCAAGCCCAGAGTTCCGCAGCGCCGCGGACCAGACGGTGCAGCAGGTCGCCTCCTTCTTCAACAATGACGACGGCGGCTCGGCCGTGCAGCAAACCACCGTTGTTGACCAGGGCCAGGACGATAGCAAGGGCACGAACGAGGACACCGGCAAAGAACGGCGGACGCCCGCCGAGGACCGCGACACCGGTTCCGCCGACTCCAACTCCGGTGAGTCACCCGAGTCCGGCAAATCCGGAACTGGTGCTCCCGGCACCTCCCGGCCCGATCCGGCCCCTTCAGGAAAGCAGGACGGCGCCACTCGCAGCGAAGGTATTCCGTCGCTTGACGGCAGGCCGAACCAGGACGGCGCCCAGCCGGATCTGCCGGTTCCCGAGCTGTCCGGCGACAAGGTCCTGCCGAAGAACCTCGGCGACCAGCCCGGCGAAGACAAACTGCCCCTGCCGGCGGAGCCGAAGCCACCGGCCCCGGAGAAAACCGATCCCGCCGCGATCCCCGACGTTCCGGTTCTCCCCGAATCGGCCGTGGACGGCAGCGAGTAGATCAACGACCGGGGTCCGCGGTCGTGCTTCAAGGTTCACCTGTTAGGAGAAGGCCAGCACGCCCGCATAGACCAAAAACAGCAGGGCCATCATGAGGGCCGATAGGCCAATAATGCCGAGCCAAAGCCACGGCACCCATCTCTTCGGCCCGCCTTCTGCGTGCCCTTGGGTCAGGTTTGTCTGCGCCTCTGCCGGCGGTGTTTCCCCGGGCGGGACGCCGCCCCCGGGTTCAAGCCCCGTGATGTGATCTTCGGCCGGATCCGGATTGGAACTGGACATCGCCATGCCTCCTTGCAAGAACAAATCGTGCACCTGCTGCTTGCAACAGTAGACAGGTAATAAGCAGGCTGTCTATCACCATGCCTCAGGTAAATTACACGCCCCGAACCTCTTGACCGGCCCCCAACGCGGGCGTAGGTTGTTTACAACCAACAGGTTGATAAACAAAGAAGTTGATTACGCCATGGACCGCAGCGACGACAGCCTACTCGACAAGGCCTTTCTGGCCCTCGCCGACCCGGCCCGCCGCCGCATCATCGCCCGGCTCAGCCGCGGTCCGGCTACCGTCAACGAACTGGCGGAACCCTTCGAAATCACCAAGCAGGCGGTTTCGAAGCACATCCAGGTCCTCGAGCAGGCGCAACTGGTCACGCGCACCCGCGATGCCCAACGCAGGCCCGTCCATCTGAATCCCGCACGGCTGGAAGCGCTCACCGCGTGGATCGACCAGTACCGGCTGGTCCGCGAAGGGCAGTTCCGCAGCCTCGACGCCGTGCTCCAATCCCAGGCAAAAACCAACATCACCAAGGAACCATCATGAGCAACGCACTGAAACTTTCCGTCCCCGAAGGCGTGCCGTTCATCGATTACGAGCGCGAATTCGACTTCCCCGTAGCGGACGTCTTCCGCGCCCACAAGGACCCCGAGTTGATCAAGCAGTGGCTCGGCCCGCGCGGCCTGAAAATGGACATCGACCACTACGATTTCCGCACCGGCGGCAGCTACAGCTACCTGCACACCGGCCCGGACGGCGTCGCCTACTCCTTCTCCGGCGTCTTCCACACGGTCCGCGAGAACGAGTTCGCCGTCCAGACCTTCGAGTTCGGCGGCTACCCGGACGTCGTCAGTATTGAGTTCATGACCTTCGAGGACCTCGGCGGCGGCCGCTGCAAGCTCATCGGCCACTCCGTCTACCCGAGCCAGGAGGCCCGCGATGGCATGGCCCAATCCGGCATGGAAGGCGGCATGACCGAGGGCTACGAGCGGCTGGACGAACTGCTCACCGGCGCGCGGACCGCATAGCTCCACCGCGGATTCCACCTACACAAACAAAGTACGACGGCGGTGCCCGCCTTGAGCGGGCACCTCACCAGATGCTGGGAGTACATGATGGCTAACGTACTGAAGCTCAACAATCCGGAAGGCCTGCCCTACAGCGAGTACGAGCGCGAATTCGATTACCCGGCGGCCGAGGTCTTCTGTGCCCATGCCGATCCGGAGCTGTACCGGCAGTGGATCGGCCCGCGCGGCCTGACCACCCGGATCGAGGAGCACGACTACCGCAGCGGCGGATCTTTCCGCTTCGTCCAGCACCGCGGCGACGGCATTGAACACGCCTTCCGCGGCATCTTCCACAGTCTCCGCGACAACGAGTTCATCCTGAATACTTTCGAGTACGAAGGTTATCCCGACGTCGTGACCTTGGAATACACAACGTTCGAGGATCTGCCCGGCGGACGGTCCCGCTTGACCGGGCGCTCCGTCTTCCCCGATCTGGCTTCGCGCGACCGCTATCTGACCGATGGCATGGAAAGGGGGATCTCCGAAGGTTACGATCGGCTCGAGGAAGTACTCGCCAACAAGGAGATACGCCATGGATTGGACGCTGGAAGTAGTGCTGTTGCCGGTCGCCGACATTGACCGCGCCATTGAGTTCTACCGTGACAAGGTCGGCTTTGCCCTGGACCACCACACCGTCAATGAGCACATGAATGTGGCCCAACTGACGCCGCGGGGGTCGGGCTGCTCGATCGTCGTCGGCAACCTGCCTGCCCAAAGCGAAATGGAGCCCGGTTCCCTGCGCGGCCTCCAGTTGGTGGTTTCCGATGCCAAAGCCGCCCGCGAGGAGCTCCTCTCCCGTGGTGTGGAGGCCAGCGAAATCACCGTTTTCGACAAACGCGACGGCGGGACCTTCTTCGGGTTCAGCGACCCGGACGGCAACACGTGGGCTGTGCAGGAGCTGAAAGTCCGGGCCGCAAAGCCGCTGATCCCAAGCGACGCCCGCACCGGCTTCGGTGAGAAGTAGCCCGTTCACGGATTTTTCCTGCTGAGAATACAATCCGTTGTGCCGGTAGCTCCGAACTACCTCCACGCGAAACACGAGCAACGGCACGGAGGGCATAGATGGCCAGGGCTTCCACGAGACCTTCCGAAATGCGGAACGACCAGGTGCGGCTGGTACCCGTCCTGGCGGCGGCGGGGCTGACGATGGTGCTGGCGCTGGTCGCCCATCTCGCTTCTGGCGGGACTATGCCGGGCTTTCCGGTCCTCATCGCCATCACCGCCCTGACCACCCTCGCCGCCACGGTGCTGTCCAACGTCAACGCCCCGGCCTGGACGCTGATCCTTGCCGCCGGCGTCGCACAGCAGGTGCTGCATCTGGCCTTCGAGGCCTTTGCCGCACGGCCGGCAGCGGCAGGCGAGTCCGCAGGCTCTTCGGCAGGCGTGTCCCACTCCCACCACGCAGAAGTGGATGCTGCTCAGCTGGCGGCCATGGCCAGAGACGCGACCGAGCATGCGGGACCTCACGGCGAATACGTCATGCTGATGCTCCACTTCCATCTGGCTGCCGCCGTGCTGACCGCGCTGCTGATGGCCTGGAGCCGCCGGAGGGGCGGGCTTCCGCAGAAGCCTGCCCCTCGTCGTCGTTATTTAGAATCCGGCATTAGCGGCCCAGCCGCGACTGCAAAGCTGCCACAGCGGCCTTGACGCCCGTGGAGAGTGTGGGCTCCATGACCGGGGCAAAGAACGGCGAATGGTTCATTGGAACGTGCCCCTCGCCGTTGACTACTTCCTCGGAGTGGCCGCCGAAGAACCAGTACACGGCCGGCACATCGATGGCTGCGGCGAGATGGCCGAAGTCCTCGCTGCCCATCAGCGCCGGCACTACCGAGACCGCCTCCTGTCCGATCGCGCCCCGCAGTACCTCGGCCAAGCCTTCGGCCTCGGCGGGCTCGTTGTAGCAGGCCGGGAAGGTGTACAGCTCCTCGATCTCCGGCTCGGGCGCTCCGGAGGCGGCGGCCTCGGCTGAGACGATGCGCCGTACCGCGGCGAGCACCCGGGCACGGACACCGTCATCGAAAGTGCGAATGTTCAGGGTGAACTCCGCGGCCGCGGGGATGATGTTCTCTTTCAGACCGCCGTGGAAAGTGCCGACGGTGACCACGGCAGCCTGCCTGGGATCCAGCTCGCGCGAGACGATCGTCTGTAGCCGGACCACCATGTGGGCACCCAGGACGACCGGATCGATGGAATCCTGCGGCTGCGAGCCGTGGGACTGGCGGCCGTGCACGGTGACCTTCAGCGAGTCTGCCATGGCCATGGCGCTGCCGACCGAGAGCGAGACGGTACCGGCAAGCCCGGGCATGACGTGCTGGCCGTAGACGATTTCCGGTTTCGGGGCGCGCTCCCACAGCCCGTCGGCCACCATGGCGGCCGCGCCGGCGGCGGTCTCCTCACCGGGCTGGAAGATCAGGACCAAGGTTCCGGCCCAGGCTCCTCGGGACTCCGCGAACATGCGGGCCACAGTCAGCAGCACCGCCGTGTGGGTGTCGTGGCCGCAGCCGTGCATCACCGGGACCTCGGCGCCGTCCGGCAGGATACCGGTGTCCGTGCTGGCGTAATCCAGACCCGTATCTTCCTCGATCGGCAGGCCATCGGTATCGGCGCGGAAGCCGACCACGGGGCCTTCGCCGTTGCGCAGTACGCCCACCACGCCGGTACCGCCGCAGCGGAAGTTTTCGATGTCCAGCCCGTCCAGGCGCTGCTCGATGAATTCCGCCGTCCGGTGCTCCTGCATGGACAGTTCCGGGTGGGCGTGCAGGTGCCGGTAGAGTTCGTGCAGTTCCGCCTGCTGCTGTTGCGTGAGGGCAAGCCCGGCGGTCTGTTCCACGGCGTCGAGGGTGTTGGTCATCATTTCTCCTGTAGCTCTAAAAGTTTAATTCTCGACGGCGGCAACGGGCTTACGGTCCCGTGCCAGCCAGGAAACGATAATGGTTCCGATCACGGCAATACCTGTCGTCAAGAAGGCGATGGCCGGGACCAGCGGCAACAGGACGAACTGGACCAACAGCGCGACGGCCACGGCGATGATGGTGATCCGCAATTGCTTGATGGTGAGGATCGCCTGGACCACGACCGCACCCAACACCGACGGAAGGATGTAGAGCCGGGCAACGTCGATGACCTCGACCGGGATGATGCTGATCAGCCAGGTGCCAAGGATGCCCACGAACAGGGTCAGCGAGACCAGGTGGATTGCCGCGGCACCGCAGATAGCGGCGACGGCGGCGAAATCACCCCGGCGGGTGCCGGGCTTGGCACCGATCCGGGTCTGCGCGATCAGGGCCGAGGGAAGCAGCTTGCTGGAGATATTGCCGATCATGAAGGCCTGGTACATGGCGGCAGGCCCCAGGATCGGGAAATAGGTGACCGGCTCGACGATCCAGATGACGGCGAACACAGCGGCCACGGCCGCAAAGGCGGTCCACAGCTGCGCCGCACTGATGTCCAGGCCGCCGAAGAAGACCAGATACAGCGGCCCGGCCACCGAGAGGATGAGGCCCGCAATCATGGTCAGGCGTCCCCAACGGGAGGTAGTGCGGTCGAATTCGGCAAGCTCCGACTCGGCCTCGGACGCTGTGATGGGGGTAGAGATGCTGGATGCAGACATTATGCGTTCCTTAAGAGCGTTCCGGTAGGGCGGCGGATCAAGCGACGGGGGTTCCGGCTGTGTGGGCCATGTAGGCCACCACCAGACCGGCGACGATGGCGAAACCCAGGCCCCATTCGCGCAGCCAAGCGCGCTTGCGGCTACGGCCGATTGCCGCGCACAGGCCCATCACGGCGGCGGAGGTGAGCAGTGCGTAGACGTGGATCATGGACTTGGGTACCTCGGCGATACCCAAGGCTATGAACGCACCGAGCAGGGCTGCGCCGGGGACAATCGACATGGCCGCCGGGTTGACTTTGGCCAGCTTGGTGCCGCCGCGTTTCATCAACGGAGTCAGGATCAGAGTGGCAAGCATCCACATGGCGCCGCCCATGCTCATGGCAAAGAAGGCGATGGCGAAGACGTTCTGCGTGTAAGTGGGTCCGCCGAGTTCGGCCCCGGCGCTGCCGGCTGCGATGCTTGCCGCGCCGGTCTCGTAGGCAGCCGAGCCGATCAGGCCGATCCGGACCAGCACAGCAGGTGTACCAAAGACCGCCAGCAGCGCAATGGCCACCATGACGACGGCGAGGGACGGGCCGATGGCGGCAATCGCGCCGGACCGAAAGGCGGTCTTCAGCTCCGGGCCGGTGATCTCCGCCGCCGGGGCGGCTTTGCGGGCGGCCTTCATGTAGATGACGGACTGGATAAGGATCACGGCGAAGACGCCGGCTGCGCAGATCCACAGCACTGGCATGTTGGCTATGGCCAGAATGTCAGTGGATTCGCCGGCGGCGGAGACAGTGCTGGAGGTTGTGGGTGACATGGTTCCTCAAGATGTGATGTGTGTCTCAAACTGTTTCTTGTTGGAACAACAATGCGGCTTTCGGCCTATCCAGATCAATAGCTGACGGAATCTGCCAAAACTCTGCCCTAATCCGTCATGAGGCACTATCACCGAAGGCAGCGGCGGCTGATAGCGTCACCGGGATCGCAGTTTGGCTATTTCCCTGGTGTGAGGCGGCCGCCGCGCTTGCGCGCATGCAGCAGCAGCGACGTGCTTATCTGGGCAACGTCGGAGGTCCAGGCACCGCTGCTGGTGAAGTCGTACAGCGCCTGGTTGTTCGCCACGGTGACGTCCGCAAGGATCTGGTAGTCCCCGGTAATCGCTGCCACATACCGTGTCTCCGGCAGCGCGGCCAAGCGCTGCCCGAGGGTTTCGAGCTGGGCGGGGCTGGTTTTGATCCATAACAATGCCTCGACCGGCAGTCCCAGCGTTGCCGGTTCGACCAGGGCGCGCAGGTGCACGGTGTTCGTTTCCAGCAGCCATTCGGTGCGCCGTCGTGCCGTTGCCTCGGAGACTCCCACCCGCCGGGCAATGGCTTCAAAGGACGCCCGGCCGTCCTCGCACAGCACCGTGGCAATCTGCTCGTCGACCTTAGTCATCTCCGGGTATTCGCCGAACACTGCCGGGTCCTTGAGCGGGACGGGCTGCAATGCGGCACGTTGGTCAGCCGTGAGCGGTCCGGGCTGCCAGGCCCGCAGAGTCTTGAAGTAGCGCAATATCGGATAGGTGTTGACATGCTGGAGTCCGGCAATTCCTGGCAGCTCATCGGCCAGCGCCGAATGCAGCCGGTCCCTGTCGGTCAGGATCTCGGCCAGGCAGTCCGCAGTACCGGTGACCATATAGACAAAGGAAGTATCCGCTCGTTGAGCCAACGCCTGGACTGCGACCCGCGCAGTCCCCGGGGCGCAGCGCATTTCAACCAGTACCGGTGTCGGCCGCAACCGGATCCCGAGCACGCCGACGACACCGGATTCGAGCAGTTCGCTCCCCCGGCGGGCGACGGTCCGCTCGGGTTCCCTGAGGACCGAGGAGATTTTCCGCCAGGACGCACGCGGGTCGATTTGAAGTGCCGTGACGATCTGCTGCTCCAGCACTGTCAGCTCGTGCACGCGGCTACTCCCTCCCGGCAGGGCCGCAATGTGTCCTGCCCCCGCCACAATCGGCGTGCAGCGGGATCGGGCCGGGCGGAACCAGGGACAGGCCAGCAGGGCGTCGAAGCATTCGTCCAGCTTACAGTTGGTGCTTGGCGTCCCACCTCTCCAGCCCACCGGAGCGCGGCAATCAGCGAAAACAACCCAAAGTGCCGCGATTCACATTCATTACCCCACTGTGTCCTGCCCGCTGACGTCCTACCCGCTAAGTGATGTAACTTTTGCTCAATTGCAATGTGCAAAATCCATGCGACCGCACATTGACGAATCGACCAAACTGTTCATTCAAAGATGAAAGAGGACACCCATGACGCAGTTGACCGTGGAACCAGCCGACGCCAAGGAGCAGCAGCCGCTGCTGAAGTCAGCCGGGCACGTCATTGTGGACACGCTGGTGGCGCACGGGGTAAAGCGCACCTACGTGGTTCCCGGCGAGAGCTTCCTGGATGTCCTCGACGGCCTGCATGAGTCCGACATCGAAACCGTGGTCTGCCGCCACGAAGGCGGCGCCGCCTACATGGCCGAGGCCGACGGCAAGATGAACCAGGTCCCCGGCATCGCCATGGTCACCCGCGGCCCGGGAGCGGCCAACGCGCACGTCGGCCTGCACACCGCGTGGCAGGACTCCACCCCGATGGTCCTCTTTGTCGGGCTGATTCCCTTCGAGCACCGGGACCGCGAGGCCTTCCAGGAGTTCGACATCAAGTCCTGGTTCGACACCGGCGCCAAGCGCGTCATGGTGCTGGACCATGCCGAGCGCGCGTCCGAAATCGTCGCCGAAGCCATGTTCGCCGCGATGAACGGACGCCCGGGCCCCGTCGTCGTTGGTCTGCCGGAAGACATCATCCGCGAGCAGATCGAGCCGACGCTGCACCCGGAAATCCCCGTGGCCCAGGGCGGCATGACCGTCACGGACTGGAAGGCGCTGAAGTCCGCGCTCAAGGATGCCGAGAAGCCGCTGTTTGTTGTCGGCGGCAATGACTGGACCCAGGAAGGCGCAACGGCGCTGTCCAACTGGCTGGAGGACCACCATATTGCCGCTGCCGCCGAGTGGCGCTGCGAAGGCATTGTCCCGTTCGATTCGCCGTCCTACGTTGGCCCGATCGGCTATGGCCGGCCCAAGCCGACGTACGACCTGCTGGAGGAAACGGACCTGCTGATCTTCGTCGGCACCGTGCCCGGCGACGTCATCACCGACGGTTTCCTGGTCCGGCAGGACTGGTCGAAGAAGAACTTCCTCGTCACCATCGACCCGTCGCTGCGCGGCCGTTCCGGCGCGGTTTCGCACCAGATCGTGGCGAAGCCGGATGTCTTTGTCCGCGACCTGGTCATGATGGACCTGCCGGTCAAGCCGGAATGGAAGACCTGGACCGAGCGCATGCGCGCCGAGCAGGAGAAGTTCGCAGCACTGCCGCCAGCCGAGCCCACGGCCGGCCAGGCCCGCATGGACACCCTGATGGCCAACATGGTCCGCGGCCTGCCCGAAGACGCCATGGTCACGCTGGGCGCCGGCGAGCACACCAACTGGGCGCACCGCTACTTCCCCACCCAGCAGTACGCCTCGATGCTCAGCGCCCGCAACGGTTCCATGGGCTACTCGATCCCGTCCGCTATTGCTGCGTCGCTGGCGCACCCCGGACGCCGTGTGGTGACCATTGCCGGCGACGGCGAGTTCCTGATGAACGGCCAGGAGCTGGCCACGGCCGCACAGTACGGCGCCACTCCGCTGGTCATCGTGATGGACAACCAGGAGTACGGCACCATCCGCACGCACCAGGAGCGGCACTACCCCCAGCGGATCTCCGGCACGCAGCTGAAGAACCCGGAGTTCGCGCTGATGGCCCAGGCCTTCGGTGGTTTCGGCATCAAGGTAGAGAACGACGCCGATGTGCCCGCCGCACTCGAAGCGGCCCTGAAGGCAATCGACGAGCAGAAGACCTTCGCACTCATCCACCTCGTGGTCGAGCAGCGGGTCCGCGCCTACTAAGCTCCTACTCAGTCCGACTCACGACGGCGGGCGGTCACCTTTGAGGTGGCCGCCCGCTTCGTTAAAGGCTGGCAGCCAAGCTGGACCCACCTACAGTTCCTGCAGCATGATCGGGTCCGTGGTGGGTTGCGGCGATCCGCCGGCAGGTTCCACCGTGATACCCAGATGGGTGGCATCGGAGACGCCTTCCAGCAGCCTCATGCTGGTCTGCCCCGCGGCGTCCGCCTGGATCAGGCCGGCGGGCTGGGCGCCCTCGTCCGAGATCAGCCAGAGCTCGTAAGTCCGGTCCTGCTCCAGCTGAGGGAGGTCGTGCGTGATGACTGCGCCCTTGTCAGCCTGCGCGGACAAGGCGATGGTCACGGCGGCGCCGTCCGGCATCCGGCCCGGAATCATCTTGGCGTCAGGCGCCGTCAGGACCGACATCACCTGGCTCTGCTGCTCGGCCAGCGCCTGGAGGCGCTGCTCGGTCCGTTCCTGGTCATTGGAGACGCCCACGGCCCAGCCGCCCAGTGCTGCGGTGGTGACCAGCAGAACTCCGGCCGCGGCACTGAGCCAGCGCACCGCCGTCGTACTTCTGGCCCTGGCACCGTCCGAACCGCGGCCATTGCCGCCGACCCTGGCCCTGCGGCCGGTCCGGCCCGCTCCGCTCTCGAACCGTTTCGTGTCGAGGTCCGCGACCACTGCGTCAACGGGCAGCTGGCGGGTGTTGCGGATGGAGGCCATGACCTTGGATTTGAGCTCAGGCGGCGGGGCGACGGCGGGCGTGCCGTAGGCCAGCATGGCGGCGGTTTCGCTCAATCCGCGGACTTCCTCGCGGGTATCCACGGCGCCCAGGGCATGCCGCTCAAAAGCGTCGCGTTCGTCATCGTCCAAGGCGTTGAGGGCGTAGGCGCCGGTCAACAGATGCAACTGCTCGTCCATCACGCCACTCCCAACTTGTCCCTAAGGCGGATCATGCCATCGCGGATCCGCGTCTTTACCGTTCCCACCGGAATGTGCAGCATAGTGGCAACCTCCCGGTGGGTATGGCCGCCGTAGTAGGCCAGCGTGATCGCCTCGCGCTGGCTGTCCGTCAGGCTGGCGAGCGCCTTGTTCACGCGTTCGGACTCCAGCCGCAGTTCAACTGTATCCGCGACGTCGTCGTAACTGGCTTGGTATTCCTTGGCCCCCTGGCGCAGGTCCCGGTCCATGCTGGCCTGGCTGGCCCGCACCCGGTCCACGGCCCGCCGGTGGGCGATCACCAGGATCCAGGAGAGGGCCTTGCCGCGGTCCGCGTCGAACCGGGCCGCGTTCTGCCAGATTTCGACGAAGATTTCCTGCGTGACTTCCTCGCTTTGGGCCGGATCCCTGACCACTCTGCGCACCAGCCCGAAGATGGTGGGCGACACCGAATCGTAGAGCGATTCGAACGCGGATTCGTCCCCCAGCGCCACGCGCCGGATGAGCTCCTCCTGTGTCGGCGGGGCGTCCGGCCCCACGGGCCGCAGCCATGGCAATCGCATGGATTCAAGGTTCTCACGCCCGTCGGACACTCCGCACCTCCCTCGTTCCTGTGTCGGCCCTGCATTTTTTACGATGAACGACGGCGGCAGGCGGGCTGCCGCCGTCGTTCTCCCCTTTCCGCTCCCCTAGCGGAGTTTTTCCGGCTACTTAGCCGGCGGCATCAGGACCGAATCGATCATGTAGACCGTGGCGTTGGCGGTCTGGACGCCGCCGCAGACAACGTTGGCGTCGTTGACCATCAGCTCGTCGCCGCTGCCGCTGACCTCGAGGGACTCGCCCTGTACGGTGGTGTGCTCACCGACGATCTCGTCCGGGCTCAGCTGTCCCTCCACCACGTGGTAGGTCAGGATGGTACTCAGCGTGGCGTCATCGGTCTTCAGGGTTTCCAGGGTCTCGGCGGGGATGGCGCCGAAGGCCTCATCCACCGGTGCGAAGACAGTGAATTCGCCGCTGTTGAGCGTGTCCACCAGATCGACCTTGGGGTTCAGCTCGCCGGAGACGGCTGCGGTCAGCTGGGTCAGCATCGGGTTGTTGGAGGCGGCGACGGCGACCGGGTCCTGCGCCATGCCGGCCACGGAGCCTGCGCCGTCCGGCACCGCGGCTGCGTAGTCGGCGCAGGCCGGGCCGACGAGGTTGGCGGCCGGATCCATGGCTTCGCCCGACTCCGGGGCCATGGACTCCGTTGTGGTCGAATCGGATCCGGTGGTGGATTCGGGGGCCGCGCCGGCATTGTCCGACTCTTCGGACGCGCCGCCGCAGGCGGACAGGCCGAGGGTCGCCACTGCGATCATTCCGAGTGCTGCAAAGTTCCTGCTGCTGTTCTTCAACATGGCTTTTCTCCTTGAGGGTGGCGCGGCTGCTGCCGCCTCCTGTTCCGGAAGCAACGCTTCCGGGCTGTCATGATGTATTCGGAACCGGTGCCGGGATGGATTGGATGAAATCGGAAAAACTTGGGACCGGTCAGGGTTCCACGGTGACGCTGATGGAATGCCAGCCCGAGGCGCCGTTCGGAATCGGGTCCGCCCGCTCATCGGTCTGCAGTCCGTCCATCGCGTCGTAGGACCGGACGCGCAGATAATGCTGCCCGGGCTCGGCCTGCCAGCTGAACGACCATTGGCGCCAGGTATCCACCGTGGCTTCGGCGGCCAGCTCGGTTTCCTGCCAGGGCCCGTCGTCCACCTGGACTTCCACCCGTTTGATACCGCGCTGCTGCGCCCACGCGGTGCCGCCGACCGCGACCTTTCCTGCCGGCACACGCGCGAACGGCCGCGGGGATTCGATCCGCGACGCCGTTTTGATGGGGGCGCGCTCCGACCAGCCACGGTCGGTCCAGTAGGCGGTCTTATCCTGGAACCTTGTAACCTCCAGATCCACCACCCACTTGGTAGCCGAAACGAAACCGTAGAGCCCGGGCACCACCATCCGCACGGGGAAACCGTGGTCCAGCGGCAGCGGTTCGCCGTTCATGCCGACCGCGAGCAGCGCATCACGGCCGTCCCGCAGCACCTCCAGCGGAGTCGAGGCGCTGAACCCATCGACACTGGTGGAGAGCACCATGTCCGCGCCGGGAAGCGGACGTGCGCGTTCCAATACCTTCGCCAGCGGATAGCCGAGCCACTTGGCGTTGCCGGCCAGGTCGCCACCCACGGGGTTGGAGACGCAGGTCAGCGTCACATAGGACTCCAGCAGTTCGGAATCCAGCAGCTCCTGGAATGACATGGTGAACTCCTCCTCCACCATGCCGTGCACGCGAAGCTGCCAGGTCTGTGGATCAACCCGGGGCACGGCCAGCGCCGTATCGATCCGGTAGAAGTCCGCGTTGGGCGTGACGAAAGGGACCACCCCGTCGACCGGTGGATGGACACCCGCCGGCAGTGGTTCTGCCTTGCGGAAAGGCGAGGGCAGCCGGAGTGCCTTACGGAAATCCTCCACGCTGTTGCGCAGGCCGGCGAGCGCGGTGCCGCCGGCCCCCATGACGGCCGCGGTCACGGCGAGCAGACCTGCTGCGGCAAAGAAGGAACGTCTAGTGGGCGGGCCGGAGGCCGCGGGGCCGACCTGCGCCGACCCTTCGTCCGGAACAACCTGACCGGCCGTAACGTCCGGACCAGATTCGGCAGTTGCCGCCCCTGTTTCTCTTGCCTTCGGAATGCGGCGCTCCAGCAGCCGCAGCGAAACGAGTCCGGCCAGGGTTCCTGCCGCCGTCGGGATTAGATCCAGGACACCGGCGCCCGCCCGGGTGATTACGGCGGCACCGACCACTGCGCCCAGCAGCACCACCGCCGCGGCACCCCACGTCCAGCGGCGCCGGGCGAGCAGTCCGACCAGGCAGGCCAGTACCGCCGTGACCACACCCATCGCGATGAACAGGACAGTCTTATCCGCCGTGCCGAAGGTTTCGACGGCGAAATTCTTCAGCCAGGCCGGTGTGAAATCGATGAACGCGGCGCCGAGAGCGACCAGCGGCGAAGCGGCCGGACGGAACCAGACGCCGGCCAGCTGGGCGACTCCCAGCAGCACTCCGGCCGAAACCAGCCCGGCGAGCGCTGCGGCCAGGACGGACAAGGGGATTCTCTTGAGCTTCTTCACACCCGGTATTCGTAGCCGCGGACCAAAAGTATTGGCCGGATCTTCACAGAACGTCCAAACCACCCGCGCGTCCGCTCCGAATACCGGACAGGCGAGACCACACAACTACGTGGCCGCCGGGAAGCAAGTCCATCAGAGAGGAAGAGCATCATGACTACGTCAGATCAAACCAGCATCCGTGGTGGCAGGCGGACCAGCGTTCAGACAGTTACTTTGGCCGTCGGCGCGGTCTTCCTGCTAGTCGGGATCCTGGGCTTCGTTCCGGGCATTACCAGCGGGGTCGATCAGCTCAGTTTCGCCGGGCACCAGTCCGGTGCCATGCTGCTGGGACTGTTCCAGGTCTCCATCCTGCATAACATTGTGCACCTGCTCTTCGGCGTCGTCGGTTTGGCGCTGTCGCGCAGCTGGACCGGTTCCCGGAGCTACCTCATCTGGGGCGGAGCCATCTACCTGGTGCTGTGGATCTACGGGCTGGTCATCGGGCACGAGTCCCCGGCCAACTTCGTTCCGCTCAACATGGCCGATAACTGGCTGCACTTTGTCCTCGGTATCGCCATGCTCGGCCTCGGTCTTCTCCTGGGACGTGGTCACACGGCAACCAAGGCCTGAAAAGGAACAAAGGAGCGTCACAGCTTCTTCATAGGTTGACCGCCTAAGGTCCTACTCATAGCCCCGCATGGGGAAATACGCGAGCAAGGCCAGAGGGCATTTCTGGCTGCAGGGAGCGGACGGCTATGACAGCTAAAGACGGCGTCTTTGCCACCAGAACCCCGCCGGACACGACGGGGAATCTGATGACGGACCACCTGGTTCCGGGTATCTCGGACAGTCTCCTGGGCGGCCGTTACCGGGTGGGTCCGGTCATCGGGCTGGGCGGCATGGGTACGGTTTACCGTGCCGGGGACGAAGTCCTTGGCCGCGAGGTGGCACTCAAGGTTTACCGTCCGGACCCCGTTGACCCGGAGCGGCTCCGTTGGCACCAGGAGGAAATCGCGACGCTGGCACGGCTGAACCACCCGGGCCTGGTCACCCTCTACGATGCCGGCAGCTCCCCTTTAGACGGCGGGACCGTGTCCTGGCTCGTTATGGAGCTCATCCCGGGGGTCGACCTCGGACGCTACCTCGATGCCGGCAGGCTGGATCGGCTGGAAACGGTCCGGCTCGGCGCCGAATTGGCTTCCGCCCTCCACTACATCCACCGGCGCAACATCGTCCACCGGGATGTGAAGCCGGGCAATATCGTAATGGCCCGCTACTTTGACGATGAAGCTCCCCACCCCAAGCTCGCCGATTTCGGCATTGCCAGAATGATCAACGGAACGCTGCTAGCCTCCTCCGGGACCACTTTGGGCACCGCCGGCTATCTCAGTCCCGAACAGGTGACCGGCGCAGCGGTTGGAGCTCCGTCGGACGTCTACTCTCTTGGCCTGGTGCTGCTGCAGTGCCTCACGGGCGAATTGGAGTACCCCGGCCCGCCCCTGGCATCGGCACGAGCCAGGCTGGCGCGCCGACCAAGAATACCGGAGAATCTCGGCCCGGATCTGGCCGAACTTCTTGAAGCCATGACAGCCAGGGACCCCCGGCATCGGCCTGTTGCGGTCGAGGCCGCACAGGCCCTCCGCACGATTTCCGGCAGCGAGGCACCCGCCGCCGCTGCCAGAGCGGGTTCAGGTGCCGTTGCCGCTGCCATGCCTTCGGCCCCTGCCCGGCTCGGCCCAGAACCGCCGACAGCACACATTGCCCTGCCCGTCCTGAAGACGAGCCAAATGACCAACGCCACCCAAGGCTTGCCCTGGCGGAATCTGCCGGAGAGGCCTCCCCGGCAACCGGCTCCGGTCGATGGGCTCGATCGACCAGCGCAGTCTGGGTCCGCGGCCGCCCGGGCCCGCGGCCGACGAAAGCCACCCAAGTTGCAACTCGCTCTCGCGGCAGCGGTCCTGCTCCTCATGGTTGCGGCGCTGATCTTCGGTGCCGTGATCGCCACGTCAGGGAGGTCCGAACCCGTGCAAACGCCCGCTCCGGCAGTGCCTGCGGAGCTGGACGAGCACCTGCAGCAGCTCGAAGAAAGCCTTACACCATGAACCGGCCGACAGTCCTCACCCGAAGGCTCTTGGCCGGCGTAGTCACCGCAGCGGTGCTGGCAGGTTGCGCCCAGCAGGAGGATGTAGCCGCAAAGGTTCTCGACACACTGCAGGAACGGGCCAGCACCATCAGGCAGCTGGCATTAGAACAGAACCTTTCCACCGCCTTGGACGAAGTTGACCTGCTGGAGAACGACTTGGACAAGGCGGCCGCGAGTGGGCATATCGCCGCGGAAATGCAGCAGGAAGCTGCGAAGGCGTTGGTCGAAGTCCGCAACGATCTGAAGCTGCTGGCCGCGGAAACCGCCCAGCCGGACGTGGCCCAAACGCCGGAACTTCCGGCCCCTGAGGAAACCTTCTCCGATCAGGGGGAAGATTGGCGGAACTCCGAGGGCAATGAGGACCAGGAACAGCGGGACAACGACGACGGCCGGGACGGCTGGGATGACGAAGACCAGGATCGCTGGGAGGACCAACAGGACGAGTCCTGGGACCAGTGGGAGGACCAACGAGACGAGTCTTGGGACCAGTGGGATGATGAACAAGACGACTCAGATGACGGACACCATTGAGGCAGACGTGACCCCTGGCTAACGGTCCCACGGGACGAAGCCGAGCCGCTTGTCCACCACATTGGCCAGTGGTTTCCCCTGCCGCCAGGCATGGAAATTGCTCTCGAACTGCGCGGCCAGTTCGTCCAGCCAGTTCTGCGAATCACCGGACATGTGCGGAGTAACGAGCACGTTGTCCAGCTGCCACAACTCGTGGTCTTGGGGCAGCGGCTCGGTTTCGAAGACATCGAGCACGGCGCCGCCCAACCGCCCAGCCTGCAGAGCCTGGACCAACGCGTCCTGGTCCACCAGTCTGCCCCGGCCCACGTTGACCAGCACGGCAGAGGACTTCATCGATTCCAGGACCGCTCGGCTGACCATGCGCTCTGTCGCCGATGTCAGCGGTGCGGCAAGCACCACGTAGTCATAGCCGCCGGCGACCTTGGCAAAGTCTGCGCCGGCGTGCACCATCCCGAAGTCGCGATCCGCGGTCCGGGCGGTACGGCCCATGCCATCGACGTCCATTCCGACGGCGCGCAGGAGCCTGGCGGTACAACGGCCGATGCTTCCGGTGCCAACTACCAGCACCCGCGCCCCTGCAACCTCCGTTGTCGGCCAGCTTTTCCACTGCTGCCGGCGCTGCCGCTCGCCGGCCAGTCCGAATCCCTTGGCAAAATGCAGGATGCCGCCGAGGACGAATTCCGCCATCGGCCGGTCGAAGATACCGCGGGCGTTCGTGACCAACACGTCCGATTCGATGAGCTCCGGAAAGAGCAGCTTGTCCACACCGGCCGCCGGCACATGGATCCACTTCAGCGCGTCCGCGTTCGGCCACACATCCTGCAGCCCCTCGGCGAAAAAGTCCCACAGGTACAGCACGTCCGCCCCGGACAATGCGGCTCCCAGGCCCTCGATGTCCGTGATCCTGAACTCCGCGTGCTCCTGCAGCTTCTCCAGTCCGATGACGGGCCTGTCTCCTGCCAGGACGGTAACTATGGGCTTTGCGTTCATCCGTCCAATCTAATTGAAGGACGACGGCGGCCGCACACCTTTCTCGGGTGAGCGGCCGACGTCGTTGTTCCCGGTCTTCGCTAGCAGTTACTGAACGGCCCAGTAGATCCGTGAGTCATTGTCAAAGGAGATCATCGGCTCGACGAAGAGCTTGCCGCTTTCAACCGCGTCGGCCGGAACGTCCATGCACAACTGGAAGTCGGCGGTGCCGCCATTCTCCAGTGTGGGCACGTCCAGGGCGGCCTTTTCGAGGGACGCCATGCAGGTGGATGAGTCGTACTGCCGCGCATCGCTGCCGACGAAGTTCACGGACAGGTCGATCCACGGGTCGCCCTCTCCACTGCCCGTGTACTCGGCGGTCACGTCCACCAGTACGTACTGCCCGGAAGCGTCCCCGTTGAATTCGTTCATGGCCAGGATGTCCGCCGTCGCGTCCAGGTTCACGGAGTTGACGGTCACGTTGTACTCATTGCCCACCGGAGAGGACGTACCCAGAGCCAGGGCGGGAACCTCGGCGGCTGCTTCCTGTTCTGCTTCGGTCACCGGGACTACGCCGTCCGCGCCCTCCTCAACGGCCTCGGCGACGCTGTCGATCATGGAGACGTAGAACGCCTGCGTTGCGATGACGCCCACCAGCGACAGCACCGCGATGATCAAGGCGGCAATGGACATCCCTTTGGCCTTGGACCGGCGCTTGAACGAGATGATGGCAGCCGGAATGGCGAAACCAAGCGCGATGACGCCGAGGAAGAACACCACGTTGTTCACGATCGGAATCCAGCAGAGCAGCAGCGAGACGATCGCGATGGCCAGCGCGGTGATGGCCAGGCCTTTTCCTGCGTCCTTGTGCTGCTGCGGCCCGGCTGGCGGCGGTGCTGCCGGCATCGGCTGGACGGACGGCGAGTTGGTTTCGATTCCCATGGTTTCCCCCGGTATTGAGTGCTTAATAAGACGCTCTGAACATTAGCTACCGGGTCTGACAGTTTGTGCTCAGCGGGCTCCCACCGGCCGGCTTCCGTCAGCCGGCCTTCTCCGGCAGCACCAGCAGGGCATCGCCGACGCCGCGTTCGGTGGCGCCAGTATTCGATGGCACGTTGACCACTTCTCCCCCGGCGACCATGGTGGTGGAACCGCCGCCATCCAGATTGATCGCCTCCACCATGCCCAAGGACTTGGCGACCGTGGCAGCTTCATGAATACTCAGTCCCAACGAAGAGGTCTGCCGTCCGTCCGCCGTGACCAGGATCAGCCGGCCCTCGGCATCGATCCCTGCGATAGTGCGCGGGTTGCGCTGGTGGACCCACCCGTAAAACATGCCTGGATTGTCTGCATGGACCAGACCGTCTCGTGCAGCCGTTACTGCGATCTCGCCGTTCTGCATAAGGTAGGGCCCGCCGCTGACAACATGGGCGTCCTTGCCCAGATGCAGGTTTTTGCCATCTTCCGCCGTGAACTCCGAACTGATTTTCAGCTTCCGGCCCGGTGCGGCGATAGCTGCCAGGCGATCGGCTTCGGCGCCAGTGGCCTGCACGGTATGCCCTCCGGCGGGGATCGCCGCGCCCCGCCTGTCATTGACGGAGAGCACTCTTCCCGCGGCATCGAGCACCACTTCGATTCCCGGACCAGCGGGCGTCGCCCCACCGAATTCCGGCGTGAACGCGACCAGTTCATCGGCATCTGTACAAGTGGCATCGTGCAAAGGCGCGGCGGAGGGCAGATCGTCGGCCGTGCCGCCGCAGTTGCGAATCAGCCCAGGCACCCGGTTGATGCCGTCCAGCGCGAGCCGGTCCGACCCGGCCTTGACCGTCCCGCTCCAGCCCAGACGTTCGACGTCGGCAGTCGCCTTCCTGCCGTCGATGACCAAAGCGGGACGGTCACCTACCGCTTCGCTCAGTACCTGCCCCGAATAGGCGCCGGCACCTGCAGGATCGCCCTCGGCCCCATGCTGCGCATTAAAAACGAAGAACCCTGCGTTGACCGCTGCGAGAGCACCGGCGGCCGAAGCCAGCTCACTGGTAGTCTCGCGGCGTTCGAGATCAGGGCCGAATGAAGCGGCCAGCCCGCCGTCAAACTTCTTTGGGTCGATGGTGAGTACATCGATATTCCACGGTCCGCGCTGTTGGTCGCCGCCCGCCGAATCCCCGTCCCAGCCGCTGTACCAAACGGAAGATGAGTAACCCGCGGCACGGATCTTGGCCACGGAACCTGCTCCCTCGCCCCGGCTGGCGAACTCGCCCACCCGCACCCGGTAGCCCAGATCACCGCCGGAATCATCAAGTTCGGCTGCCACTACATGCTCCAATCGGGCGTCGATTCCCCGGGCTGCAAGCCCGGCGACCACCTGCCGAGCCGCGCCTTGAGGCGCCACAGCTGCATCGGCGATCCCGTCTGTTCCGGACGGAATTTTTACCTCGACAGTCCAAAAGAGGTCTGCATTGCTGCTGCCGCGGTCTATGGAGGTCAGAGTGACTCCGGATGCCAGTTCGGTTGCGGTCCGGTGTTCAGGTAGCTCTGCTGCACCCAGGTCAAGCTGCGCAGCCACAGGCTTTTGCGGAGTTGTTTCGGCATTTGCGCTTTCCGAGACGGCAATGGGTAGAACAACAGCGACCGCGGTGATGGTTGCGGCAACAGCAAGGACATGGCGTTTGTGGGGTGCAGGAGTAATCACATCCAAAAGTAGGCTCGGCCTGCTGCTGGAATTCGCAGCAAAGGCCCTACTTTGGCAAGAGTTGATCGAGTGTTCAGGAAGGGTTTCCGAACCGTTGGGAACTGGCCTTCAGTTGTTCATCCTCGGCGCCACGACAGCCACTTGCGACAGCGGAAATCGTTGACATATCGCACCGAGCCGCGCAGCGACTTGCCCGTTGAAGCTGGGGCCGCTCTTTGCCTTTGCAGTGGCGTTGTCCGACATCTCGCTGCTGGGCCTTGGGCCGGCCTTCTGGGCGTTGGCGATCGGCGTACTCGTGTCCCATCTGCTGGAACGTGACGAACTGAAGGCTTTGCGGCATCCGGTCGCCAATGACCAGACCAACTCCTGACGTTTGCAAAAGCCGTTCCGGGAACGGGCGGCGTGGCCATTATTGGGGTTACTCTTGAGGAATCCTCGGCTCCCCTATCCAGCACAGCCGGTTCATGGCAAAGTGGCGCCATGAGTGATGATCTGCGGATGCCCGACGCCGGCAAGCCGACTCTCCGGTTGGGCTCGGACGAATGTTGGGAACTTCTCGCGGGCACGACGCTGGGCAGGCTGGCGGTCAGCCACCGCAATGAACCGGATGTCATTCCGGTCAACTTCTGGGCGGCGGAGAAGAGCATTCTGCTCCACGGCTCCGAACACGTCAGGGACATCGTCCGCCGGGCCCGGCACCATGTAGTGCTGGAGGCGGACGGGCGCAGCGGTTCAACCGTCTGGAGCGTGATGGCCAAGGGCATGCTCCGTGAACTGACCGGTCCGGATGAGATTGCGGCAATCGAGCGCCGACAACTCAAGCCGTGGACCCTCACGCGCAGGGTGATGTTTTTGGAACTGGAACCATCGGAACTCACGGGGCGGCGCATCGCCGTCGGACCTGAAAACAATGACTGAGCCAGCTTGGCCTGCCAAAAGGAAATACCCCATGCCCCTGCACCGCAACGGCCCGCCACCCACCCTCCATGCGGAGGATGTCCGGACCGGCAACGAGCCACCCGCCAGCCTCCCTGCCATCCCGGACCCGGACAATCCCGTCATCGAGCTGACCGAGGATGAATGCTGGGACCTGCTGATCGGCACGATGCTGGGCCGGCTTGCCGTCAGCGTGGCGGACAAGCCGGAGCTGTACCCGGTCAACTTCCTGGCCCACGACCGCCGGATCCTGATCCGCACCATGCAGGGCACCAAACTGGTTTCGATGGCCATCAATAACAAGGTGGCGCTGGAGGCGGACGGCCGCTCCCTCCACTCGGTCTGGAGCGTGGTGGTCAAGGGCACCGTCCATGAGCTCACCACCAAAGCAGAAATAACGACGGCGGAGCAACTGTCCCTGCGTCCGTGGACAGCGTCGGTCAAGTCCACTTTTGTGGAAATCACGCCCTCGCAGATCAGCGGCCGCCGCATTGCCCTGGCCAACGAGTTCAAGCTGGAGCGCTGAGCCTTGACCGTGGGCGATTCTATTTCCGCCGCTTTTGCTCGCCAGCATTGGAGCGAAACAATAGACAAGGCGACACGGGAGCCGGTGTCGATTACCCGGCACGGACGAGAGGCCGTAGTCCTCATGAATGCCGAGCTCGCTGAGCGCGCGTTGGAAGCGCTGGAAGATGCCGAGAATCTCAAAGCCGCACGCGAAGCCCGCGCCGAGGGCGGTTCCATCCCCTGGGAAGAAGTCAAAGCAGACCTCGGACTTGAGTGACCAAAACATGCGAGATCGGCCACCGGCGGGAAATCTACCGGTAGGAACTGGCGGCAGTACGCTGGTGCCCACGCTTTCGGCCGCGACTCAAGGGAGGCAGGGAATGCTCAGTCTGAAGGACATTGACCTGGACATGCTGACCACGGCGATGGAGAACGCCAGTTATGAGATGCAGTGGTGGCTGGATCCGGACACCGGCGAGCTGGAGTTGACCGGCGACATGGTGGACGAGGGCCTCTCGCCGGAGGAACTGGAAGAACGCGGCTTCGTGGCTGTGGAAATGGCCGACTCGCACCGAGGCTATCGGGATATGGAGGACTTCATCTCCACGCTCGAGGACGAGAAGGTGCGGGCCGCCCTGTTCCGCGCCATCGAAAGGAAGCGTCCGTTCCGCCACTTCAAGGACGCGCTGTACGGCTACCCCAAGGTCCAGGAAGGCTGGTACGCCTTCCACGAAAGGCGCATGCGCCACCACGCCGTCACCTGGCTCCTGTCCGAGGGACTTATCGACGAACAGGAAGCCCGTGGGGAGTTAGGCGAGGACTCCTGACGCCTTGGCCTTTGAGGCATGAATGCCGGGGCGGTCGATTTTGGGGTGGCCGATTTTGTAGCCGCGGGCCGCTTGGGCAGGTAGAACTGATTCATGACGACATCGCCCCTCGTGCTTGGCCCGATGATGCGGTACGTGGACCAGACGACCGCGAGTATCTGGGTGGAAACGCGCGACGCCGCGCGGGTTGTTGTCAGGGCGGGAGGCCGATCGTGGAACGCCCGGACTTTCGCCGTGCACGGCCACCACTACGCACTGGTGGAAGTAGCCGGTCTGGAGCCCGGCAGCGTCACTCCCTACACAGTGGAGATCGACGGCGAGGAAGTCTGGCCGGCAGCGGGAGCCGAATTCCCGCCGTCGTGTATTGCGACGCTCAAGCCGGACAAACCGGTGCGGCTGGAATTCGGCACCTGCCGCACCAGCGTCCCGCACGATAAGAACGGCAACCGCACCCACGGCGTGGACGCAATGCGCGCCTACGCCTTCGAAATGGCCAAGGGCGGCGACGTGTCCTGGCCGGATCTGATCATGTTCCTGGGCGACCAGGTGTATGCGGATTCCACCAGCGACGAGATGCAGGAGTTCATCCGCGCCCGCCGCGACATAAGCGAACCTCCCGGCGAGGAGCTCAAGGATTACGAGGAGTACGCGCACCTTTACTCTCTCGCTTGGTCGGATGCGGCAAACCGGTGGCTGCTCTCGACCCTGCCGAGCGCCATGATTTTCGACGACCATGACATCCGCGACGACTGGAACGCCTCGCAGACCTGGAAGCAGCAGATGCAGCAGACTTCCTGGTGGCACGGGAGGATTGTGTCCGGGCTGGCCTCCTACTGGGTCTACCAGCACCTGGGCAATCTTTCCCCGCAGCAAAGGGCCGACGACGTCGTCTGGCGGCTGGTTGCCGAGCATCAGGGCGAGGAGGAACTCGATCTGAGCGAGGCGCTGGATGCCTTTGCGGAGAAGGCGGACCATTATCCGGAGAGCTACCGGTGGAGTTTCTCGCGCGATATCGGCGGCGTGCGGCTGATTGTGCTGGACTCCCGCGCCGCACGCGTGCTGGAGCCCGAACACCGTTCGCTGCTGGACGGCAAGGAAATGGCGTGGCTGGACGGCCGGCTGCAGGGCGGCTTCCGGCATGTGCTGGTGGCAACCTCGCTGCCGTTCCTGCTGCCCACCGGGCTGCACCATCTCGAGTCCTGGAACGAGGCGCTCTCCGAAGGGGTCTGGGGCAAGCCTGCGGCGAAGCTCGGGGAGAAACTGCGCCAGGCCATCGATCTGGAACACTGGGGCGCGTTCCAGAAGAGCTTCCAGGAGGTGGCTGCCATGGTGCTGGAGGTGGCCGACGGCGAGCGCGGACCGGCCCCGGAAACCATTACGTTCCTGTCCGGCGACGTGCACTTCTCCTATGTCGCCGAGGTCCAGCGGCCCGTCGGCAGCCGGATCGTGCAGGCGGTCTGCTCGCCGATCCGCAATCCCCTGCCCCGGCTGATCCGCTCGTTCACCGCCATCATGTCCTACGGCGTCGCCGGTCCGGTGGGCGCCCTGATGGCAAGGTCGGCGAAGGTGCCGGATCCGCCGTTCAGCTGGGAAACGATCAAGGGGCCGTGGTTCGACAACAACCTGGCCGGCCTCGAAGACACCCCGGACGGACTGAAGTTCTGGTGGCAGACCGGCGTCGTCGAAAATGGGGACCACGACCGTCCTCGGGTACAGGAGGTCGCGGCCGTGACCCTCCCGCCGCGCGGGGCCTAAGCTGGGTGGCAGTGCGGGGGAACCCCCGAGTTGCCATCTGTCGAAGGGACGTCTGCCATGGGTTACATCAAGGTTGGAACCGAGAACAGCACCAAAATCGAATTGCACTACGAGGACCATGGCGCCGGCCAACCCGTTGTCCTCATCCACGGCTACCCGCTGGACGGCTCGTCCTGGGAGAAGCAGACGGCCGCGCTGCTGACGGCCGGCTACCGCGTCATCACCTACGACCGCCGTGGCTTCGGCCAGTCCAGCAAGCCGACCACCGGCTACGACTACGACACCTTCGCCGCGGACCTGAACACGGTACTGGGGACCCTGGACCTAACCGACGTGGTGCTGGTGGGTTTCTCCATGGGCACCGGCGAAGTGGGCCGCTACCTGGGCACGTACGGCTCCAAGCGGGTCAGCAAGGCCGCGTTCCTCGGGTCGCTCGAGCCGTTCCTGCTGCAGACCGAGGACAATCCCACCGGCGTCCCGCAGGAGGTGTTCGACGGGCTGGGCCAGGCGGTGACGGCGGATAGGTATGCGTTCTTCACCGAGTTCTTCAAGAACTTCTACAACTCCGACACGTTCCTGGGCACCGAGCGCCTGAGCCAGGAGCACGTTAACGCCAGCTGGAACATCGCCGCCCGCTCCGGCGCCGTCGCCTCGGTGGCCGCCCAGCCGACGTGGCTGACCGACTTCCGCGCGGACATCCCCAAGATCGATGTGCCCGCGCTGATCGTGCATGGCACGGCGGACAACATCCTGCCCATCGACGCTACCGGACGCGAGTTCGCCAAGGCGTTGCCCAGCGCCGAGTTCGTCGAAATCGAGGGCGCGCCGCACGGCCTGCTCTGGACGCACGCGGCCGAGGTCAACGAGGCCCTGCTGCGCTTCCTCGGCAAGGGCTGACACCCCGCAGGAGATGGCACCCGGCAGGAGATGGAACCGGAAGCGCGGGAGGGCCTGTCGCCGTCGTAATTTGTGTGCTTACACTGCTCGCATGAGCATTCAGGGTGAGTATTTCGCGGCAGCAGAAACCCCCAACAACGACGGCGGCGCCCCGCCTCCCGTTTTCGTCTACCGTGGCGCCGAGGGTTTGCTGGCGGCGCAGTTGGCCGAGGCGCTGGATAACCACGAGCTGCTCGAGGGCAACTGGGAGCTGGTGCACACGTACATGCCGCCGGCGGAGCGGAAAGGTGCCCCGGCGGAGGGCAAGGGCGCCGCGGCCGCGGAGACGGACGCCGGGGACGCAGGCCACGGCGGGGTGCTGGACGAGTTGGCGGCGGACGCATCCGTGCGGTTCAGCCCGGGCGAGCGGCAGCAAGTAGGGCGCTGGAGCATCGTACAGTTGGCGGATTTCGGTTTCTTGCACAAAACTTGAGCTTTCCTTGAGCGTCAGCGAGGGGTGCTGCCCCGATCATGTAAGGAGCCGGAAAGGACCCCACTCCTAACCGGCAACCATTGATCGGGACCGTTCGCTCGATCTGTGGCTGTTGGGGGATCTGTCCCGGGCGGTCAGCCACCTGGTGGCCCGGGACATCAACTATTGCGCCGCTCCCCCGCGGGGTCTAGCGTGATGCGCATCAGCATCCACCGCTAACAAGGAACAGCCATGGCCGGGTTTGTGCAGATCATCGAGTTCAAGACCTCGCGCATCGAGGAGATTGAAAAACTAGGGACGCCGTCGAGGTCGGAAGGAAGCACGCCTGCCTCCTTCCGCGGGGTAAAGGTCACCGCGGACCGGGACCGGCCCGGCAACTACTACACCATTGTGGAGTTCGACTCGTATGAGTCGGCCATGGAAAATTCGGCCCGTCCGGAGACTTCCGAATTCGCCGCGAAGTTCGCCGCCCTGTGCGACGGGCCGCCCGTCTTCCGCAACCTGGACGTGCTGTGGGCGGACACCGGGCAGGACGCGCAGGCTACGTAGGCAAGTCCCCCAAACGAGATGGAACACCTCACCGGCTTCGCCCGCGAATTCCTGAAGGCGATGAGGAACCTCCTGCCTATTGTGGTGGTGGTCGCGGTGTTCCAGCTGGTGGTCTTCCGCGGGCTGCCCGAGGATCCCCTGCAGCTGGTGGTTGGGCTGCTGATTGTGGGCGTGGGCATCGCGATGTTCCTGCAGGGCCTGGACCTCAGTGTCTTTCCGGTGGGCAAGAACATCGCCAACCAGTTCACCCGCCGGGGTGCGCTGGGACCGCTGCTGGCCTTCGGCTTCGCCATCGGGTTTGCCGCCGCCGTCGCCGAACCCGCGCTGATCGCCGTCGCGGAACAAGCTGAGATTGTCAGCGATGGCAGGATCAACGGGCTGACGCTGCGCGTGGTCGTCGCGGTGTCCGTGGGTTTCGTCCTGGTCCTGGGGTTGCTGCGCATCCTGCGCGGCTGGCCGGTGCACCGGCTGCTGATCGGCGGCTATGCGCTGGCCCTGGCGATCACCTTCATCGCGCCGCAGGAGGTTGTCGGCCTCGCCTACGATTCCGGCGGCGTCACCACCAACATCGTGACCGTACCGATGATCGCCGCCATCGGCTTGGGTCTGGCCAACTCGATCAGGGGGCGCAGCGTGCTCGCAGACGGCTTCGGCCTGGTGGCACTGTGTGTGATGGTGCCGATTATCGGCGTGCAGCTGTACGGGGTCTGGGTCTACACTTTCGGCAATACCGGAGCCGTTGCCGCCGCGCCCGGGGCAGGGGCCGGCCATTGGGCGGCGGACTTCGCCCTCGGGCTGGCCGAGACGGTGCGCGATGTGCTGCCGATCGTGCTGGTGGTCCTGTTCTTCCACTACCTGGTGCTCAAGCACAAGATCGCCCACCCGGTGCGGGTCCTGGTGGGCTTCGTCATGGTCCTGGTAGGTCTGTATGCCTTCGTCGTCGGACTCAAAATCGGGCTCTTCCCCATCGGCACGCAGATGGCCGAGCAACTGATCGCACGCGACGTGCCCGTACTCATCCTGCTCTTCGCCCTGCTGATCGGCTTCGCCACCACCATGGCCGAACCGGCGCTGGTGGCGATCGGCAGCCAGGCCCAGGACGCCTCGCGCGGCAGGCTCAACGGCTTCATCATCCGAGTCGTGGTCGCCGTCGGGGTGGCGGCCGGCATCACGCTGGGCGTCTACCGCATCCTTGTCGGCGGGCCGTTCCACTACTACGTTATGGTGTCCTACGGCGTCGTCGTTGTCCTGGTTTTCCTGGCGCCCAAATACATTGTCGCCCTCGCCTTCGACCTCGGCGGAGTCACGACGTCGGAAGTCACCGTCCCGCTCGTGACCGCCCTGGGCATCGGGCTGGCAACCGCGCTGGAGGGCCGCGATGCGCTGATGGACGGCTTCGGGCTGATCGCCTTCGCCTCCATTTTTCCGATCATCTCCGTCCTGCTCTACGCCATGCTCCTGGAAAGAATTCCCACCCTGCGGAAGGAAACGTCATGAAATTCACCGCCGTCGTCGTGATCGCCCCGGACCATCTCGAGGACCGGGTCATCGAACATGCCCAGCGTGCCGGCGCCACGGGTGTGACCATCCTGCCGGGCAAAGGCATCGGCGGCGAGTCCAAGCGGACGTTTTTCGGGCTGACGTTCGAGGGATCGCAGTCCGTGCTGCTGATGGTAGTGGGCTCGCACCTGTCCACGTCGATCCTGAAGGAACTGCACACCATCCTGGTCAACGACGGCAACTCCCGCGGCCTCGCCTTCAGCATTCCCATCGAGCACCTGACCGGGATCGACCTGCGCCAAGTGGCCAAATTCGAGGAGCACATGCGCCATGAAGACACCTGATATTAGAGGACCCGAGATCACAGGAGGAACCACATGCTGACCGTCAAGGACGTCATGGTGCGCAACATCGTCACCATCTCCCCTTTCAGCACCCTGCGCGAGGCACTGTCGGTGATGAAAACCCGCCGGGTAAAAAGCCTGGTGGTAGACCGCCAGCACCCGCATGATTCCTGGGGGCTGCTGACCTACAGCGAACTGCTGCGTACCGTGGTCGCCGAGGAGGGAGATGTGGACCTGCTCAACGTGTACGACGCCGCGTCGAAACCGGTGATCACCGTGGGCGAGGACCTCTCCGTGCACCAGGCCGCGGCGCTGATGAGCCGCTACCACCTCAACCGGATGGTGGTGGTGGAGGGCAACAAGCTGATCGGCCTGCTGGCCATGAACGACATCCTCGCCCGGCTGATGGACGACCTGATTTAGATGACCTGATTCAAAGGAGCCCGATGATGAACAGCGCGGCACGGCACCTGCTGGACCGGCCCGGAACCGTCCTCCCGCTGGCGAAGCTCGACGGCGGGATGCTCGCCTGGGTGGGCGGCAAGGCGGCGAACCTCGGCGTGCTCATCAACGCAGGCCTGCCGGTGCCGGACGGATTCTGTATTACGACGACGGCGTACCAGCGGGTCGCGGCGGAAGCCGGCCTGGATGCGATCCTGGCTGAGCTGGAGGCGGGAGCGGGCAGGTCCGGCGCCACTGCCGATGAAGGTGCCCGTGCGGGTATTGGTGCCGGCGGGAACCGGGACACTTCCGCCGAAGGCGCCGCCGCGCTGGCCGGGCTGGCGGAACGTGCGCGCGCCGTATTGGAGGCTGCGCCCATGCCGGAGGACATCGCCGACGCCGTCCGCGCTGCCTACACGGAGCTCGCGAACAACGACGGCGACGGGCGGCTGGCGGTGGCGGTGCGCTCCTCCGCCACCGCCGAAGACCTGCCGGAGGCCAGTTTCGCCGGCCAGCAGGACACCTACCTCAATGTGGCCGGCGAGGACGCGCTGCTGGATGCGGTCCGCCGGTGCTGGGCCTCGCTCTGGACGGAACGGGCCGTTGCCTACCGCAGCGATAGCGGCATCGACCAGCGTTCGGTGAGCATCGCCGTCGTTGTCCAGACGATGGTGGACGCCGAGGTTTCCGGCGTGCTGTTCACGGCCAACCCGCTCACCGGGCGGCGCCATGAGGCAGTGATCGATGCTGCATCCGGGCTGGGCGAGGCGGTGGTCAGCGGGGCCGTAAATCCGGACCAGTTCGTGGTGGACACCGCCAGCGGACGGATCCTCGAGCAGACGCTGGGCGGCAGCCCCGCCGGCAGCGGCGAGGCATGTTTAGCCGACGAACAAGTCCGCGCGCTGGCCGCACTCGGGACCCGCGCGGAGGAACACTTTGGCGAACCGCAGGATCTGGAGTGGGCCATCGGGCCTGACGGTGCAATCCAACTGGTGCAGTCGCGCCCCATCACCACCCTGTACCCGCTGCCCGCGCCGGCGGACACCACCGACGCGAGCGGCAGCGGCGGCAGCGCTGACGGCAGCCAAAATAGCGACGGCGGCACCCGCGCCTACCTGTGCGCGAGCCTGCTGCAGGGACTCACCCGGCCGCTGACGCCGATGGGGCTGTCCGCGTTCCAGGTGCTTGCCGACGCCTACCGGCCGGCCAGCGGGAGTTACGGCGCGCCGGTCCCCTTCAGCTACAGCCAGGCCGGGCTGCGGCTCTTCGTCGATGTGACGCCGGTGCTGCGCAGCAAGACCGGACGGCGCATCATCCCCGCCGCCATGAGGGCCGCCGATGCCCGCTCGGTCGGGGCGCTGCGGTACCTGATGGAGGATCCACGGTTCCCCATCATCAGCAGGCCAAAACTGGGCGCGCTCAAGGGGTCGCTGCGAGGATCGCTGAAAGGCTCGCTCAAATCCATGCCGCAACTGGCGATGATCCCCCAGGTACTCAACGGCCTGCTCCGGCCGGCCGCGGCGCTGGAACGCAGCAGGCGGGCCGAGCAGGAATTCCACCGGATGCTGGTGCTGCCCGAGCCGGCCACGCCCGCCCGGCGGCTGGACTTCGTCGAACGCATGCTCGGCGGGATGATCACGCCGGGCCTGCTCAAGCAGCTGCCGCCGCCGGCCGCCGGCTACATCTGGCTGGGCATCGTGCGCTGGCTGCTGGGTCCGCTGGTGCAGCCCGGTGACCTGCAGGCGGTCCTGCGCGGACTGCCCGACAACGTGACCACGCAGATGGACCTGGAGCTGTGGCACGCCGCCACCATCATCCGCGACGACGCCGAGGCAGCCCGCGCCCTCACTGACGTGGATCCGCAGGAGCTCGCCCGGCGCTATGCCCAAGGCTCGCTTCCCGCGACCGCCCAGCACGAGCTGGCCGCGTTCCTGGAGAAGTACGGCCACCGTGCGGTGGCGGAGATCGATATCGGCATCCCGCGTTGGTCCGAGGAGCCAGCCCACATCATCAACGTGCTCGCCAACTACCTGCGCCTGAGCGATCCGGACCAGGCACCGGACCGGCAGTTCGCCCGCGCCGCCGCAACCGCCGAAGCCAAGGCCGCCGAGCTGGCCCAGCGCGCGCGGGCCAGAGGCCGGCTCCGCGGCAGGCTCGTGGCCTACGGCCTGCGCCGGGTCAGGGCCACCGCGGGCCGGCGCGAGTACCCGAAGTTCGGCCTCATCGTGGCCCTCGCCGCACTCCGCGCCCAGCTCCGGCAGGTCGGAACGGTCCTCGCCGATGAGGGCCGGATCGCCAGCCCCGGCGACATCTTCTTCCTGGACCTCGCCGAAGCCCGCGTGGGCCTGCGCGGCGCGGACCTGCACGAACTCGCCGCCGAACGCCGCCGCACCTACAACCGCGAGCTGCGCCGCCGCCGTATCCCCCGGCTCCTGCTCTCCGACGGCACGGACGTCGAGGCCGCCATGGGCCGCGCTGCCGCAACAACGACGGCGGGAGCGCAACTTCGGCCCGGAACCCTCAGCGGAGCGCCAGCCTCGGCCGGCACGGTGACAGGCAAGGCCCGCGTCATCCTGGACCCGGCCGGTGCCCACCTGGAGCCCGGCGAAATCCTCGTCGCCCCGTCCACCGATCCCGGCTGGACGCCGCTGTTCCTGACCGCCGGCGCCCTCGTCATGGAGATGGGCGGGCCCATTTCGCACGGCGCCGTCGTCGCACGCGAGTACGGCATCCCCGCCGTCGTCGGCGTCCCCGATGCCACCACCCGCATCGCCACCGGAGACACCATCACGGTCGACGGCGCAGCGGGCACCATCAGCGTCAAGACCTGATTTCCCGCGCCTCCTCAATCCCTGCCATCGACTGAGCAGCAGATGCCCTTTTCATGCCCGGGAAGGGCATCTGCTGCCCAGTGGGTGGCGACGTCGGAGGCACAGCCCGTTCACAGGTTCGCCATAGCACCCGCTTATGCCCTGGTTCCACCGTTAACACATGACAAGCAAACATCGGCAGCCCGACGCACGGGCCATGGCCACGACGAGCGGGACCAGCACGACCAGCAGGACCACGGAATCCCCGGGGACCACGGGCTCACCCGGAGCGGGGAACCGCTGGCATTTCTGGTCATCATCGTGGTTCACGTGGACCATTTTGGCCCTAGGCCTGATCGCCTGCGGCATCTATTTCTGGGTGACGAAAATCCAGCCGGTCATTCCGGAGCTCCTCGCATTCATCACCCAACCGCTGTAGCCATCAGTCATGCCGGTCTGAACCCCCCCTTTGGACCGGCAGCCCTGCCGGTCCGGTGCGCATCGCCGGACCGGCCGAATTGCTTCCCTCAGTCCAGTTCTCAAACAGCGGGCTTGAGGACGTAACCTACGCCGCGGACCGTGTGGATCATCGGCGAGCGGCCGGCGTCGATCTTCTTGCGCAGGTAGGAAATGTACAGCTCCACAATGTTGTTCTGGCCGCCGAAATCGTAGTTCCACACGTGGTCCAGAATCTGGCTCTTGCTGACCACCGTGCGCACGTTGTCCATCAGGTAATGCAGCAGATCGAACTCCGTCGCCGTGAGCTGGATGTCCGTCCCGGCGCGGGTGACCTCGCGGGTATCGAGGTTCAGGACCAGGTCCCCCGCCACCAGCTCCGCCGCCGCCGCTGCCGCCACACCGGAGCGCTGGACCAGCCGGTGCAGGCGCAGCATGAGTTCCTCCATGCTGAACGGCTTGGTCACGTAGTCGTCCCCGCCCGCGGCCAGGCCGGTGATCCGGTCCGCCACGGCATCCTTGGCGGTCAGGAACAGGGCCGGCACGTTGGGCGAAAAAGCCCGGATCTTCACCAGCGCCTCCACGCCATCGAACCCGGGCATCATCACGTCCAGCACCAGCACATCCGGGCGGACATCGCGGGCAACCTTCACGGCCGACGGGCCGTCGTGGGCAACGTGCACGGCCCAGCCGGCCATCCGCAGTCCCATCCGCACCAGATCCGAAAGCTGCGGCTCGTCGTCGACCACCAGCGCCCGGACCGGGCTGCCGTCCGGGTGTCTCAGTTTGGGCAGCCCGCTGACCAGTTCGGTGGGATCCTGTGCGGCCATGATTACTCCCCTGGTATCAAGTTGCGCGGATACTGAGACAACAATAACCACTACAGTTACTACATCCCATCAGTGCGGCGATCAGATTGAAAGAGAAGCCCATGCAGAGCGACAAGCGGCCTTCCCGCCCGCCGTCTGTGCCTGCGTCCGGCCACCGGCACAGCGGCGGCTGGCGCCCGTTCCGGAACTGGCAGCTGCGCACAAGACTGGTCCTGATCACGCTGGCGCTGCTTGCTGCGATCTGCCTCGCCGTCGGCCTCTCCGCGCACGCCGCGATGACCTCGTTCCTGACCGGACAGCTGGACGAGCAACTGGCGCAGGCCTCCGCCCGGGCCAACCGGTCGCAGGAAGAGTTCCGCCAGGACTCGGACGATGAAGACCATCATGATGAAGACGAAGAGAACGACGACGGCGCCCAGGATTCGGCGAATCTTGCGGATGCGCTGGCTGGCCCAGGCACCCGGGCGGGAACGCTGAATGCCCGCATCGGTGACCGCGGTGTCCGGGGCGCCGGCATCTTCACCCCTGACGGCGAGAGGCAGGACCTGACCGAGGCGGATGAACAGATCCTCGACGACCTGGCCCTGGACGTTCCGCCGGTTGACCGCGCGCTCTCGGTGGGCGACTACCGGCTGGTGGCGACGTACAACCCGGACCGCGAGTACACCATCGTTACCGGCCTGCCGCTAATCGCCAAGGAGGAAACCCTCGCCTCCCTGACCCGGACCATGACGGTGGTCTCCGCGGCAGGTCTGGCCGCGGCGGCGCTGCTGGGCACGCTGATTATCCGCCGGACGCTGCGCCCGCTGGAGGAACTCTCCGGCGTGGCCACCCGCGTCTCCCGGCTGCCGCTAGGTGAAGGGGAAGTCGCCATGGCCGAACGCGTGCCCGCCGGGATCGCGGTCCCGGCCACCGAAGTTGGACGGCTGGGCCACGCCTTCAACCTGATGCTGGACAACGTTGCCGGCGCGTTCAGCGCCCGCCATCGAAGCGAGACCAAGCTGCGCCAGTTTGTCGCCGACGCCAGTCACGAGCTGCGCACTCCGTTGACCGCCATCCGCGGCTACTCCGAAATGATCCGGCTGACCGAGAACCTCAGCGAAGAAGGCCGCTCCTCCATCTCGCGGGTGGAGTCCGAGTCCAAACGCATGACGGCACTCGTGGAGGACCTGCTGCTGCTGGCGCGGATGGAGGAAGGACACCGGGCGGAACAGCACGACGTCGACCTGACCCAGCTGGTGGTCGAGTCCGTCAGCGACATCCGCGCCGCCGCGCCCGAACACCGCTGGGTCCTGCAGCTGCCCGACGACCCCGTGACAGTGCGGGCCAACCCCGGCCAGCTGCGCCAGGTCCTCATCAACCTGCTGACCAACGCGCACAAACATACCGGTCCCGGAACCACCGTGGTCACCTCGCTGGCGGCCGAGCCCGGCGCCGCCGTCCTGACCGTGGCCGACGACGGCCCCGGCATCCCCTCGGACTTCATCGACAAGATCTTCTCCCGCTTCACCCGGGCAGACACCGCCCGCTCTGACCGCAGCGGCACCCACGGCCTGGGCCTGTCCATCGTGGATGCCATCGTGAAGTCCCACGGCGGCCGCATCGACGTCAGCAGCAGCGAAGGGAAGACGGAGTTCACCGTCCGCCTTCCGGACGCCGGCGCCCAGCCCGCGGGGTAACGGTCAAGACCAAGCTTCCGTATCGTTCTCAGCTGTAAATCTGGGCGTACAAATCCTCGATCTCGTTTGCTGTGGGGACGACGGGATTGTTTCCCGGCGACCCGGAAGCGAGCGCCTGCTGTGCCATCAGCGGGCTCAGTTCATTCCACTTCTCTTGGTCAATGCCATAGCTCTGTGGGGTAGGAACATCCAGGTCCTTGCAGAGGACAGCAAGGGCTTCGACGAACTTGTCAGCGGCCAGTGCGTCTGAATCCCCTTGGCCGGCGGCTCCGAAGGCACGGGCGCATTCTGCGTATCTGCCGGCGGCGGCATGCACCGAAAAGGCAGTGACTGCTGGGAACAGCATGGCATTGGACAGGCCGTGGGCCACGTGGAAATGCGCCCCAATCGGCCTACTCATGCCATGCACCAAGGCCACACTGGAATTCGAAAAAGCGATGCCAGCCTGCGTTGCCGCAAACATCATGGCTTCACGCGCTTCCCGGTCATCACCGTCCGCGTACGCCTGACGGATATTCCGACCGATGGTGCCGATAGCGGTCAGAGCCAAGCCATCTGAGAAAACGTTCGCCTTCCTGCTGACATACGCCTCGACGGCGTGGGTGAGTGCATCCACCCCGGTATCTGCGGTCAGCCTCGGAGGCATCGAGACGGTCAGCTCATAGTCGACAATCGTGGCCACGGGAAGGAAAGCCAGGCCGGTGCACAACATTTTCTCGTCAGTCGCGCTGTCCGTGATGACCGTGAATTGCGTGGCTTCGGATCCGCTTCCGGCAGTTGTCGGGATGGCGATTACTGGCAGGGCAGGGCCGCCGTTGTTCCGCGGCGCCTTGTAGTCGCGCATCTCCCCGCCCTGCGCCGAGAGCAGTCCCAGGGCCTTGGCCGTATCCATCGGGCTGCCGCCGCCGAAGCCGACGAGGCAATCGGCCCGGTGGGCGGCAACCGCTTCCAGTCCTCCAATCAGCGAATCGCTGGTCGGGTCCGGAACAGTTTCGGAAAACACCTCACCCTCCAGCCCTGCATCCCTGAGGTTGGCCAGCAACCGGCCAGCTGCACCGGTGCTGGCCAAGAACTTATCCGTGACAAGCAGTGGCCTGGACAGGCCCAAACCTGCTAGAACGCTGCCGAGCTCGCCGATAGCTCCGCCGCCGATGCGCATAATGCGGGGAAGTGCAATGGAAGAAACCATCTGAAAAGTGTCCTTTCGACGTAGTGCAATTGCAACTGGTTCACGGAATTCTGACGACTACCTTCATTGTTCCCTCAGCTGCCTCATGCGCCACCCCGAACGCGTCCTTGACCCTATCCAAGGGGAGGACATGGGAGATCAAGGCGGCAACGGCGTCGTTGTTGGATTCAACCAACCGGACTGCAGCAGCAAAATCCTTCGGGGCCGCGCAGCTAGCCCCATGGATGGAAACCTCCTTCTCCGGCAGCACGCCCGGCGAAAACGGCGCGGTTCCTCCGGTCAGACCAACGACGACGACGTCCCCGCCGCGCGCGACAATGTCGACTGCCTGCGACAAGACCGAAGGAACCCCCGTGGTATCAATGACAACATCTGGCCCATAGCCTCCGCTCCACTTCCGCAGCTCCACTGGCACAGCACGCTGACTGGCGCCCAACGTCAGCTTTGCCCCGAGACGCTCTGCCATCGCTCTGCGGTCTGCTTTGAGATCGACGACGGCGGTGTCCGCACCCCAGACTGTTGCGGCCAGAGAAACAGCCTGCCCGATCGGCCCACCGCCCAGTACCGCTACCCGGGTTCCATTGGCGGATTGATCTTCACCGATGTTGACGCGGGCCAGTGCATGTACGGCCACGGAGAGCGGTTCAGTGAAGGCAGCGATTTCCGGTTCCGTATCGGCGATCGGGAACACAGCCCTTTGCTGGACGAGAAGCCGCTGGCTGATGCCTCCGTCCCGGTGGACACCGATAATTCGCATGTCGTAGCAGGCGTTTTCCCTTCCGTGGTCGCAGGCGTAACAGCTGCCGCAGGTCTCCAGCGGCCAGACCACTACGCGGTTTCCCGGAATGATCCGGTCCGGATCCACTCCGTCGCCGATCGCCACGACAATGGCCGCGAATTCGTGGCCGAGCACTCGAGGAAACCAGTCGCTCTCACCGGTCAGAGCACCTATGTCCCCGTCGAAATAATGCAGGTCCGAACCGCAGATTCCTACGGCCTCCGGACTGAGCAGGACCTGCCCAGGTCCGGGCTCTCCCGGTTCAGGCAACGCCTTCAATTCCAAGGAGCCCGGGGCGGTCAGCACCGCTCCCTGGATGTCAGAACTCACTGGCGTTGCCCTTGGTGATCGGGGTTCCCTCGATTTCAATGTGGTTGTTTTCGGGAAGGGTGCCGTCAATGAAGTAGGTGTCCATCGCGCTGACCACATCGCCGATAATGGTGGGCCAGTCCTGCAGCACAGTGGCAAGGAACGGACCACCCTTGGCGATCTCGGCAATGGCGAAATCATCGCCATTCATGCTGGCCACGGCAATACCTTCGGCACCGGCGGCCTCGGCTGCCTGGACCGCTCCGAAACCGGCAGCATCGAATCCGGCCCAAACACCAACCGGCGCTGCTTCGCCTGGATGTGACTGGAGGTAGTCCTGCACGAAGGACAGTGCTTCCTCCTGGGCAGCCCCGGGTGACTGGATCTGGTGATTGGCGGCAACATTGAAGCCGTTTTTCTCGAATAGCTCGGTAGCCACGTCGGTGCGAAGGCGGATGCCTGGATGAGAGTCCCACCCAACAATCAGAACATCCCCGCCGTCGGGATTGGCGTCGATGATCGCCTGGGCACTCGCGGTCGCGAGCTGTGTATTGTCACTGGTCACGTTGAGTGCATAGGGCTCGTACGGTTCGATACCGGCGTCGATGGCAAAGACCGGGATGTTGGCATCATTGGCAGCTGAAACTCCCAGACTGGTCTTTTCCTGCGAGGTATATCCCATGACAATGGCGTCCACGTCCCGGGAAATGGCATCCTGCATCTGGGCATTGAGCTTGTTGTAGTCATTGGCGCTATCTGAAACGGATACCTGCCAGCCCTTCTCAGTGGCCTGATCCTCGAACATGTCCACGCCAGTCTTGACGGCGGGTGTGGCATAGGAGGCGGTGAAGACGGCCACTACCGGGGCCCCGTTGCCTTCAGGTTCCGCCGACGCGTCGGCGCCTCCGCCGCAAGCGGTGACGGCCAGGAGGGTGACTGCAGCCGTAGCCGCGGCCGACAGGAATCTGTTATTGCGCATTTTGATCGTTGCCTTTCGAAAGGAGTGAGGAAGTCAGGAGTTGAAGCTGTCCAGGTTGTCCTGGTTCACGAGGATTCCCGGCATTTCTTCGTAGTTAGTGACAGGGTCAGTGCCGTTGAAATCTGCCTCCATGACTTCTGCCATGCGTCCGACGATGGCATCCCAGTCTTGGAAGACGGTAGCCACAAAAGGCCCGTCCTTGCCGATTTCCGCCACTGCCTGCTCGGTGGCATCAATGCCTGTAACGGGGATCTCCGTTCGCTTAGTAGAGTTGAGCGCCTGCACCACGCCCATTGCTGCTGCGTCCCAGCCAACCCATACGCCGTCGAGATCATCCGCATTGGCCTGTAGGAAATCTGTGGTGAAGTTTAGTGCTTCACCCTGGGATGAGGCCGGTTCTTTTACCTGCTTGATGTCTACGATTTCGGCACCGGCCTTCTCCAGATAGGAAATGGCTTCTTGAGTCCGCAGCCGGATGCCCGGATGCGGATCATGGCCAATGACCAGTACCTTGCCGGGTCCGCCCATGGCGTCCAGCAGTGCCTGAGCACTGATTTCGCCCAGCTGCACAGAGTCGCTTGTGACGTTCAGTGCAACTCCTTCCATCGGCGCTGTTCCGCCATCGATCACGTAAACGGGCACGTCCGCGTCATTGGCCGCGCGGAGGCCTACGGTGATCTGCTCAGGAGTAGGGAATCCCAGGACAATTGCGTCCACCTTGCGCAGGGACGCATCCTGCATCAGAGAGTTGACTTGGTTGAAGTCGAAGTCCGTGTCAGCAACGGTGACATTCCATCCCTTGCCTGTGCCGAGCTCTTTGAAAGCATCAATGGCGTACTTGGCTGCCGGAGTCCCATAGGAACCGGTGATGACGGCGACTTCAACGTCGTCTGATGCCCCCTCGGAGGATTCCGCATTTCCCCCGCAACCGGCAAGGATGAGTGCCAATGCCAGGCTGTTGATCAGCGCGAGTAGTTTTTTCATACTAGGAAACTCCCTTGTTGCCCAGCCGCGAAAACGCCACGGCAGCGATGATGATGATGCCGGTCAGGAACTGCTGCACGTAGGTGCTGACGCCGATGATGTTGAGCCCGTTGCTCAGGACGCCGAGAATACCTACGCCAATCAGCGTTCCGCCGATGTTCGCCGTACCTTCCTTGGAGATGGTCATGCCTAGGAATACCGCGGCGATGGCCAGCAACATGTAGGAATCACCGCTGGTCGCCGTGGCACTTGCCAGCCTGCTAGTGAGGACCACTCCAGCCAGGGCGGCACCAGCTCCGGCCACGACGAAAGCCAGGAAACGGACCCGGTTCACGTGGACCCCACTGAGCTTGGCGACTTCGGCGTTGCCGCCAACGGCGTGCCAGCGACGTCCAATGGTGGTGTTACGGAGCACAAACCACACCATGACTGCAATGGCAATGGCCACGAAGATCGGGATCGGCAGCCCGACCCAACGGCCTTGCCCGAGGGACATAAACCCCTGCGGCAGCCCGAACAGTGTGGTGCCGTCGGTGACGATAAAAGCCAACCCCGAGACGGACGTCATGGTGGCAAGGGTGGCCACGAAAGCAGAAAGTTTCAGGTAGGCAGTCAGATACCCGTTGACCGCGCCCACGAGGGCTCCCACCACCAACGCGCCAGCAATCGCGACTGCGATTCCTTGGCCGCCGATCAACAGCTGGGCGACAACGGCCCCGGAGAGCGATGCCGTCGCACCGACGGAGAGGTCAAAGTTGCCCACCACCATCACCACGGTCTGCACCGAAGCAATGATCGCCAAGATAGCCACCTGCTCCAGCACGTTGCGCAGGTTCCCGAAGGTCAGGAACACCTCCGGACGCATCATGCCAAAGACGGCCACCAGCAGGACGAAGCCGATGATTGTCCCGCCTGATTTGATGGCACCAAGCACCGGGGTATACCGGCGGGCGCCCTCCCCTGCTGCCGCGCGGGTCTGCGTAGTTGGTCCTTGCGGCGGCTTGTTCTCCACCGGTGTTTTCTGTGCAGTGTTCATGATGCTGCCCTTCCATAGCAATACGTCAGAAGCTGCTCTTCGTCGGCGCCTGCTGCCGAGACTTCACCGGAGATATGTCCTTCGTGCATCAGGACGATGCGGTCGGCCAGGCCGATCAGTTCCGGCAACTCGGAACTGACCACGATGACGGCGGCGCCTTTGGCTGCCAGCCCCCGTATCAGTCCGTAGATTTCAGACTTCGTGCCGACGTCGATGCCCCGGGTTGGTTCGTCAAGCAGCAGGACTTTGGGGTTCCGTGCCAGATATTTGGCAAGCACAACTTTTTGCTGGTTTCCCCCAGAGAGCTGGCCTACCGTTTGGTGGGGTCCGCGGCTCTTGATCTGGAGCTCCGCTATCGAATTCGATGCCAAGGATTTGATGCGGGCCCGCGTTACCAGTCCCCATTTGCTGATCGACGTCAAATTCCCAACGGCGATGTTCTCACCGATGGATTGGGACAGTACCACTCCCTGACTGCGCCGTTCTTCCGGGACGAGGGCTATGCCATGGTTCAGGGCGGCGGCCACCGACTTGTGGTTGGTTTCCTGCCCGTCGATGACTATTCGACCAGAAGTATGCCGTTGGGCGCCGGCGATAATGCGTAGCAGTTCGCTGCGGCCAGATCCGGCAAGACCTCCGATTCCGAGCACTTCGCCTTCCTTAACCGAAAGCGAAACATCTTTGACCCGCTGGCCCGTGAGGTTGTGAATTTCCACTGCCGTACCGGCACCCGGAATCCCCCGGGTGGGGAACAGGTCCTCCTGTTTCCGCCCCACCATGGTGGAGATGACCTCGCGGATGGTCGTGTCGGCCACATCCGTCGTCGTCATCACGCGCCCGTTGCGCATAATGGTTGCGCGATCGCAGAGCTCAAACACTTCTTCCAGCCGGTGGGAAACATAGACAATGGCGACGCCCTCGGCGCGGAGGTTGCGAAGCACCCGAAACAGATCCTGAATCTCATGGTCCGTCAGCGCGGCGGTCGGCTCATCGAGAATCAGGACCTTGGCTTTGACGGCGATGGCACGTGCGACCGCGACCATGGTCTGCTGGACCGGAGTGAGCCGACCGGCCATTCGCTGAACCGGGATATGGCTTTGATTGAGCCGGTCGAGCTGCTCACGGGCAATCCGGCGAAGCTCTTTCCAATCGACCAGACCGGCACGGGTTGGCATGTCGTCACCCAGCACGATGTTCTCCGCAACGGAGACGTTGGGCACGATGGACAGTTCCTGGTATAGCGCGACGACGCCTGCCTTATGGGCGCTGCTCACGCCCTTGAACGTGACCCCGTCGCCGTCTAGAAGCACCGAGCCGGAGTCGGGAGTGTAGACGCCGGTGAGGATTTTGATGAGCGTACTCTTGCCGGCCCCGTTCTCGCCGAGCAGCGCGTGGATCTCGCCCGGTCGGATCCGAAGGTCCACTTCGTTCAGCGCGAAGACGCCATCGAAGTGTTTGCTGATGTCTTTGGATTCAAGGACATACGGGGTTGTTGTACTCATAGTGTGTCCATCCGTGCCTGTGGTCCGGGGACCGGCAGACGGGGTTGGGGCAGCATGGCGTTCAGTGCGCATGCGACAATGCGAGGGCGCCGCCGTCAATGACATAAGCGCCGCCTGTCATGAAGCTCGAGGCGTTGGAGGCCAGCAAAAGCGCCAGTCCTTTCAATTCCTCCGGATGGGCCATCCTGCCCAGGGGGATCGTCTCCGCCCACATGGTGTTGAGTTCCGGAGCGTCCAGGGCTCCTTCGCCGGCAATATTCGTCCGGAACGGACCTGGTGCAATCGCATTGATCCGGATGCCCCGCGGAGCCAGTTCCAGCGCGGCCTGGCGCACAATGTTGAGCACGGCGGCCTTGGTGGCGACGTAGGCATAGCCGACCATCGGATCTGCGCGGAATCCAGCTGTGGATGCGGTGACGATGATCCGCCCGCCGTCGGCAATTGCTCCCGATGCGGCACTGAGCGTGTTGAAGACGCCGTTGAGATTGACGTCAACCACCGCGTTCCAGTCCTCCTGCCGTGTGCCTGCCAGCGTGCCCTCGCCCTCCGGGAAACCTGGTCCACGGGAAATTCCGGCGTTGGCGAAGACGATGTTTAGTCCGCCGAAGTGGTCCTTGATGTCTCCAATGGCGGAGGCAATCGAGGTGGAATCGGAGACGTCGGCGGTCAGGTTGAGGGTCTTCCCACCGTTGGCCTCGATACCGGCCGCGACCGTGGCAAGTCGCTCTTGGTCTACGTCGATCAGCCCCACTTGGGCTCCGGCCAGAGCAAGAATTTCGGCTATGGCCTTGCCCAGTCCGCTACCGGCTCCTGTGATGACGGCCGTCTCGCCGGTCAGATCGAAAAGTTCCTGGATGCTTTGCGGCGTTGTGGCCGCATCTGTTCGGGCAGTAGACATCGTCGTCCGCACGTCCTTATGTCGGTAATCGGATTCACCTGAGGGCCGCAGTGGAGCCAGCCGTTGGATGGCCCTGCTGGCCTTTCCCCAGAGCGTATTAGTGATCCAGGTCACCGGCATCCAAAGACCGTGCACCCTACTGTCGAATCCGTGCACTGCTGCAGACATGCACCGAAGCAACAAAACTTGACGCCGTGACACGCACCACAACCCGGGCGGTAGACTGCATCCACTTACTAGCTGCGCAGCGCGGCAGGCAGGAATGGAGATTTCGACCAGGCAATCCGAGGAGGGTGTTTTGGCCATGGCTCATGCAAACTCAGCGGGCTCAGCACAACAAAGAACATCGACAGATCAACCGGTACCGTCCACAAGCTGGCGTGACACTGTTGCACGCTCGCTGCTGAGCTTTGATTTCGATTTCGATGAACCGCAGTCCTTCAAGGGGTCTGTACGGAGCAGGCCGTTTGCGGACCTCGAATTTATCAACATGACATGTGACCGGCACGCCGCCTATCGTGATGCTTCGAAAATTGAACAGGGTCAGCGTCCTGAGTACCTGATGACGTTACAACTCTCAGGCGAATTCCGGCTGACGCAAGATGACCGAACGGCAGTTCTCGGGCCGGGGCAATTCACTTTTTACGATTCAACAAAGCCGGCCTCGCTGGCCAGCAGTGACGGCTATCGAGCACTATGCATCAAGTTCCCGCAGAAACTCATTAGCACCTCAAGCGACGCTCTGAACGAAATGACGGCCACGCGGATCGACGCTGGCTCTGGCTTGGCCCCATCCGTGTGGGCGCTCCTCAGCACGCTGAACGAGACGCTGGATTCCATGACTAATGTCAATCGTTACTCGACTGTCAGTGGTGTCATGAATCTCGTAGGATCTATGCTGCTGAGCCAAACTGCGCTGCACGTCCCAGCACGCCAGCCGGAGACCCGCGAATCCCTGATGCATCGCATTCACGAGTATGTTGATGAGCATCTGGGGAACCCAGATCTTGGTCCGCAGCAAATTGCGGGCGCGCACTTCATCTCGTTGCGGTATCTGCACAGCCTCTTCCAAGACAGTGGGATCAGCGTTTCCGCATGGATCCGGGAACGTCGCGTGGAGCGTTGCCGCCGCGACCTGGCCGACCCCATGCTCATCAACGTGCCCGCCGCTGCGATCGCCAAGCGTTGGGGGTTCAAAGGCGCATCACACTTCGGGCAAATCTTCAAGGCCTCTACCGGACTAACACCCGCAGATTTCCGGAGGGCAGCTCTGGAAGATGCTTCCTAGTGCATCCGTCGGATTACTAGAGCACCCGGTTCAATGGAGGCTGGCCCACAGCTACGCGTGCTATTTGTCGTTTCAACAGCTTCGTAATCCGCGGCAACATGGCACCAGTATGCCCGCCGACATGCGGAGTGATCAGCGTATTTGGGGTCCTCCACAAAGGATGTTCCGCTGGCAGCGGTTCCGGGTCTGTCACATCGAGTGCCGCCATCAATCTGCCCGCATTCAGCTCGGCGACCAGCTGGTCCGTCCGGACCACCGGACCTCTCGACACATTGACCAATAATGCGCCATCCGCCATCGATGCCAAAAATGCGGCGTCCACAAGGCTCTTGGTTTCCGCCGTCAGCGGTACAGCCAGAACAACGACGTCGGCTTCAGGCAGCAGGGCCGGAAGATCCACGATTGATTGCACGACCCCGAAACCATCCGTCCGCCCTGTGCGCGCCGCCCTGGTGATGCTGACCTCAAAGGGTTCAAGTCTTCGGACAATTTCCCGCCCCACTCCACCGGCGCCGATAACGAGCACACGCTTATCAGCTAGTCCCGGATGCCATTTATGGCGCCATTCACCCGTACGCTGCCCGTCAACGGCATCCGGAATGCCTCGCAAGCTGGCCAATATCATTGTCAATGCGAGTTCACCTGTGGCCGTCTCATGCACGCCGGCTGCATTGCAGAAAGCAACCCCTGCCGGCAGGTAGTCGGTCACGCCGTCGTATCCCATTGTCTGGCTCTGCACCAACGAAACAGCGGATCCGGACAGCCTCTTTAGCTCATTGGCCGGAACCATATACGGCAGGACCAGCATGTCCGTTTCCCCTGACACTTCATGCCAGTGGGCCGATCCTATATCCGCGACCACGTAGCGGATTCCATCCGGCGCCTGACCTTGACCTTCGGCCAATTCCTTGGTTGGAAAGGCGACTGTATATATGGGACTTGGCGACATGAATGTCCTCGCTTCGGGTAGCAGTATCTGGGCCAACCATCCAAGAATGGCTTGTCGCCGGAGACCGAGCACACTTTCCTGTCAACGCTGCACGCATTCGATATCGGCGGGCACTCTCTCGTGATTCCAGTGGCGCTAATCACATCTACGGTAAAACCATCCCCTAAAAAACATGCGGGTTGAACACGTCAAAGGAGACACATCATGACTTACATCGAAGGTTCACACCATGTGACCCTGTCCGTCGGCACAGCGCAGGAAGACGTAGACTTCCACGTCAAAACGCTCGGAATGCGTTTCATCAAGCGCACCGTGCTCTTCGACGGTTCGAAGCCGATTTACCACCTGTACTACTCCAATGCCAATGGCGACCCGTCCTCTGTCGTCACCACGTTCCCGTGGGCTCAGGCCGGGCTGTACGGCAAGCGCGGTACAAACCAAGCCCGCGAGGTCCTGCTATCGGTCCCGTCGACGTCACTCGACTTCTGGCACCAGCGCCTCAACCAGCACAAGGTCGAGGTCCAGAACATAGAGGCCTTCGACCAGCGCCGTCTGGCTTTCCGGCATCCGTCCGGCATCGAGTACGTCTTCGTCGGCACCGACGGGGACGAACGCGAAGGCTTCGCTGGAAACGGTGTGCCGCAGGAGCACGCCATCCATGGCATTCACGGCGTCGGCATCCACGTCACCACTCCCGAACGAATGGTTGACTTCGCCAATGACACGTTCTTTTCGCAGGACCAGATCAGTGAAGAAGGCGACCGTGCGGTCTTCCAGGTCGGTAACGCCAAGTATGGGAACCACGTGGAGCTGACTGCCAACATCTCCGACGATCAAGGCACCTGGCACTACGGCTCCGGCACGTATCACCACTTCGCTTGGAACCTGGACACCCTGAAAAACCAGGACGAGGTTAAGTTCGAAATCGAAGGCGCCGGCTACACCGACATCTCCGAGCTCAAGGACCGCAAGTACTTCAAGTCCGTCTACGTGCGCACCCCAGGCGGCGCCCTGTTCGAGCTCGCCGTTACGCACGAAGACGGTGGCTGGACCTGTGACGAATCCCCGCAGGAACTGGGCAGCAGGTTCCAGCTGCCCGAGCAGTTCGAAAACCAGCGCACACAAATTTTCGAACAGCTCGAGCACATCGACGTCTAACAGCCAACGCGGCACGGCCCAGCAGGACCAAAGGAGCTATTTCCATGAGTGAACAAACGATTACGGATTCCCGACTTCACGTCAGCAATGAGTTCGACGCGCTGATGGAGCGTCTGGATGCCATCACCCCACTGCTCAAGGCCAACGCGGAGGCCAACGAGGTAGGCGGCCGGCTCACCCCCGAGGTGGAGGCCGCACTGAAGGAATCCGGCGTCTATAAAGTCGGCATTCCACGCAACCTGGGTGGTTACGAGTTCTCCCCGCGGCAGGTAATACAATCAATCGAAAAGATCTCGTACGCCGATGCGTCCGCGGGCTGGGTGTTCATGGCATTGCAGATGATCACCGGCACCACTGCGGCGTGGCTTGGTGAAGAAGCCAGGCAGGACCTCTTCCCCGGTGGTGACGACTACGCATTGATCGCAGGTCAGGGCACGCGTCTGGGAACGGCAACAAAGGCCGACGGCGGTTACCGGCTCTCGGGATCCTGGTCCTTTGCCTCCGGCATGCACCAGGCAACCCACATCCACACGGCCGCTTTCTGCGAAGAGACCGGTCAAGCGCTGGTCTTCACTCTGCCCAAGGAACAGGCCACCTTGATTGACAACTGGGATGTCATGGGGCTGCGGGCGACTGGCAGCATCGACTATGTGATCGAGGATCTCTTTGTGCCGGAAAGTTACACCTACGAGGTTTCCATCATGGACGCCCTCAACGGCGGCGCTATCTACCACCTCGGTTTGGCCAACATGTCCGGTATCTGCCACACGGGCTGGGCACTCGGTGTAGCTCGACGTTTGCTGGACGAAATGAGGGAACTCGCTCAGAAGAAATCAGGCGCTCCCGGGGCATCGGTGGACACGGACCAGTTCCATGCCGCTTATGCCCAGGCCGAAGCTAAGCTGCGTTCCGCCCGCGCTCTGGTCATGGAGACCTGGGCAGACAACGAGGCGACACTGGACAAGGGCGAGCTGCTCTCTGTCGAGCAGGAAACGCTGACCCGTCTGGCCTTGAATAACACCACGTGGTCAGCTCACGAGGTGACCCAGACGGTGTACAAGTGGGCTGCCACCGCGGCTTTGCGTTCCGGAGACGTGCAGCGCTTCTTCAGGGACATGCATGCCGGTACCCAGCACGTCACCTCCGGGCCAGTCGTCCTGCAGAACTGCGGACGCCAGCTGGCCGGTCTGGCGCCGAACGCGCAGTGGGTCTTCCTCGATCTGAAAGACCAGTAGCCCGTTCCTCCCCATTTGGCGTGCCGGTCGCTTTACGGCCGGCACGCCCCAAGATTCCAGGAGCCACTATGACCCGCCCTTCAACCCAAGCCAGCCCGGCGCGCATGGCCGAGGGACACTTTGACCAGATGCTGACGGCAGACGATTTCAAAGCGGCCTTCCGCAATCATCCTGCCGGCGTCTCGGTCGTTACTGCCGACCCCGGCGACGGACCGGTAGGACTGACCGCAACCTCGGTGTTCTCCGTCTCGGCCAACCCTCCGCTGCTGGTTTTCTCGTTATCCGGCCATTCGTCTTCTGCCCCCGCGCTCCGGCGTGCCGAGACCGTCGTCGTCCATCTCCTGGGCGCGGACCAGATCGACCTGGCCAAAACGTTCTCCACCAGCGGCATAGACCGCTTCGCGGACACCAGCATCTGGACCCGCCTGGTCACAGGCGAACCCGTCCTCCCCACCGCCAACGCCTGGCTCCGCGGCAAGATTGTGAATCAGATGGAAGCCGGCGACTCCACAGTCGTCGCCGTGCAGGTTCTGCAGGTGAACATCCCTGACGTTGATTCCCGTCCCGCTGAACAGTCCCACCCGCTGGTCTACCACAACCGGACCTGGCATCAACTCGGCGACCACTCTGCGCTGGCATGATGCAGCCCAACCCCCATCTGGAGCAGGACCCTGTACTCCACGGGGCTCCGCTGACCGACGCAGGCCTGGTTGTCTATGCCGTGCATGGACGATCCCAGTCACCCACATTCATGCAGGAACTGGCGGACCGCGTCGGCCTTTCGGGTTTGGCTTATCTGATGCCGGCAGCGAACGACTCCACCTGGTATCCGGCCGGGTTCATGGAGCCCCTGAACAAGAACCAGCCGCATCTGGACCACGCGCTCGAGGCCGTCGGGCAGCATCGGGGCTGGCTGGCCGAGCGCGGCATCGGTCCGGAAAAAACGGTGCTGCTGGGCTTCTCGCAAGGTGCCTGCCTGTTGTCGGAATACTTGCTGCGAAACCAGAACCGGTACGCCGGCGTTGTGCTGCACACCGGCGGGTACATCGGCCCGGATGAACACGAATGGCCCGAAGAAGGCCGCCTGGATGGCGTCCCGGTCCTGATGGCATCGGCTGCCGAAGACATCTGGGTGCCCCTTCCGCGGATCGAAGCGACCGCCGTCGCCCTCTCCAAGGCGGGCGCCGCCGTCGAACTCAATACGTATGACGAAACCGAGCACCACATCAATGACGATTCAGTAGCCCGCATCCGCAAGCTGCTGCACGACCTGCTGTCCTCCAAGGAGTCCTGATATGACTGCAATCGCCCCGCACCTCTCCGACGCACCCCTGGTCACCTCGCGCCGAGGCCAATTCTGGATTCCCGGTGAACGGCTGACGACGGCGGGAGGCACCGTTCAGCGCGGCCCGATGTTCGTAGCGTGGGAAGCCCCGGAAAACGTCACGCAGGCCTACCCGCTGGTGTTGGTCCACGGCGGTGGTGGCCAGGGCACAGACTGGACCGGCACGCCGGATGGCCGGCCGGGCTGGGCCCAGCGCTTCGTCGAAGCCGGCTTCGCCGTCTATGTGGTGGACCGGCCCGGCCACGGCCGCTCTCCCTACCATCCGGATGTGGTGGGACCGATGGGCGGCGCCTTTCCGTACGAAGCAGCCCAAGGTCTCTTCCTGCCCGAGGAAGCCGCCGACGCCCAAACTGCTTGGAGCTATGACCGCGAGGTCGGTTCTGCGCATCTCGACCAACTGATCGCTTCGATGGGCCCGCTCCCTGCGGACCTGGCCGACTCGCAAGCCATGGATGCTGATCGGTTGGCCAGGCTCCTGGACCGCATCGGTCCAGCAGTCATCGTCACGCACTCGGCAGGCGGGCCCGCCGGTTGGCTCGTTGCCGACGCCCGGCCTGAGCTTGTAAAGGGCATTGCCGCCGTCGAACCGGTGGGGCCAGCCTTTACGGAGATTCCGGGCATGGGCACGCTGTCCTGGGGATTGACCTCCGCACCGCTGAATTACGGACCGTCCATCAGCACGCCGGAAGAAGCACAGGCTGCCGACCCCGATTCCCTGCGGCTGCCCGCGCTCGAAGGCAAGCCGGTTGCCGTCATCAGCGGCAGCGCCTCCCCCTTCACTGGCTTCACCCCGGACGTGGTCAGTTTCCTGAACACGGCAGGGGCAGCCGCCGCATGGCTGAACCTGAAGGAGTACGGCATCGACGGCAACGGTCACGGCCTCATTTTCGAGTCCAACTCGGACGAAACCATCAAGCCCGTGATCGCTTGGATTGAGTCACATTGGCCCGAAGCCTGATCAACGCATCGTCTGCCGGATCTCCGCTAGCAAAAATGCCGCCGCCACACGTACGCTTGGCTGGTATGAGACAGCTCACAGGCACCCGTTCGGCGACGGTTGCTGCGAGGAATTCAGCCGCCACGCGATCTGCCCCTGGGGTGGTCCGGTTTTCGACTGCCGGCTTGCCCGAGCCGCGCCGCGTGGAACTGTGGGAAAACCATAATGCCCGCTCGCTCATCGGCCTCGGTTGCCGCACGCTCAGCGAGGCGGCGCTCGAAGCAACCGAGCTCAACCTTCAGCTTCCGCGCATCCAGTTCGCGCATGTGGTCGGGAATCCACACGTAGTAGAGCGCACCCAAAGTTATATCTCCACGAACCCGGCGGACGCCGTCGTTGTTTATTTCAATCTCGACGGCGAGGCCTTCTTCTATCACCGGGACGGCTGCGAGATGCTGCGCCCGGGCCAGGCCGTCCTCTACGACGCGGACCAGCCGTTCATGCGCGGGTTTTCGCATGGGCTGCGTGAACTCGCGCTCAAGATTCCGCGGCCGGTCTACAAAGAGATTTCCGGGCGAAGCAGTTTGGGTCGCCCGCAGATTTTCGACTTCCGCAGCTCGGTGGCTGCTGGCCAACATGCGAACGCGCTGGCCGGATTGATGAAGAGCGCGCTGGCAAATCCGGAGCCGGACGGCGCCGGTCTGGAAGCGTCGGCTCTGGACCTGTTCCGCGTCCTGGTCAACGGCGACGACGGCGGGGGCATCGGCCATTTCGGCGCCGCCAGATCCTTCATCCTGCAGCGGCTGCGCGACCCACAGCTGTCGGCGCCGTTGGTGGCCGCCGCCATCGGGATCAGCGACCGGCAGCTCTCAAGGGTCTTCGCGCAAGAGGGTATCAGCGTGGTGCGATTCATCCGGGAAGAACGGCTGCAGCTGGCCCGCCGCCTGCTAGCAGATCCGGGCAACCCCCGGCAACCGTTGGCTCGGCTTGCCGCGGAACTCGGCTTTTCCTCGCAGGCGCACTTTTCCCGGGCCTACAAGGAACTCTTTGGTGTCAGTCCGCTGCAGGCCCGCAAAACCGCACACTGACCGACGTCGCATGACCGACGCCTGAACCAGCAGGCCACCAACCGAAAGTAGGCAGCCATGAAACTGACCCTGACCGAGTTTCTTTCCTTGGACGGCGTATCCCAGGGTCCGGGATCACCCGACGAGGACACCAGCGGCGGCTTCACCCAGGGTGGCTGGTTCGTTCCGCATATGGACGAGACGTTCATGCAGCAAGCTGCCGATTGGTTGGCAGAGGCTGACGGCCTACTGCTGGGACGGCGCACGTATGAGGAGTTCGCCCAGGCCTGGCCGAATATGACCGATCCCGATGATCCGTTCGCGGAAAAGATGAACAGCATGCCAAAATACGTCGCGTCCAACAGCCTCACCAACGCAGAGTGGAATCCGAGCACCATCCTGTCCGGGGACATTCCTGCAAAGGTCGCGGACCTCAAGCAACAGCCCGGTGGGGAACTGCAGATCCATGGCAGCGCCAGGCTTGGCCAATCGCTGCTCGCCGCCGGCTTGGTCGACGAGTTGAGGCTCGTCATCGCCCCGGTAGTAGTCGGCAGCGGGCGACGCTTGTTCCCCGACGGCGGCGCTCCCGCCGGCCTGAAGCTCACCAGCCATAAGGTGACGCCTGCCGGATTGGCGATCCACACCTACCAAACCACCGGGCTTCCGGAATACGGGACCTATGAGGGCGGCGCGTAGAGCCTCTTTTTTGCATATTTCCGCCGTTGTTTTGCTGCTTTCCGCCGTGATCCGGATTTCCACGCACAAGCACAGTGTGGCCTGCAACACTCGTAGCAGTTGCCCGGAAAGTCCGGCTATCGAAAGTGGAGTAATGCCATGGTGATTTTCAATGACGGGGTCGCTGAAACCGAGACCCCGGATTCCAACGTCGTCGAGACGGATGTGCTGATTGTCGGCTCCGGCCCCGCCGGTTCCTCGGCCGCCCTGTTCCTGTCCTCACTCGGTGTTCCCAACATCATGATCACCAAGTACCGCTGGACGGCCAACACGCCGCGGGCGCACATCACCAACCAGCGGACCATGGAGATCTTCCGCGACCTGGGAATCGAGGAACAGGTCCTGGCCGACGCCACCCCACACCACATGATCGGCGACACCGTCTTCTGCACCTCCATCGCAGGCGAGGAGATCGGCCGCATCCTCACGTGGGGCAACCACCCGGCGCGGCATGCGGACTACGAGCTGGCTTCGCCGTCGTTGAACTGCGATATCCCGCAGACCTATCTGGAGCCGATCCTGGTCAAGAACGCAACGATGCGCGGCACCCAGACCCAGTTCTCCACCGAGTACCTCTCGCACACGCAGGATAACGACGGCGTCAACGTCCGCGTGCTCAACCGGCTCACGGGCAGTGAGTACACCATCCGCGCCAAATACCTGATCGGCGCGGACGGAGCGCGCTCGAAGGTGGCGGCGGATATCGCACTGCCGTACGAGGGCCAGATGGACATCGCCGGTTCCATGAACATCACTTTCAAGGCGGACATCGCCGAGCTCGTGGGCCACCGCCCGTCGGTGCTCTACTGGGTGGTGCAGCCCGGTTCCAACATCGGCGGCATCGGCGCCGGCCTGGTCCGGATGGTGCGGCCATGGAACGAGTGGCTGATCGTCTGGGGCTTCGACATCAACGAGGGAACCCCGGAGGTCAGCGAAGAGGACGCCCGGCAGGTGGTCCGCAACCTGATCGGGGTGCCGGATCTCGACGTCGAAATCACCGGCATCTCGCTCTGGGGCAACAACGAGCAGTACGCCACGCACTTGCAGAAGGGCCGCGTCTTCTGCGCTGGCGACGCCGTGCACAAGCATCCGCCGAGCAACGGCCTGGGCTCCAACACCTCCATCCAGGACTCCTACAACCTGGCTTGGAAGCTGGCCGCCGTGCTCAGCGGGCAGGCTGGCGAGGAACTGCTGGAGACCTACTCGGAAGAACGCGCCCCGGTTGCCAAGCAGATTGTCACCCGCGCCAACCAGTCCGGCCGCGAGTTCGTGAAGCTGTTCGAGGCCCTCGGCATCGACAAGGCCGAGACCCCCGAGGAAATGCTCGCGCTGATCGAATCCCGCAAGGACAGCACGCCCGAGGGCGCAGCCAAGCGCCGGGCCGTCCAGGAAGCCATGGAGATCAAGAACTACGAGTTCAACGCGCACGGCGTGGAGCTCGGCCAGCACTACGTCTCCTCGGCTGTGGTCGGTGACGGCAGCACCAAGCCGGCGCCGCAGCGGGATCCGGAACTCTACTATGAGCCGTCCACCCATCCCGGCGTCCGGCTGCCTCACGCCTGGGTCGGCGACAATGCCCGCAAATACTCCACGCACGATCTGGCACCCTACGGCCAGTTCACCCTCTTTACAGGCATCACCGGCGAGGACTGGGCAACCGCAGCCCAGAAGGTCAGCGACCAGCTCGGCGTGACGGTGAGGACCGTAGTCATCGGCCCCGGCCAGGACATTACAGACCTGTACTTCGACTGGGCGAAACTGCGCGGCGTAGAAGAAGATGGTGCCGTACTGGTCCGCCCGGACAAGCACATCGGCTGGCGCACCGACCGCCTGCCCACCGACCCGGAAGCCGCGCTTCTGGACACCGTTTCCGCCATCCTGAACCGAGGAGCCTGAGCATGAGCCTGAATTTTGAACATGTCACATTGGGACAGCGGGTGCTGTTCGGCTCCGGCAAGGCAGCCGAGAACCTGGCCGCCGAGGTCGCACGCCTCGGTGCCCGGAAGGTCATGGTGATCGCCTCCGAGTTCGAGGCCCCGATCGCGAAGAACGTCACCGCGGACATCGACGTGGCCTTGGATTACGACGACGTCGCCCCGCATGTGCCGATCGAGAAGGCCGAAAAAGCCCGCGCCGCAGCCACGGAGCACGGGATCGACCTGCTGGTCTGCGTCGGCGGCGGGTCCACCACCGGCCTGGCCAAAGCCATCGCCCTCACCTCGGGCCTGCCGATCGTCGCCGTCCCGACCACGTACGCCGGTTCCGAAGCCACCAACGTCTGGGGCCTGACCGAAGCCGCCCGCAAGACCACCGGCATCGACGACCGCGTCCTCCCAGCAACGGTGATTTACGACGCCGAACTGACCCTCTCGCTGCCGGCGGACCTCTCCGTCGCCTCGGGTTTGAACGCCCTGGCGCACTGCGTGGACTCCATGTGGGGACCGCGGGCGGACCCGATCAACCAGGCTTTGGCCGCCGAAGGCATCCGCGCCCTCAACCAAGGCCTTCCCCTCGTCAAGCAGGACCCCTCCGGGCTGGAGGGACGCGAGCAGGCGCTCTACGGCGCGTACCTGGCCGCGGTCGCGTTCGCGTCGGCCGGTTCCGGGATGCACCACAAGATCTGCCACGTCCTCGGCGGGACCTGGAACATGCCCCACGCCCAGACCCACGCCACCGTGCTCCCGTACGTGCTCGCGTTCAACGCCCCCGACGCCCCCGACGCCGCCGCACGCATCGCCGCGGCCTTCGGCACCGGCAACGCCGTGGAAGGCCTCAACAAACTCCGTGCGACGTTGGATGCTCCAAAGGCGCTGAAGGACTACGGCTTCACCGAAGACAACATCGCCGAAGCCGTCGACATCATCCTGCCCATCATCCCCGCGTCCAACCCGCGCCAGCCCACCGAGCAGAACCTCACCGAACTGCTTCGCGCCGCCACCGCCGGCACCACCCCGGGCCTGTGACCGGGACGCATCCAGTTTTAGGAGAACCAGAATGACCGAAACCAACACCACTGCATCAGGAACCGGCGGCTTGAGCCCCGAACAGCAGGCCGTCGAGCAGCAGCTCGTGGACACCGTCATTGCGTCCTTCGACGGAGCGAAGGATGAGCGGCTGAAACGGCTGATGCAGGCCCTGACCAAGCACCTGCACAACTTCATCCGCGAAGTCCGCCTCACTGAGGACGAGTGGAACAAGGGCATCGAGTTCCTCACCGCCGCCGGCCACATCACCGACGACAAACGCCAGGAATTCATCCTGCTCTCCGACGTCCTCGGCGCCTCCATGCAGACCATCGCCGTCAACAACCAGGCCGTCAAACAAACCCTCGATGCAACCGAGGCCACCGTCTTCGGGCCCTTCTTCACTGAAGACGCCCCGGAGATCCCGATCGGCGGGGACATCGCCGGCGGCGCCGCCGGCCAGCCCTGCTGGGTCGAAGGCACCGTGAAAGACACCGACGGCAACCCCGTACCCAACGCCCGGATCGAGGTCTGGGAAGCCGACGACGACGGGTTCTACGACGTCCAGTACACCGACGGCCGCGTCGCTGGACGCGCACATCTCTACTCCGACGGGAGCGGCAACTACAGCTTCTGGGGCCTGACCCCGACGCCGTACCCGATTCCGCATGACGGGCCTGTCGGAAAAATGCTCGAAGCCGTCGGCCGCTCCCCCGTCCGCGCCTCGCACCTGCACTTCATGGTCACCGCCGAGAACCTGCGCACCCTCGTCACCCACATCTTCGTCGCGGGCGACCCGCAGATCGAAATCGGCGACTCCGTGTTCGGCGTCAAAGACTCCCTCATCAAGAAATTCGACCAGCAGCCCGCCGGCACCCCCACCCCCGACGGCCGTGACCTCGTCGGCCAGGCCTGGGCCCGCACCCGCTTCGACATCGTCCTCGCCCCTAAAGGCGCCTAAACGAGGACGGAACAATATTCAGTCCAGCCCGGTTGCTCGATGATCGGCCGGGCTGAACCGTTTGTGGACCAGACGACGGAGCTTTCTACAGGAAGCGCCTAAGAGCCAGTCAAATGTCGGCAGCCAGAACGCCGGAGATGCCGTCATCGACCCTTCGCATCAGATCAAGGGGGATGGTTCCAGCGAGCTCATAAAGATCTGACTTGTTAACGGTGGCGAGTTGCGTAACGTTAACCACGGAATCCTTCGGCAGGCCAGTAGCCTTAGCCGGCAGGAATACGTTGCCTGGCATATCCGCTATTGCCAGCTTGGATGTAACTACTGCGACGATGGTCGTTTTTATCTGCGAATTGTTATAGCTATCCGATTGGACCACAAGAACTGGTCTGCGCTTGGCAGGCCTGCTTCCCTCCGGTGGCCCGAGGTCAGCCCAGAGAATTTCGCCGCGGCTTACCATTCATCACCATCAGCCGACAACGTCGCGTGGCCAGCTTTGACAACAGCAGTCGTCGAATCGTTGTCGATCCCACATCTTTGGATCGCTGCGTCGATCCGACTAGTTAGCGAGGACCGTTCCAGTTCATCGGCATAGTGATCAACAGCGCGCGATATAAGTTCTGACCGACTCAAACCGAGCGACTTTGCCAGTGCTTCGGCCCGCTGAAAAGTCTTGTCGGGCATAGAAACCGCAGTCTTCATAAGTGAAGTATAACCCGGTATTACCACTAGGTGCGACTCCCATGGTAAAGCCGGAAAGCGGGATCGCTTAGCTATAAAGTGGATATTGACAGGCAGTGGGAATGGCGGTTCGAATGGCTTCCGAAACGACCAAATTGTTCCTCGCCGGAGACGTGATGACCGGCCGGGGCGTGGACCAGATCCTGCCCAGCCCGGGGTCGCCGAAACTGCGGGAGGGGTACATCCGCGATGCCCGGGATTACGTTGCACTGGCCGAAGCAGCCAACGGGTCGATTCCCCGCCCCGTAGAGCCTGACTGGCCGTGGGGCGACGCGTTGAAGATCATCGGCGAAGCGGCGCCGGACGCGCGGGTGATCAATCTGGAAACCAGCATCACCAACGACGGCGATTTCGCCCCGCGCAAGGGCATCCACTACCGCATGCGCCCGGACAACATCGCTTGCCTCACCATCGCAGGCATCGACATCTGCGTGCTGGCGAACAACCACGTACTGGACTTCGGTGTCGCCGGCCTAACTGACACAGTGGACACGCTGCATGGGGCGGGAATTCGCACCGCTGGTGCAGGGCGTGACGCCGAGGAAGCGTGGAACCCGGCGGTGCTGAGCATCGGTCACGGGAGAGTGCTTGTCTGGTCAGCCGGCCTGGAATCAAGCGGCATCTCCTCTGCCAATGCTGCCGGTGACCACCGCCCGGGCGTGGCGCTGCTGCCGGATCTGTCCGAGGACAGCGTCGGGCTGATCGTCGAACGCGTGCACGCGGCCAGGCGGGAGGGCGATCTCGCCGTCGCTTCCCTGCATTGGGGTTCGAACTGGGGCTACAACGTTCCCCGCGGCCAGATCCAGTTTGCCCACTGGCTGATAGATGGCGGCATCGACATAGTGCACGGCCACTCGTCGCACCATCCGCGTCCGATCGAGGTCTACCGCAGCCGGCCGATCCTGTACGGCTGCGGCGACCTGATCAACGACTACGAGGGCATCAGCGGTTACGAGCAGTTCCGTGACGACCTCCGCCTCCTGTACTTCGTCACCATGGACACACGCACCCGGGAACTGCGCGAACTGCGCCTTGTGCCCATGCGCTCCCGGCGCATGCGGCTGGAGCGGGCTACAAGGGATGACGCTGCCTGGCTGCACCGCGTGCTCAACGACGCCAGCAGTAGTTTTGGCACCACGATCGGTGCGGCCAGTCACGGCACTATGACCGTGGTGGCGCCTTAGGTCAGAATAACGACGGCGCCCTCACACAAGAACTGCCCGCGCATGCCTGGGAGCATACGCGGGCAGTCCTCATTGCCTGGTTAGAGCGTTCCGGTCGTGAAACTCCAGACCGTCGTGGCGGCCGGGTTACCCGCCAGGTCCCGGGCGGCGGAGGTGCCGCCTGTCAGCGTCACGGTGTACCGCGTGTTCGAGGCCAGGGTTGCCCCCGGGTTCAGGACCCACTGGTTGGTGGTGCCGTTACGGGTGACCGTTGCCGTCACGGCCGCGCCTGTCGTGGCATTTTTCAGCCTGAACGTCGTGGCGGTGACTCCCTGCATCGGCTCGCTGAAGGTGGCCGTGATGTTGTTGGCCCGTCGAACTCCCGTGGCGTTGACCGCCGGCGTCCTTGCGGTCATCGTCGGAGCGGCGCCGGTGATGAAGGACCAACTGGTGCTCGCCAGCGGGGTGCCAACGGTGTCCCGGATCGCCGTCGTTCCTCCGGACAGCGTCGCCGTGTACCTCGTGTCTGCAGCGAGGTTGGCCGACGGATTGAGGGTCGCGACCCGCGTAGTAGCGTTGTAGCTGACGGCGGCGGGAATGACTGTGCCAGCGGCATTCTTCAGCGTAAACGTCGTACCGCTAACGCCCGTGACCGCCTTGCTGAAGGTCGCGGTGATGTTGCCGGTGGACGAGACCGCTGTGCCACCGGATCCCGGCGTCCGCGCCGTGACCGTGGGAGCGGCCGCCGTGGTGAAGGTCCAGCTGGTGCTGGCCAGCGCGAGGTTCGCGGTGTCCCTGATGGCGGTGGTGCCGCCGGTCAGGCGCGCCGTGTAGACAGTGTTCGGAGCGAGGTTCGACGTCGGATTCAGGGTCGCCCTTCGTGTCGCCTGGTCATAGGTCACGGTGGCCGGGATGACGGTCCCAGCAGCGTTCCTCAGGGTGAAAGTGGTTCCGGAAACGCCCTGCATGAACTCGCTGAACGTTGCCGACACGTTGCTGCCTATGGCCACGTTAGTGGCCGATGCACCGGGGCCACGCGCCGTGACTGTGGGAGCTGCGGTGTCGGCCGGCCCAATGCGAACCGTCCGCGTAGCCGTGGTCCCCACGTTGCCGGCGGCGTCGGTGGCGCGGACGTTGAAGAGGTAAGTTCCGTTGACCTGCGCGTCGTACGTTTTCGGTGAGGTGCAGCTGGGGTCCCAGATGGCGTTGCTCGGCAGCAGCTGGCATTCGAATCGAGAACCTGCTTCATTCGCGGTGTAGCTCAGCGTCGGTGTGTTGTCCAGTGTAGGAGTAGATGGGAAGGGAGCCACGATCGAGGCAGCGGGTGCAGTGGTGTCCACCGTGAATGTCAGGGTCGGGGAAACCAGGTACTGCGGCACGGCAGGATCCGTCGGAGCACCGGTAACGGGGTCTACTGTGTAGGCGGGGTTGGCGATCCGGGCCTGAACCTTATGCACGCCCGCAGCCAGCGCCGTCGCCGGTCTCAGCGAGTAGGAGCCGTTGGTCATGGCAACGGAGGCGGCAGGAGTGCTCGCGCCGTCCAGCATCAGTTCCACGGTCCCTGTGGAAGCCGGTGCACCAGGGATGTTGCCGGCGAACGTGGGCGTGGTGGCATTGGTGATGTTGTCCGTGGAGGAACGGCCGCTGTCGCTCGCTGCGGTCAGGTCCGGCGTGCTGGGGGCGCCGTCGTCGCCGTTGAATACCAACCCCTGGACCGTGAACGTGTCGACGGTCAGCGTGTCCACGCCCGGGCCGCCGGCGTTTGGTCCGGTAACAACGACGGCGTTCGTGCCGGACGGGGCTCCGGTCACCGGCCTCGGAGTGTTGATATCCCCCAGCATTCCGGCCGCGGCACCGGTCTGGCGCAGGAACGAGGCGGTAGTGCCCACGGCGTAGTCGCCCAGGAACGCGGCACCGACTCCCGCCCAGTCACAGGGCACCAGCGCAGTGGGCGCGCAGACTCCCGAGTCGAGCGTGGTCTTGATGCGCCCGAGTGCAGCGTTCTTGGGGTCGGGCTCGGCCGTGAGTGTGGTGACGCCGTAGGGGTGGGTCACTGTGTAGGACGCGTCGGGGACAAGGTTCTCGATGATGAAGCGCAGCCGGCCGAAGCCCATCTGCTCGCCCTGCGTGACCGGGCCGTTGACGTGGGCGGCTTCCAGCGCGGCCTCGTAGAGCCGCAGGTTCCCGCCGCTGGCTTCCGCCGCAAACCAGAAGGCCTCCTCCGGGAAGTTGTCGGGGTACGACGCCGGCGCGGCTGGATTGGGCGGTTCGGCCAGACATCCTGCGTTAGCCATGTAACACAGCTGCAGTTTCACGCTGCCGTCCGAATACCACGTGGGAAAACCGGTCTGCTGATCGACCGGGCCAACCGCGGCAACGTCGGCACTGGCGGGCAATGCTGCGAGCGGGACCAGGGAAGCGGCCAGGGTCACCGCTGCTGCAAGCGAGGCGAAGGCGCGGCGCCTGATCGGTTTTCTGTCGGGAAGATTAGACATGATGACTCCTTCAGCTGCTGGAAGGAACGCCCCTTTGAGGCCAGGGTCCGTGGGACTCGGCAGCTTACAAGTCCTGCCTAAAGGTTTAGCCTCTGGTTCTTGCTAAAAGCTTGGGTCTGGTCCACGTCTCGGCCCGGCGCACACTGCGAAACATCTATCAGAAACTAGTCCGCCACGTCATAGTTTCCGAGCATGAGCTGAGGGAAATCTTGGGCTCACAGCACCGCGGCGATGAGGGCGACCAGAGGCGGGCCACCTTGGGCTACGGCACCACCGATCCCGGTTCCGCGCGGCCGGCCCATGGCCAGCCGGTCCGCGATGAGCAACACGATGCCGGACAGGAACATGAACAGGCAGATGTAGACGACCAGCGCCCGGCCGACGGCAACCTCACCCGCCGCCCATAGAACGACGCCGAGGATCAGACCGGCGGCCAGGAAGAGGTTGTAGAAGCCGACTCCGAACGCCCACAGCCGGATGGCGGGAACGTCAACGGCCGGCGTCGAAAAAATGCGCCCATGAACACCGGGGCGGTGAAACAGCAGCGCTTCCCAAACGAACACGAATATGTGCAGCACCGCCGCCAGCAACGCGAAGCCCCAAACCACCCCGGTCATGGCACGCGCTCCATTCCTTCCACGGTGACGTCGTGGCGCGCCAGCACCTCGCGGACCTTGGCCAGGTTTTCCTCCATCGGCCGGCCGTGCGGCAGACTGGCGTCCAGGTCCGCGTGGAACCTCCCCATGCCATCGGTCAGGCTCACGGTCAGGAACGTGACCGCGGGGCTGAGCACCGTAAACGTATGCAGGGCCGCCGGCGGGATGGCGATGGACTCCCCCGGCCCCAGATCGTACCCGTCGTCGTCGATCTGGACGATCATGCGGCCGCTGAGTACGTAGTACGCCTTCGCCCAACCGGTGCGGTGCGGCGGTGTGGCCGGGCCGCGCGGGGCATCGACCTCAAAGAGTTCGTAGTTCCCACCCGTGTGTGCGGCGTCGATCTTCACGGTCAGGACGGCGTCCGGCGAGACGAACTCCTTGCCCTCGCCGGCGGCCGTGTGCTGAATAAGATGTGCCATGACTCCACGCTAGAAACCCGCTGTGACAGCGTCGATCCCAGAATTATGGGGATCCGTGCAGTGCCGCCCGGTGGGATACTTTTCTTATGTGGGAGGAGCGGGCCTACCGCGTCCGCAGGAACATCGCGGCACTTGCCGCCACCGGGCTGGGCGTCAGCGAACTGCACGCCGAGGCCATCCGCCTCGTCTGCCGGGAGATCAGCACCGAGCTGACCTGCTGGGCCACCATCGACCCGGAAACGCTGGTCATCAGCACCATGGCCAGCGGCGAGGCGAGGATTCCGGCAGAGTATGAACCGCTGCTGGCGGAGGCCGAATATGCGACGGCGGAACCCCACCGGTTTGCCGAGCTGGCCGCCCGCAAGCAATCGGTTGCCGCACTGTCCGAGCTGCCGGAACACGAGCGCAGGCACAGCATCCGGCTCAACCAGGTGTGGCGGCCGCTCGGTTTGGACCGCGAGCTGCGCGTCCTTTTCCTGGCCGACGGCGCCTGCTGGGGCGCGGCAGGAATGGTCCGCGCCGGCCGCGACTTCACTGAACGGGAAATGGAGTTCCTCGTTGCCGTGGCTCCGGCCATCGCCTCGGCGACCCGGCTGGCGGTCCGCTCCGAACTGCACGGGACTCCGCCTGGAACCGGCCGGGCCATCGTCGTCACCGGGCCGCAGGGCGAACTGCGGTCGGCAACACCTGGTGCGTTGGAATGGCGGAACCGGCTGGATGAAATCTCGCCCGGCCGCTTCCTGACCATGATGAGCGTGATGGCCGCCGGCGCGCGCACCTCGCCGACCGGTGAGTTCCGGGCGAAGCTGCGCGATGCCCGCGGGCACTGGGCCATCCTCCACGCGTCCCCGCTGCTTGGCGCGGAGGACACCTCGACCGCCGTCGTTATTGAACCGGCCGCCGGCCAGGAGCTGATCGCCCTGCTGCTGGCTGCCTACGGGCTGACTCCACGCGAGCGGCACATCTGCGCCGAGGTCATTGCCGGACGTTCGACGGCGGAGATCGCGGACCGGCTCTTCATCTCCGCGCATACCGTGCAGGACCACTTGAAGTCCGTCTTCGCCAAGGTCGGCGTCCACAGCCGCGGCGAACTGGCGGCACGCCTGCGGCCCGATGCAATAGAGCACAACGCGATGGAGCGCAACGTGGTCAAGACCGGCGCCGACGCGGTGAAAACCATCGTGCACTAGGCGCGCACCGCCGTCGTACTCTGTTTGCCGCCGTTACGTGGAGGCCTGTTGCCGCGTTCGGTCAGGCCGATCCGTTTCGGCCTTGGCCACCACGTGCTCCCGGAGCGCGGGCATGATGGTCTCGCCGTAGACCCGCAAGGTCTCTTCCTTGTTGTCGTGCTGCAGGTAGCCGGCGAACTGGGTGACGCCGAGCGCCTTGAGCTTTTCCAGCTTCTCGATGTGCTGCTCGGCAGTGCCGAGCACGCAGAACCGGTCGACAATCTCGTCCGGGACGAAGGAAGTGTGGGTGTTGCCGGCCCGGCCGTGCTCGTTGTAGTCGTAGCTGTCGCGGCCGGCAATGTAATCGGTCAGGGCCTGCGGCACCGCGGAGTCCGAGCCGTACTTGGCCACGATGTCCGCCACGTGGTTGCCCACCATGCCGCCGAACCAGCGGCACTGGTCGCGCATGTGTTCCCAGTCCTGGCCCACATACATCGGCGCGGCCACGCAGAACTTGACCGCCAGGGGATCCCGTCCGGCGTTGGCCGCAGCCTGGCGCACGGTCTGGATCATCCATTCCGCGATGTCCACATCCGCCAGCTGCAGGATGAAACCATCGCCCACTTCGCCGGCGAGCTTCAGCGCCAGCGGACCGTAGGCGGCAACCCACACCTCCAGCTCGGACCCCGCGCTCCACGGGAACTGCAGGGTGGCCCCGTTGTATTCGACCGGGCGCGAGTTGGCCAGTTCGCGGATCACATGGACGGCCTGGCGCAGCGTCTTCAGGGTGGTCGGCGCACCGTTGATCACCCGCACCGCCGAGTCGCCGCGGCCAATTCCGCACACCGTCCGGTTGCCGTACATCTGGTTCAGGGTGGCGAAGGTGGACGCCGTGACCGTCCAGTCCCGCGTGGCCGGATTGGTGACCATGGGGCCCACCTTGATGGTGCGCGTCTCGGCCAAGATTTGGCTATAGATCACATAGGGCTCCTGCCACAGCAGGTGCGAATCGAAGGTCCAGACGTAGTCGAACCCGTGCTCTTCGGCCTTCTTCGCCAACGCCACGGTCCGGGCAGCCGGCGGGTTGCACTGGAGGACTGTTCCGAATTCCATCGCTCGCTCCTAGATCAGGTACTGGCTGGGAGCACGCCTGAGGTACTGCCCGTGCGTCTTGCTGCCAAGGTACTGGTTGTCGTCGACGATGACGCGGCCGCGGGACAGGACGGTGTCCACGTGGCCGTCGATCTCGAAGCCTTCCCACGCGGAATAGTCCATGTTCATGTGGTGGGTCTTCTCCAACCCGATGGACGTATGCCCTTCCGGGTTGTAAATAACGACGTCGGCATCGGCACCGGGGGTGATGACGCCTTTGCGTCCGTACATCCCGAACATCCGTGCAGGGGTGGTGCTGGTGATTTCCACCCAGCGCTCCAGCGGGATCTTGCCGTCCACCACGCCCTGGTAGATCAGGTTCATCCGGTGCTCCACGCCGCCGATGCCGTTGGGAATCTTGGAGAAATCCCCCACGCCCATGTCCTTCTGCCCCTTCATGCAGAACGGGCAGTGATCCGTGGAGACCATCTGGAGATCGTTGGTGCGCAGCGCCTGCCACATGTGGTCCTGGTGATGCTCGAGCTTGGACCGCAAGGGCGTGGAGCACACCCATTTGGCCCCCTCGAAACCCGGCGCCCCCAGCTGGTCTTCCAGCGAGAGGTACAGGTACTGCGGGCAGGTTTCGCCGAAGACGTTCTGGCCGTTGTTCCGGGCTGCCGCCAGCTGGGCCACGGCCTGCTTGGCGGAGACGTGGACTACGTACAGCGGGGCGCCGGTGAGATTGGCCAGCATGATGGCGCGGTGGGTGGCTTCCTCTTCCATCTGCCACGCCCGGGCCACCCCGTGGTAGTACGGATCGGTTTTGCCCTGGGCCAGCAGTTCGGCCACCATGGCGTCGATGGCCGGCCCGTTCTCGGCGTGCATCATGGTCATCAACCCGGTGTCCGCCCCGACGCGCATCGCCTTGAAGATCTGCGCGTCGTCGCTGTAGAAGACTCCCGGGTATGCCATAAACAGTTTGTAGCTGGAGATGCCCTCGCCGATCAGGCCCTCCATGGCCTTGAGCGAATCGTCGTTCACGTCGCCGATGATCTGGTGGAAGCCGTAGTCGATGGCGCATTGGCCGGACGCCTTGTCGTGCCAGGCGTTCAGCGCGTCCATCACCCGTTCGCCGTACTTTTGGATGGCGAAGTCCACGATCGTCGTCGTGCCTCCCCAGGCCGCAGCACGTGTACCGGTTTCGAAAGTATCGCTCGCTTCGGTGCCGCCGAAGGGCATCTGCATGTGGGTGTGCGCGTCGATCCCGCCGGGGACAACGTATTTGCCGGCGGCGTCCAGCACCGTGTCCACCGAAGACTTCAGGTCATGGCCCAACAGGGTGGAACCGGGGGCCAGTACGGCCGCGATCTTTTCGCCGTCGATCAGCACGTCGGCTTCGTTGCGGCCCGTCGAGCTGACCACGGTCCCGCCGGTAATCAGGGTTGTAGACATCGAGTTTCTCCTGCCAAGTTCTCGGGGCCGGGCGGCTTACGGCGCGACGATCGGCCCATAGGCGTCAGGGCGGCGGTCTCGGTAGAACTGCCAGCTGTTGCGGGCGGTGCGCACCAGGTCCATGTCCAGGTCGCGGATCAGCAGTTCTTCCTCGCTGCCGCTGCCCAGCTCACCCACGTAGTTCCCCTGCGGGTCCACAACGTAGGAGGTGCCGTAGAAGTTCACCGCCTCGTCGCCGAACTCGTTGGCTTCCGATCCCACACGGTTCGGCACCACCACGTAGTAGCCGTTGGCGGCCGCGGCCGTCGGCTGTTCCAGCTCCCACAACCGGTTGGAGAGGCCGGGTTTGGAGGCGTTCGGGTTGAAGACCAGGTGTGCACCGTTGAGGCCGAGTGCCCGCCAGCTTTCCGGGAAGTGCCGGTCGTAGCAGATGTTCAAACCGACCTTGCCCACCGCGGTGTCGAAGATCGGCCAGCCGAGGTTTCCGGGCCGGAAATAGAACTTCTCCCAGAACTTGTCCACATGCGGCAGGTGGTTCTTGCGGTACTTGCCCAAATACGTCCCGTCCGCGTCGATCACCGCGGCGGTGTTGTAGTAAATGCCCGGCTGTTCCTCTTCATAGACCGGAAGGATGATGACCATGTGGTGCTCGGCGGCGAGCTTGGCGAAGCGTTCCGTCAACGGACCCGGCACCGGCTGTGCGAAGTCGTAGTAGTTGCTGTCCTGGACGATGCCGAAATAGGGCCCGTGGAACAGTTCCTGGAAGCAGATCACCTGGGCGCCCTCGGCCGCTGCCTTGCGCACAAAGTCTTCGTGTTTCCTGACCATGGACTCCTCGTCCCCGGTCCAGGTGGTCTGGGTGAGTGCTGCCCTAACCGTTGTCATCGACTGCCTCCGATATGCCTTAAAGACTGGGCTTAACGTCCGTCACGTGCCTGAAACGATAGCCGCACCGTGCTTGGAAAACCATGGTCCGAAGTCCGAAACCTCCAACGGAATTTAAATGGGGCCTATACTCGGTCTCGGACCCACCGGTTGCGTATGACCGGCCCGCACGGCCTGGAATTGGGCCGCCGGTCACCGGCTGTCGCCGGTTCCTTTGAACAACGCGCCGGAGCGCTGGCTGCAACACCACTGCGCCTGGCTGACGAACCGAGGTCCCATGCGCAATCCCGCCTCGTTACGCTCCGTTTTGCCCCTCCTGGCCGCGGCTTCGCTGGTGCTCACCGGGTGCGCCGGCCCCGCACCCGCCGGCTCCATTCCGGCCGGCACCGCCCCGGTTGGCTCCGCTCCGCCGTCGGGCTTTCCATTCACGGTGGATAACTGCGGCACCAAGGTCACCTTCACGGCACCGCCGGAGCGCGCCGTCACGATCAAGTCCACCAGCACGGAGCTGCTGCTCGCCCTCGGTCTGGGCGACAGGATGGTAGGCACGGCCTTCGCCGACGGCCGCGTGCCGGAGCAGTGGCAGCAGGACATCCCCGTGATCTCCGACCAGCTGCCGGCCCAGGAACCGGTGCTGGCGCTGGAGCCGGACTTTGTCTACGCCGGGTGGGAATCCAACTTCTCCGCGGACGGCGCCGGTGAGCGCGAGGCACTGGGCAAGCTCGGCGTCAACACCTACGTCTCGCCCGCGGCGTGCCAGCAGCCGGGCTACCGGCCGGCTCCGCTGACCTTCGAGAACATCTTCGCGGACATCCGGGAGATGGGCCGGATTTTCGACGCCGGCGCCGCGGCCGACCAGCTCGTCGCCGAACAGCGGGAGCAACTCGACGCAATCGAGCCGCACAGCAAGGGACTCTCGGCGCTCTGGTACAGCTCCGGCTCCGACACGCCATTTGTCGGCGGCGGCAGCGGAGCTCCCCAGCTGGTGATGGCGGCGGCGGGCCTGCGGAACGTGGCCGCCGATGTGGACCAGGCCTGGTCCCCGTTGTCCTGGGAAGTTGTCGCCGCGCGGAATCCGGACGTCATTGTGCTGGTGGATTCCAGCTGGGGCAGCACCGAGAAAAAGATCGGCGTGTTGGAGGCGCATCCGGTGATCTCGCAGCTGGACGCGGTCAAGGAAGGCCGGTATCTCGTGGTCCCCTTCGCCGCTTCCGAAGCCGGTGTCCGCAGCGTCGAAACAGTCCAGTCCCTGGTGGACCAGCTGGCGGAACTGGATTAGCCATGAGCCTGCGCGAGCACCCCGGGCACAAGATAACGACGACGGCGCCCGCCACCGCAGCCGGTTCCCGGTCCGGCCAGCGGCCGATCTCCGGGGTGTTGTGGGGCGTGGTCCTGCTGGCCGCGCTCGTCGCCTCGGTGCTGGTCGCTGTCTCGATCGGCCCGGCCAGTCTGTCGCCGCTGCAGGTACTCGGCTCCGTCCTCGGGCATCTGGGCCTCCGTCCGGAGCACTTCGGCGTCGCCGTCGAGCTGACCGCCATTCAGGACGGCATTGTCTGGGAGCTGCGGCTGCCCCGGCTGCTCACGGCTGCGCTGGTCGGAGCCGGCCTGGCCGTCAGCGGCGCGGTCATGCAGGCACTCACCCGTAATCCGCTGGCGGATCCCTACCTGCTGGGTCTGAGTTCTGGCGCGTCACTGGGCGCCGTCGCGGTCCTCCTGCTGGGCGCCGCCGTACTGCTGCCGGTGGCCGCGTTCGCCGGGGCGATGGCCGCGATGGCCCTCACCCTGGGGCTGGCTTCGGCACTGGGCGTCATCACCCCCACCCGCACGGTTCTGGCCGGGCTGGCGGTCTCCGCGCTGGCTTCCGCGCTGGCCTCGTTCATCATTTTCTTCTCCGCGCAGGGCGATTCCTACCGCGAAGTACTCAGCTGGATGATGGGCTCGCTGTCGGCCGCAACCTGGAGCTCCGTGGCGATCACCGGCGTCGCCTTCGCCATGGCGGGGACGCCGGTGCTGCTGTCCGGCCGGATCCTTGACGGCTTCGCGTTCGGCGACACAGCAGCAGCGGCCCTCGGACTTAACGTGACCGCCATCCGCTGGCTCCTGCTGGGCGGAACGGCCGTGCTCACCGGGGCGATGGTCTCGGTCAGCGGTTCCATCGGCTTCGTCGGCCTGATCCTGCCGCACGCTGTCCGGCTGCTGACGGGCGCACGGCACCGTGCGCTGCTTCCGCTCTCCGCCCTCGCCGGAGCCCTGTTCATGGTCTGGGCAGACACCTTGGCCAGGACGCTGTTCGATCCGCGCGAAATCCCGGTCGGCATCATTACCGCCTTGCTCGGAGCGCCGGTCTTCATCATCATGCTCTGGCGCTGGAGGAACACCTCATGAATCCGACAACAAGCCCTGCCCAGCCCCTGACCTCAAACGGGCGTTCCGGCTGCCCGGCCACGCCTGTTTCTCCCGCCGCGCCGCCCGGCGTTTCGCTGCAAGGACTGGGCCTTGGCTATCGGGCAGGCGGCAAGCTCATTCTCGACGGTATGGACTGCCACGTCCCGGCAGGCGCCGTGACCGGGCTGCTGGGCCCCAACGGCGCGGGAAAATCGAGCCTGCTGCAGCTGCTGGGCGCCGTCGCCGTGCCGCATACCGGTTCCGTCCAGCTGAACGGTTCCAACCTCCATGCCCTGCGTCGCAAGGAGCGCGCCCGCCAACTGGCCTTCGTGGAGCAAAGTGCAGACACGGACCTGCCGCTGACCGTGCTGGATGTAGTGCTGCTGGGCCGGCTCCCTTACCGTTCCCTGCTGGCAGGAACCAGCGACGAGGATCTGGGCGTTGCCCGGCGCAGCCTCACCGCCGTGGGCCTCGACGGCTTCACGCAACGTCAGTACGGCACCTTGTCCGGCGGCGAGCGCCAGCGGGTCCAGCTGGCCAAAGCCCTCGCCCAGGAACCGGAAGTCCTGCTGCTCGATGAGCCGACTAACCACTTGGACATCAACGCCCAGCTGGCCGCCATGGAGCTGGTCCGGAACCTGACGGCCGACGGAGTGGCGGTCCTGGCGGCGCTGCACGACATCAACATCGCCGCCGCCTACTGCGACCAGGTGATCGTCCTGCAGGAGGGCAAAGTTGCAGCGGCCGGTCCCACAAACGAGGTCCTGACGCCGGACCTGATCCGCCGGGTCTACGAGGTGGACGCCGTGGTGCTGGAACACCCGCTCACGGGCAGGCCGCTGGTGGCCTTCAGTCCTGCTTCATAGCCCTGCCGGTAGCCTTCCCGCCGGCCGGCGTCGAACCCCTCGCGGCGGCCGGTTTCGAGGCCTTCCTGCCGGCCCGCCGCCATGGCTTCCGCGGTGCCCAGCCGGAACATGTCCTGTTCAGCGGGCCGGATCAACGCGGCCGCACCCTCGTGGCCAAGGCAGGCGCCGCCGCCGTCGTCGTTATTTGGAGCCGAAACCAGGCTGCCCAACCCGCGCACGATGGCGACCGGGCAGCCGCTGGTCTTGCCTTTGACCAGGTCCGCCGCCGCAGCGATCTCGTCCGCCACGGCGGTGACCGTGGCGCTCAACCGGCGGCCGGCGCTGTCCACCGAACCACGCAGATCGGCCAGCGGGGCCAGCCCGGAAACCCCGATCGCCACGTCCGTCTGCCCGTTCCGCCAGGGCCTGCCGAGGGTATCCGTGATGACGACGGCGACGTTCACGCCGCAGCGCCGGTGCAGTTCGGCGCGGAGCCGGTGCGCCGAACCGTCCGGATCAACGGGCAGCAGGAGGACGGTCCCCTCGGGCGTATTGCTGGCGTCCACCCCGGCCGCGGCGGAGACTATGCCCAGCCGGTTCTCCACGATCCGGGTCACGCCGTTCGAATGGGCGCGCGTGGCGACAACCCGCACCGTTTCCGCCGTAATCGCCTCCTCGCGGTCCGCCGCCGGTCGCATGCGCCCCTCGGCCTTGGACAGGATTTTGGAGGTGACCGCAAGGATGTCCCCGTCCTGCAGTTCCCCACCGGCGGCGCCCTGGATGATGGCCGCCAGATCGTCACCGGCAGCGATTTCGCCGATGCCCTCGACGGCGAAGACGGACAGCGCGCGCAGGCTCATCGGGCCAGCGCCGGGAGGACTTTTTCGCCGAACACGTCGATCCACTCGCGCTGGTTGCGGCCCACGTTATGCAGGTAGATCCGGTCGAACCCCAGGTCCGCGAACTTCTGGATGTACGCGCGGTGCACGTCCGGATCCTCGGAGATGACCAGCCGGCCCTCGAAGTCTTCCGGCCGGACCAGCTTGGCCATCTGCTCCAGTTCGAACGGCGACCGGATGTCCCCCTTGGGGAACTTCATGCCGCCGTTGGGCCACTCGGTCATGGCGTTGGACAGCGCTTCCTCGTAGGTCGGCGCCCAGCTCAGATGCAACTGGAGCACCTTGGGCATACGGGACGGATCCTTGCCCGCTTCCTTCGCGCCGGAGTCGAACCGGTCGAAGAGCATCGCCACCTTATCCAGCGGCGCCCCCACGGTAATCAGGCCGCCGGCATGCTTGCCCGCGCGCTTGGCCGTGACCGGGCCCGCGGTGGCCACCAGGATTTCCGGCGGCACCTCGGGCATGGTCCACAACCGGGTGGACTCCATCCTGTAATAGGCGCCGTTGTGCCGAATATCCTTGCCCGCCAGCGAGTTGGTGAAGAGCTTGTTGATGATCTCGATCGCCTCGAACATCCGGTTGATGCGCTCCGGCGGCTCCGGCCAGTACTGCCCGGTGATGTGCTCGTTCAGCGCCTCCCCCGACCCCAGCCCCAGCCAGTGCCGGCCGGGATACATCGCGGCCAGCGTCGCCGAGGCCTGCGCCACCATCGCCGGATGCCAGCGGAAAGTCGGGCAGGTGACGCCGGGGCCGATATCCCCCTTGGTCCGCTCCCCCAGCGCGGAAAGCACGTTCCAGACAAAGGCCGATTCACCCTGTGCAGGCACCCACGGCTGAAAGTGGTCCGCCGCCATCACGCCGGAGAAGCCCTTCTGCTCGGCATACTCGGAGAGCTCAACTGCCTCGCGGGGGTGGAACTGCTCGAGCATCGCAGCGTAACCGATTGTCAGGGACGTAGTCATGAACGAATACTTCCACCGGAACGTTTGGGAAAACAAGAGTGCCGGTTCAGCACCTGTTGCCGGCGCCGCCGCTGTGGCACGGTGGAGATATCCATCCCGGCGCAAGGAGCATTAGCATGGCACGGATCCTCATGGTCGTTTCGGCCGCAGACTCGCTCACGATGAAGGACGGCACCGAGCACCCCACCGGCTACTGGGCCGAGGAATTGGTGGTCTCCCACCGCCTGCTGAGCGAGGCCGGCCACACCGTCAACATCGCGACGCCCGGCGGCAGGAAGCCCACAGTGGACGCCGTCAGCCTTACCGCGGAGTCGGCCGGCAGCCAGCAGAAGGCCGAGGACTTCACCGCCTACCTGGCGGAGATCGACGCCGAGCTTTCGCACCCCTTTGTGCTCGCCGAGGTCGAGGCCTCCTACTTCAACGCGATTGTGCTGCCCGGCGGCCACGGCCCCATGGCCGACCTCGCCACGGACTCGGACCTTGGCCGGCTGCTGGCCGAGGCTGACCGCGAGGAAATCATCATCGCCCCGTTCTGCCACGGCCCGGCCGGACTGCTCAGCGCGAGGAACGACGACGGCGAATTCGCCTTTGCGGGCAGGCGTCTGACCGTTTTCACGGACGAGGAGGAACTCGGCGGCGGCACCGGCGACAACACACCCTGGCTGGTGGAATCGACGCTGCGGGCCAACGGCGCGATTGTCCAGGCGGGTCCCGCGTGGGCCAGCAACGTGGTCCTCGACGGCAACCTCATTAGCGGGCAGAACCCGCAGTCCAGCGAGGCCGTGGCTAAGGAAGTCCTCGCCGCGCTCGGTCCCGCTCCGGCAGGGGCGCAGGACGATGAAGCCGAAAATGATGCGGACCGGGACGAAGATGTTCGCGACGATGACTACTGAGCGGCGCACGGCTGCCGGGCGCAAGGCGGATGCCGCACGGGAGGCAGGTACACCTTGGGATTGAAAAGCGCGTTCTTTGCCGCACGCTACGACTCCGCGACGCGCTTCGCCGAGACCCAGGTCCTCGGTCAGCGCCGGGCGGCACTGCTGTCCGGCCTGCAGGGCAGGGTGATCGACGTCGGTGCTGGAACCGGCGCGAACCTGCCGTATTTCCCGCCGTCGTGCACTGTTGTTGCGGTGGAACCGGACGCGGACATGCGCAAGCGGTTGGAAGCAAAGCTCGGCACCGCGAGGGCTGACGTGACGATCGACGACGGCGGAGCGGGCCAGCTGCCGGTCGCGGATTCCAGCGTTGATGCCGTCGTCTACACGCTGGTGCTCTGCACGGTGCCGGACCAGGCATCCGCCCTGGCCGAGGCACGGCGAGTGCTCAAGCCCGGCGGGAAACTGCTGTTCCTCGAACATGTCCGCGGGTTCGGCGCCCATGCCAAGGTCCAGGATCTGGTCCGCCCGGTCTGGCGCTTCGTCGCGCAGGGCTGCAATCCCAACCGCGACACCGTTGGAGCCATGGCTGCCGCCGGCTTTACCGTGAAGCTGGACGAAGAGTTCTTCATCGGGCCGAAATGGCAGCCGCTCAACCCGCTTGTGATGGGTACCGGCACCGCGAAATAACGCTGCTACCCATGCAGGAGTGCGTCCTTTTGCTGCCGGGAGATCTCGTTCTGGCGCCCGCAGTTGAGGCATTCCGAGTAATAGCGACGGCTGGTGGTGAAAATGGGGACGAAGAAGATGGAGAACTTACCGGCTTCCTCGATGAGGCGCTGCGGCCCGTGCACGCCGCAGAACGGGCACGTGCCCGGCCGGGTGGCCAACACGCGCGGCCTCCGGCTGAAGCCGAACAGGATCAGCATGGCAACTCCTCAGGCTTTGGCAATTTGGGAAGGAGCCGGCCCGACACCCCCAACTATCGTGCGGTGTGCCGGGCCGGAGCTTATTTAGATGGTGGCTGTTTGGTCAGCGGCCGAAGCCGCCGAGCTTGTCTCCGAAGCCGCCGAGCTTTTCGCCCAGCCCGCCGGGGAGTTTGCTCAAGAGGGCATTAACATCGATCCCGAGGTTCGAGAGCAGTCCGGAATCGCGTTCGGTGTCTACCTGGTCAGGCAGGTCCTTCTGCGCCTGCTCGGCCTTACCTGTGTCGCCCGTAGACCGGAGGAGGTCGAGGATCTGCTGCTTGTCGATCTGCATGTGTACCCGCTTTCCTGATTGTCCTGCTGTGAGGCTGTCTGCGCCAATCCATCAGCACACTTACCACTCTGCCAAGCTCAGCACCGCCCCACAACCCCGCGGGCCGTTTTCAATCCGTTATGCGAGCGATCGGCGGTGCGGCTATCCGACGCCGGCGGCAATCGCCGCGTGCCGGACCAGCCCGTCGTAAACACCCGGCTCGTCGTCATCGACCACGGGAACTTCGGCGCCGTCCTGGTCTTCCTGGTGCAGCTCCATCCCAGGATTCGCCACATCCGTACCGTCGGCGAGGAAGAAGTGCGGACTGCCCTGGACCTCGTCGCGGTGGGCAAAGTAAGACCGCATCATGGCCCCTCGTGCCCGGCCAGTGTCGAAAGCATCGCGCAGCCTGTCGACGTCGACTTCCCTGCACGCCGTTGCGACGTCGAGAATTTCGTGGCGCATGCTGATGCAGCGGCTGTCCCGCCAAAACGCCAACCGCAGCGCCATGTCGAGTTCCTCGGCCGCCGCGAGCGATTGTTCTTTGGCACCGTGGACCGCTTCGTTGGCCGGCAGGCTGGTCACGGGCCACCCGGAGGGATCGCGCTGCCACTCTTTGAACCCCAGCGCCGGCTCCAGCGCATTGATGGCAGGCTTCTCCGGCTCGATCATCGAGGTCTTGAGGGCAGTGCGGTTGAGGTCCTCGAGCAGGAACAACTGCAGGTCAACATGCAGGCGCCTGGTCAATCCGGCTGCGTCGCGCGCTTCATAGAAGCGGTGCAGCGCCAGCGTGGACCAGCCGCACATGACATCGGTGAAGACAGTAACGGTTCCAGGGGAAACATTTGGCCGCGTCATGCCCTAAGGCTAGCCCAGATCCTAAGGGGACTTACTGAAATGCCTGATTCCGTGCCACCGCTGCGTGCGGCCCGGCCTATTGTCCTTCCCATCCGCCTCCGCTAGCCTGCGACCAGCCAGTTCTACAAACGGTCCGCTCCAAGCAGCCAGCAGCAGAAACGAGAACACTCATGCGGAAAGTAACCTCAGGCCTCTTCCATTCCGTCGACGGCGTCGTCGAATCCCCGGACCAGTGGCAGTTCGACAGTTTCGATGACGAACTCGGCGCGGGCCTGGGCGACTTCATCAACAGCACTTCCACAGTGATTCTGGGCCGGACGACCTACGAGCAGTGGGCCGACTACTGGCCCACTGCCACGGACCCGTTCGGCGACTTCATCAACCCGATCGAGAAGTTTGTTGCCTCCCGGACGCTCAGCGGAAATCTCGAGTGGCAGAACGCCCGGCTAATCGACGGCGGACTGGAAGACTTCGTGCGGGAGCTCAAGAAGGGCGACGGCGACGATATAGCCGTTTGCGGCAGCATCTCTGTTGTGCGCCAACTGCTTTTCGCCGGGCTGCTCGACTCACTGACGCTGATGCAGCATCCGGTCATCGCCGGCAAGGGCAAGCACCTATTCGAACCAGAAGATCCGACAACGCGCCTGTTTCTGCAGGACTCCCAAATCACCAGCAAGGGCAACGTGATCATGAAGTACGGCCTGCTCGGCGAAAATTTGAACTGACGACTGCGCGGACCAGACGGGCCATCAGCTCCGCCGCTTCATCCGGTTACCGCTACTTGTTCTTGGCCTTCTGCTGCTGCTTGTATTCGCGCACTGCGACAAGAGACTCCGGGCCTGTGACGTCGGCGATCGACATCGCGACATCGCTGCGCCCGTAGTCCCCTGCTGCCTCCTGCCAGCCGGAGGCCTCCAGCCCAAACTGCTTGCCCAGCAACGCTAGGAAGATCTTCGCCTTCTGCTCGCCGAATCCGGGCAGCGCCTTCAGCCGCGCAAGCACCTCAGCGCCACTCGGATTTCCGGCCGTCCAGATGCCCGACGCGTCGCCGTCGTAATCCTCAACGATTGTCCGCGCGAGATCCTGCACCCGGCCGGCCATGGACTTAGGGAAGCGGTGGACCGCGGGCTTCTGCCGGAATACTTCGAGGAACTCTTCAGGATCCAGCTGTGCGACCTGCTGCGCATCCAACCCGCCGAGACGGTCGGCCATTTTTGCCGGACCGCTGAAGGCTACTTCCATCGGGATCTGTTGATCGAGCAGCATTCCTGTCAGCAGGGCGAACGGATTCGCGTTCAGCAGATCATCAGCAACCGGATCTCCGGACAGATAAAGATCGGTCATGGTCAGGGCTCCCCTCGGAAACTGTCATTGGCTATCCCCCAAGCTACACCGCGGGCGCTTTTCGAACGCCCAGCGCCTCCCTCACACCAGGTCGGTCTCTTCCAGCGCGAGGATGTCCTCGTGATAGACCAAGTAAAGATTCGCGATGACCCGCGAGCTGAAGAGCGGACCTCCAACAAGGTTCTCGGCTTTTTTCAACCGGTACCGGACGGTGTTCGGGTGGACAAAGAGCACATTGGCAACCTGCGCTATGTCCAGGTTCCGGGCCAGGTACCACAGGACCGTCTGCCTAAGCTCCTTGTCCCGGTCAAGCCCCTGGGCGAACTTACCCAGCTTGTCCGAGTCCTGCGGAGACTGCCGTCTGGCCAGCAACCACGTCACTGGGTCCACCTCGTCCAACCGTACGATCCACCGGCCGCCGGATCCGTTCGCCCCGGCCGCTCTCGCCCTCCGGCCAGCGATTCCGGCGGCCGTTTCGGCCTCCCGGAAGGCGTCCGGTGTGGTGGCGAGATCCGAAAAGGGCTCGGAAAGCCCGATGAACACATCCTCCGCCAAACCCAGCCAAGCCTCGAGAGCTGCGGTGTCAGAAACCAATGCGTGGAATCCCGGCGGGCTCTCCGGCGTCCGACCGTTTTCCGCCAGCAGCAGACCCAAGCCGCTGACCGAAGCCCTTTGCAGGAGTCTTTCCACCAGCGGAGCGGGAATCGGCTCCTGCTCCAGATTTGCTGCCGCGACGGCACGAACCCGCTCATAGGGCACAAAACGAAACGGGCGCATCCGTTCCCAGTGCCGGTATTCCCTTGCCACCGGAATGCCGTCCTGCAGCATACTGAGCAACTGGGCGTTTTCATGGCGTTCCTTCGAAACGGAGAACTGGCTGATGCCGTTGATCGCGCCGAGCAGGCGCTGGGTTGTCTCCAGCAGCATCTCGCCCAGTTCTTCGATCACGCCGGTGTTCCTGCTCGCGACCGCGAGCCAGTAGCCGTTACCACGCAGCACCAGCGGGCGGGCCATGACCTCCCAGCGGCCAATGGACATCCGGTCCGACACCTGCTTTCGATCCCGCAGTTCGTTCCAGATCAGATGAGACGGGCCTTCGCCCGTTGATTCAACAATCCGGCCGGAGTCCTCATACAACACCGCGGTTCCGCGGCAGACCGAACCGAGCCTGGCGATCAGCGCCTGGACAGGGTTCTCGGCGGAGACACTTTGCAGCAGGTCATTCGTCAGCCGCATGGCACGCTTGAGGACATAGGAGTCCGGCGAAAGTTTGGACTGGTTGATGAAATTCTCGATGTGGTGGAAGGGCACTTCCGCCGCAACCGTGTATAGCGGGAAATTCGCTCGTTTACACGCAGCGGTGAGCGTGCGGGGAACGTCCTGGAAGTACACTCCCACCCCGAAAAACAGCGCCACTACCTTGGCCGTCTTCAATTCCGCAACCAGCTTATCGGCCAGCCCTGAATCGCTCTCGGCTCCGACGAAGCGCAGTCCCGTGGTCAGCATGACGGTTTCGGGTTCAAGCCATTTCGCCGGGTCGTGGATCTCGCTGGTATGTGCCCCAATAACGACGGCGTTCGGGTCCCCCGGCACAACCGCATGCAACCCCAAATCGTCCTCCGCGACGACATCGGAGAGTGAAAGTGCAGGCCTTGCGTCCATCGAATGCTTCCTTGAAAGTTTGCCGTTGGTGCCGGATAAAAGGCGCTGGCGCGGTCATTGTAAAAACTACAATCGTGCTTTCAATGGTATTTCAATTCCTCTAGTGACAGAGAGCTGGGTCACACTGGATCGTAGTGGCTACGCAAAACCACTTCCTTGGAGGAATCACAAGATGGCTAATGTCCGAGTCGCCGTCGACGTTGGTGGGACGTTCACCGACGTCTGCATCTTCGACGAAGAAACACAACGCATGCGGGTCACGAAGGTCCCTTCCACGCCTGCGGATCCGATGCTGGCCGTCATGAACGGCGTCAAACGTGCCGAGATCAATCTGGCAGACGTCTCGCTCTTCTCGCACGGGACCACCGTTGCCACGAATGCGCTCATTACGCGCAACTTCCCGACAGCTGCCATGGTTACTACGCGGGGTTTCCGCGACGTGATTGAAATCCGCGACGGCACCAAGGACGACCTGTGGGACGCCTACAACGACGTTACCGGCCCCTATATCCGCCGGCGGGACCGCTTCGAGGTCACCGAGCGGGTGGATTATGCCGGCAACATCGTCACGCCTCTGGATGAAGACGATGCCCGCCGCCTTGCCGCCCTGCTGCGCAAGCGTGGCGTCACTACCATTGCAGTCTGCTTCATCAACTCGTATGCCAACGCCGAGAACGAAGTGCGCATGCGGAAAATCCTGGAGGAGGAACTCCCCGACGCAACGGTCTCAACGTCAGCCGAGATCCTGCCGGAGATTTTCGAGCACGACCGCTTCAATACCGCCGTCTCCAATGCGGTGCTCGCCCCGCTGGTTTCCGGCTATGTCAACCGGTTGGCGGATGAGCTCAAGGGCGGCGGCTACACGGGAGACCTGCTACTGCTGCACTCCGGTGGCGGATCGATGACGCCGCGGATGGTGAAGCGCTATCCGGTACGGCTCGCCGCTTCAGGTATCGCCGCAGGGGCCATTGCGGCCAAGCACGTTGCACAGCAGTGCGGTTACGAGAATGCCGTCGGCCTCGACATGGGCGGTACGTCGACGGACATTGCGCTGGTATCCGGTGGCGAGCTGCGCATTACCAAGGAATGGCAGGTCGAATACGGCCATCCCATCGTCTTCCCCAGCATCGAAGTGCTGACCATCGGAGCCGGCGGCGGCTCCCTGGCTCACATTGACATCGCAGGTTCCCTCCGGAACGGACCGCAGTCGGCCGGCGCCGATCCGGGGCCCGCCTGCTACAACACCGGTGGCGACCAGCCGACCAACTGCGATGCGAACGTGGTGCTGAACCGCCTAGGCACAACCTTGGCCGGCGGCGCCAAGAACCTGGACCGCGGCCTCGCCCAGGACGCCGTCAACCGCGTCATCGCCGGTCCGCTCGGTATGAGTCATGAAGAGGCTGCGCACGCAATTCTGCAGGTCGCCAATGCCAACATGGCCGACGCGGTCCGTCTCATTTCCATCCGCCGCGGCTACGATCCGAGAGACTTTGCGCTCATTGCCTTCGGCGGAGCCGGTGCCCTGCATGGGGCAGAGGTGGCCCGCGAACTGAACATCCCCACCGTCGTCGTACCTCCGAACCCCGGTGTTACCTCGGCCATGGGCTGCCTGCTGGTAGACATCCGCCACGACCTGTCCGCTATGTATACGGCGCTGGCTTCCGAAGCCGACCCAGAGGATCTAGAAGCACAGTTCCTGAACCTCGAAACCGAGGCCACCGCACGGTTGCGTCATGAAGGCGTCGATGAGGAAGACTCTGTGCTGCAGCGGGTCATCTCGATGCGTTACCAAGGCCAGTGGCGTTCGCTCGCCGTTCCCATGGGCTCCGGCCATGGCGCCCTCAAGGAAGCCATCCAGACTTTCCACCAGGAGCACGAACGGGAGTTCGCCTTCCGCCAGGACAACCAACCTGTGGAAATTTACCAGCTGCAACTGTCGGCCATCGGCAAGACCCCGAAGCCTTCGTTTGCTCCGGAGAAAAAACTCCTGGCCGATCCCGGCAAACCGGAATCCGTGCGCCCGGTCTACTTCGGTTCGGACGGCTGGGTACAGACGCCCGTCTTCGACCGTTCCTCCCTGCCCGCTGGCGCCACGTTCATCGGGCCCGCCATCATCGATCAACTCGACTCCACCACGGTAGTCCCGCCGCGGACAACCGCGGAGATCGATGAGTGGCTGAACATCCGCATCCACCTGACCGAATTCAAGAACGAGGAGGCCAAGTAATGACTGACACGATACTGGCACCCGACACCCATTCCGCGCATTCCGCAGCCCGCCTGGCTTCAGGGCTGGACCCCGTCACCTTCGAAGTCCTCAAGAACGCCTTCGCCACCAGTGTGGACCTGATGAGCGAGCAGATACTGCGCACCTGCTACTCCTTTGTCATCTACTCGCGCGACTTTTCCTCCGCGCTCTGCGATGCCAACGGCAACACCGTGATGCAGGGCAGCGGGGACATCGCCGTCCATGTGGGGACGCTGCATTTCCAGTGCAAGGCCATCCTCGAAGAGTTCGGTACGAATATCCACCCGGGCGATGTCTTCGCCATCAACGACCCTTACCGCGGCGGCACCCACTTCAATGACGTTAGCTTCATCAGACCGGTCTTCTCGGAAGGCGAAGTGATTGCCTTCGCCCAGAACAAGGGCCACTGGGCCGACATCGGCGGAAACGTCCCCGGATCGTTCGACGTCAACGCGAAGGAACATTTCGGCGAGGGGCTGCGCATCACGCCGGTCCGCATCTGGAGTAAAGGCACCTTCCTGCACGACGTGGCCCAACTGCTGGTCTCCAACACCAGGGCGCCGCAGCAGGCCATGGGCGATCTCCACGCCCAGTCCGAAGCCACCGCGGTCTGCGAGCGCGAGGTACTGCGCCTGGTGGACAAGTACTCCAAAGACACGGTGGTGGCGGCCATGCAGGAGACGCAGGACTACGTGGAACGGATTGTCCGCCGGCGGCTCGAGACCCTGCCGCAGGGCCAATGGGAAACCGTGGACTACATCGATTTCGACCCGGGCAAGGGCGAAGGCCTCGTGCCGATCCACATCAAACTGACACTCGACGGCAAGGGCATCCACTACGATCTGACCGGATCCGCCCCGGCGGTGGAAACGTTCCTCAATTCCGGCTACGGCACTACGCACTCCGCCATCTATGCGGGAACCAAAACCTTCTTCCCGGATGTACCGCTCAATTCCGGCTTCTACGCCGCCGTGGACGCGGAGATCGGGCCGGAGGGAACAGTGGTCAACGCCGGTTGGCCCTACGCCGTCACCGGTTTCTGTTCCGGCCCGTATGAAAAACTCATGAACGGCATCTTCGAACTGTGGTCCCGGATTATGCCCGAACGTGCCATGGCGTGCGCCTTCAATCTCGAGTATCTGCTGGTTGGCGGACGGGACAACCGCACCTCCGACGACCCATACTTCATGTGGTACGACTGGATGGCCGGCGGCTGGGGCGGCAGGGCCAGCAAGGACGGCGCGAGCGCCACCGCGCCCGTGTTCGGCCCGGGCCTGGCTGTGCAACCTGTGGAAGGCCAGGAACGCCTCTCCCCAGTCCTCACCACCGCTCACCAGATCGCCGTGGATTCCGGTGGGCCCGGACGCTTCCGGGGCGGGCTCGGCATCGAGAAGGGCGGCATCCTCACCGATGCCACCAGTACCGTGATGAGCTACTGCTGCGACCGCGCCCGTTCCATCACCTGGGGTATCGAAGGCGGCCTGCCCTCCATTCCCCATGGCGTCTGGCTCAACAAGGGCACGGCGGATGAACGTTTCCTCGGCTCCAATTTCTCCTCGGTGCCTATCCAATCCGGCGACTCGTTCACCCGGCCGTCCGCTGGTGGCGGCGGCTACGGCGACCCGCTGGAGCGGCCATATGCTGAGGTCCTTGAGGATGTCATCGACGGCTACGTTTCCATCGAGCGCGCGGCGGCGGACTACGGCGTCGTCGTCCATGAGATCGACGCCGAACTGGACCAGTTCGAGATCGATGAAGCAGCCAGCGATAAGCTCCGCACCGACATCCGCAGCCACCGCTTTGGATGGTTGACCGAAGACGCCGCCGATATCGCCGAAAAATACCAGAGCGGCGAACTGCACATGCTCGACGTAATCCGACGCTACGGTGTCATTCTCGACTGGGGAACCGGCGAACTTTACCCCACCACAACAGAGCAGTACCGCGAACTGATGGGCCGGCGCTCCTCCGCCCACTGGCACTAACCATCCGGCCGAAAGGCCACAATCCATCCTCACCGCATGGCGTCAGGGACGTCTGTTCCTGACGCCATGCCCGCTTACGGGAGACAACCGTGTCATCAACCGAAGCACTACCTCAGGAAACCAGCAATTCGATGCGCATGAGCCGCGGCTCACTGACCATGGCCTGGTACGGGCTGGTCAGCGCAATGTTCTTCGTCTACATCGGCGCCGCCCTTGCCCAGGCCTACGGGACCCGGGACGCCTTGATCGGCTTGGGCCTGACCATCCTCAGCTACGGCCTCATCAATCGCGTCCTGGCCGGCTACGCAGTGCGCAACGGCCTGACCGTCGCACAGTTCTCCCGAAGCCTCCTCGGCCGTACGGGCGCACTGCTGGCCACGATCATCTTTGCCGCCACGGCGATCTACTACGCCGTCTTCGAAGGCGCAATCCTCGCATTCGCGTTCCAGGCACAATTCGGCGGACCAATGGCGCTCTGGTACGCCGTCGTCGTCCTCTACACCCTGCCCCTGGTAGCGGGTGGGATCCACCGCTGGCTGGACAAGATCAACGGCTGGCTCCTGCCCGTTTACTGGGGCGGCCTCATTACCGCAGTCATCTGGGCCGGAACCGCCCATGGTTTCTCCGACAACTGGCTCACCCACTCGGTGCCTGCACTCGGTTTCGCCGACGGTGGACCGGGCTGGCTCGGCACCTTCGCCGCCTTCATGGGTGTCTGGATCCTGATGATGTACACCATGGACTTCGCCGCGCTGGGCAAACCGCAGGACGAGAAGTTCCACAAGACGTACACCTTCGGCTGGCTGTTCTACGCGCTGGCCTTCGGCGCTAACGCACTGATCGGGATCTTCCTGACCTTCACCATTCCGGGATTGGAAGCCACCGAAACCGGTGTAGCCGGCGGCCTGGTCTCCCTCATGGGCTTGTTCGGCCTGCTGGTGGTCTTTGTTTCGCAAACGCGAATCAACACCGCGAACTATGCCCTGGGCATCTCAAACCTGCGGGAGTTCGGCGAGCGCGCCTTCAATGTGAAGCTGCCAGCGATCGTCTGGAATCTCCTCGGCGCGGTCATCATCTTCCTGCTGATGCTGCTGCCCGTGGTCCAGTACCTCCTGGTGGCTCTGTCCTGGCAGGGTGCACTGGTTACCGGGTGGGTCGCGATCGCCCTGACGCACATTGCGCTGCACCGGCGCTCCGGCAGACCCGCTGAATCTGGCCACCTGCCCGACAGCTCGTTCCCGAAGATGAACACCGCAGGCGTCACCGCATGGTGTGTTTCGGCAGCCATCGGCATCGGCCTGATCCAGTCCGGATTCGCTTGGGGATCAACCGCGGGAACGCTGCTCACACCACTGCTGGCCGCCGCCATTTATGCCGGCCTGCTGCTGGCAAGCCGCACCAGGACGCTGCAGCCACAGGCCTAACCCTTCAATCAGGCAGGTCGCTGAGGACGGTCGGCATAGTTGGTACACCAGCTACGCCGGCCGTTTTCCTATGTCCTGCTAGCGGTCTTCAGAGCTGGCCATCGGTCGCAGTTGAAAATTCCCCATTTTGTCGTAATGAGAATCATTCTCATGTATGCTGGCTGGCATGCACATCACACTCGTCAGTTCTTTGGACGCATTGTGCCGCGCCCCGGCACTCGATCACCTCTCCGGCGGCAAGGTGAATACCGCCGTCGTCATCCATGACCTGCTGGAAAACGGCACCGTGGTGCGGCAGGTTCTCCATGACGGCCGACTGCTGGAGCGGCATGAAAACCTGCTGGAGCACGGCTGCCTCAGCTGCACCGTCAGATTGGACGTGGCACCGACGGTGGAGCGCCTGCTTGCCGACGGCTACGAGCACATCATTATGGGGCTGCCGCCCACGATGGCGGCGTCCATGGCGGTCCACGGAATCACGCAGGGGGTGAAGAGTCCCTTTACCATCGGGGCAGTCGTCCTGGCGTGCGATCCTTCGTCCCTGGAAGATCAGATGTGGGACCGGCACACACTCTTTGGCTCCGGCTACACCGCGGCCCGCAAGGAGGAACGAACCGCGGGCGAATTCCACCTGGAGGAACTGAGCTTCAGCGACACGGTCTTCCTGGCCGGCCCTTTCCCCGCCAGCGCAGGGAACCACCGAGGCAGAGGCTTGTTGCTGCTCCGCGAACTCGCGCCGCACTCCACCCTGATCGAAGCAGGATCAACTCGCTCCCCGGCTCGCCACGATGCCGCCGAGGCCCGGGCGCGGTCCGTGCCGGGTACGGTGCGGATTCCGGCTGCGGACACTTCCACCCTGTTCACTACCGTTCTGCACCGGGTTCGCAGGCCGCTGCATCCCGGGCGCTTCCGGCAAGCTCTACCCCAACTGGCCGAAGGGTGCGTCTGGTTGCGTGGGCGTCTGTGGATGGCTTCGGCGCCAACCTGCAGGATCGCGATCCAAGGCATCGGTCCGCGTGTATTGCTCGAGAACACCGGCCCCTGGGCGGCGGATCTGCCCGATGCCGCCAGCAACCACCCGGCCGGAAGCACGGACGCCGTCCTGGACTGGAATCCCGAATCCGGTGACAGGGCGACGGTCATAGCCGTCACCGGCGAAGACATCCGGCCAGGCGAAATCCAAGAACTTCTCGATGGCTGCGCGCTGACGCCAGCCGAAACCGCCCAGCATTCCGGCGGGTTTCCGGACCCCTTCGGGCTGGATACCAGCGAATCCACAGAAGCAGCAGAAATGGAGCCAAGAAGAAAATGAAAGTGCGTAACTCCCTTCGGGCGTTGAAGAAGATACCCGGTGCGCAGGTTGTCCGCCGACGCGGCCGCACGTTCGTCATTAACAAGAAGAACCCGCGGATGAAAGCCCGCCAGGGCTGAAGCATCAGCCGGTCCAGCACTCCCCAGACAACAGGCAGTCCCAACCACCGAGGTAAATAGGTATGCACTCCAAACTCCGCCGATCGGCACTAGCCGGAACGGCAGTCCTGGCCGTCGCCCTGACGTCTTGCGCCGGATCCCAATCCGAAGCGGGTACCCAGGCGACCGCAGCATCCAGTGACAAGATCAGCATCGTCACATCCACGAACACCTACAGCGACATCGCGGAAGCCGTCGGCGGCGGGAACGTGTCGGCCACGGCGATCATCGACAGCATTACCCAGGACCCGCACTCCTACGAGGGCACAGCCAGGGACCGTCTTGCTTTGACCGAGGCTGATCTGGTTATCCGCAACGGGGGTGGCTTCGACCCGTTCATGGAACAGCTCGCAGGAGACGCGGAAGCCGCACCGGTGATCGATGCATTCGAAGTCTCGGGACTTGATGCCGCCGATGGAGACGAGGCGCAGGCACACGAAGCCCACGACGATGAGCCGGCTGACGAACATGCCGACGAGCACGATCACAGCCACGGCGCGGTCAACGAGCACGTCTGGTATTCGCTCCCGGCCATGGCCGGGATCGCCGATGAGATTGCCGAGCAGCTGGCCAAGTTGGATCCCGAGAATGCTGCCACCTACGAGTCCAACGCGGCGGTGTTCACCGATGATCTGGCAACCCTTGAAGGTCGCGTTGCGGATCTGCGGGAGAAACATGAGGGCAGTGCCCTCGCCGCCACCGCGCCGCTGGCCGAGCATCTGCTCACCGACGTCGGGCTTGTCGATAAGACGCCGGAGGGGTTCATTGCAGCGATCGAAGCCGGGAACGACGCTCCCCCGGCCGAACTCAAGGAAGCGCAGGACCTCCTGACCTCAGGAAACGTCGTCCTGCTGGCTTACAACAGCCAGGTGGAAGGTCCACAGTCAGAGAGCCTGAAGTCCATGGCCAAAGAGACGGGTGTGCCGGTAGTCGACTTCACCGAAACGCTTCCCGAGGATGTCTCCTACGTGGAGTGGATGAGCGGCAACATCGACAAGCTCGATGCAGCACTGGACTCCTGAAAACAGCATTACTCCTGCCGAGGGCAATAGTCACACTGGACGTTTGCCCTCGGCAGGCCCCGCTGGAAGGCAGCTGCTGCGGCCCTTCCTAACCTGCGGCAGGCACCCGGATCAGCTTCTTGTTCACGAATTCGGCCATGCCGTACTTGGCCAGCTCGCGGCCAACGCCGGAGCGTTTGACACCGCCGAAAGGCAAATCAGGCTGCGAATCTGCCACAGAATTGATAAACACCATGCCGGTGTCCAACCGGTCGGCAACTTCCTTGGCCTTTTTTACATCAACGCTGAAGACGGCTCCGCCGAGACCATAGGGCGACCCGTTCGCCAGTTCGATGGCTTCCTCGGCATCCCGAACCTTGTAGATGACCGCGGCGGGGCCAAAGAGCTCTTCCGAGTAGGCGCGCATGCCGGGCTTCACGCCGGTAAGCACAGTCGGTTCCACGTACGCCCCCGGTCCTTCGACAAGTTTGCCGCCCGTGAGCAGTTCAGCCCCCTTGCCCACCGCATCCTGAACCTGTTCGATCAGTTCTTCGGCGGCAGCCTCCGATGACAGCGGGCCGAAGCGCGTTTCGGGCTTCAGCGGGTCACCCGGCTTGATCCGTGCCATCCGCTCGGTGAATTTATCCACGAATTCTTCATAGAGGTCCTCGACGATGATGAACCGCTTGGAGGCAGTGCAGGCCTGGCCGGCGTTGCTCATGCGCCCGCCGACTGCAGCCTTGACGGTTGCGTCCAGGTCATCGGAGTCCAGCACAATGAACGGATCGCTTCCGCCCAGCTCGAGCACATACTTCTTAAGGTGGCGGCCAGCCACCTCCGCTACCGCGGACCCTGCACGCTCGCTGCCTGTCAGGGAGACGCCCTGGACGCGCGGATCAGCGATGATTTCAGCGACCTGCTCGTTGGTCGCAAAAATGTTGACATAGGCGCCGTCGAGCAACCCGGCGTCACGGAAGATTTCCTCCATCACGAGCGCCGACTGCGGGCAGTTGCGCGCATGTTTGAGCAGGATTGTGTTTCCCAGCATCAGGTTCGGGGCGGCAAACCGGGCCACCTGGTAGTAGGGATAGTTCCACGGCATGATGCCGAGCAGCACTCCGACCGGTGCCGAACGGACAACGGCCTCTCCGCCGCCGCGGACGGTCAGCAGCTCGTCTTCCATGAACGCCGGACCTTCGGTTGCGTAGTACTCGTAAATGTCCGCGACCAGCCCGACTTCGCCCTTGGCCTGGCTGACAGGCTTTCCCATTTCCAGGCTGATGATTCTGGCCAGCTCATCCCGACGGTCCCGGTAGAGTTCGGCCACGCGCAGCAGCACGGCAGTTCGCTCCGGAATGGCACTCTGCCGCCATGAGTCGTAGGCGGTCTGCGCTTTCTTGAGTGACCCGGATATTTCTTCATCGCCGGCAGCCGCGAATTCCTGCAGCGTTTCGCCGGTAGCAGGATTTATACTCTTGTAGTAAGTCATGCTTTCAAAAATATCGGCAGGACGACTTCATATCCAGCAAATTCGAGACATTTCTTGATATGTCCTTCTCCGCCGAATGGATGATATACAGCAGCGACCGTAAAGTAGAATGCACCATATGTGATTCGTCGGAAACCCGACATTCAGTTGTCGGTCCGCGGAAGGGAGAGAATCGTGGCATCACCGCCGGCGTTGCAGTCCCAGATTTACCGCTCCCTGCCCGAAAAGGAACGGTCCGAGGCGATAGTCCAGAGGATATCCACGGCCATTGCCTTGGGCATGCTCCGCGTCGGCGAACGGCTGCCCGTGGAGTCCGAGCTTTCCGATATGTTCGGCGTAGCTGGAGCAACCCTTCGTGAAGCCCTCGCTGAACTCAGGGAGCGGGGCGTAGTTGAAACACGCCGGGGCCGGAACGGCGGAACGTTTGTGGTCAAGTCACCGGCGGCCCAGGAACAGCAGTTGCGGAAATATCTCCGGGACACTTCCATTGCCGACCTACGGGATCTCGGCGACGAGCAAACCGCTGTGGCAGCAGCAGCGGCCCGCCTGGCATGCGATCGTGCACATCCTAAGGATCTGGACCGGCTGGAACAGCTGGCCAAGGCACTGGCCGGAGCCGATTCCCCCGAAACCCAGGCGCGATCAGACAGCCGCTTCCACATTGAGCTGGCCGTGGTTGCCCAGTCTCCGCGGCTCACCAGCCTGGAGATCCGCCTGCAGTCCGAAGTCGGCCAGCTTCTGTGGAGCCCGATCGCGGGTGTATTCGACCCCGTTACGGCCGCCCGTGAGCATGTGCGGATTGTCGATGCGATCAGGGCGGACGAACCAGACAACGCCCAGCGCCTGGTTGTCGAACATATCCGGCGGAACACCTACCACCTCATTGACACCAAGCTCACGCTTGCCCACGCAGGCGATGAACAGGAGATCTCATGACCGCGCCCGCCTCACCCCGCGCCATCAGCAGTGCGACGGCCATCGAGGCATGGCTCAATGAGCTGTACCAAGACCTGTACGACGCCGCTCACACGGTGGAAAAACAGCTCGAAGCAAAAATTCCCGCAGGCATAAAAATATCGCCTAAAGACATTACCGGATTACGTGAAATATCCACCGCATTCCTCAATTCCCACGACATTGTTGTCGGCGCGGGAGTAATCTTCTCGATCTCGGCAATCAAAGACGCCGAGGGAGTATTGGAATGGTGGTTCAGAACTGATTCGGGAAATATCGAAAAACTGGATTTTGATTTAGCCCCCGAGGGCGAACGGTTTTACGACTATGAGCAACTCCCCTGGTTTTCCATCGCAGCCAAGACCGGCAGGCAATCCGTTGCCGGCCCCTATGTTGACTATCTCGGTTTCGACGAATACATCATGACCCATGCCGTGCCAACCTACGTCCACGGATCCTTCATTGGTGTGACGGGCTGCGACATCCGGATCCGCGACATCGAAAACAAGTTCATTCCGATCGTCCGCCGGATTCCTGGAGATGCCGCCATCCTGAATGGCCAGAACCGCGTGATCCTGGGCAACTCCGGACGTTTCATTGTCGGGGAACGGATCAAAGAAGCACCGGAAGGATTCTGCTTCATACCGCTGAACGTCCCCAACCTGAACCTGCACCTGATCTGCGCGGCCGAATGACCGCGCAGATTAACTGATTAGGCGTTGGCCGGCTCCTGCGGCCTGTCGGGCGCAGCCACCGGATTCAGCCTGCTTTGGCGCACGAACTCTTCGAACAACAGGGATCGATCATTCGCGTCCCCGTCCGAGTCCTCCGGATGCCATTGCACGCCGACCACCCAGGTCTTGCCCGGATGCTCCGTACCTTCCACCACGCCGTCCTGTGCCAGAGCGGCAACGTTCAGTTCAGCTGCCACGGTTCCCACCGCCTGATGATGCCCCGAGCGCACGGTCACCGTGGGACGGCCAAGGATGGCCGCCACCTTCGAGCCCGGAGCCAGGTTCACCTTCTCGTCCAGGAACATCGGTTGTCCCGGTCCCCCGCGGTGCAGATGCCAGGGGTCCAGATCAGGGATGAGCGTGCCGCCGCAGGCTACGTTGAGCAGCTGCGACCCCCGGCAGATGGCGAGCAACGGCTGGTCCCGCTCCAGCACACCGCGGATCAGTTCCACACAGTACTCATCCGCCCGCAGATCGACTCCGTAGGAGTTCGCCACCGGCCCGGTGTGGCCATACAGCGACGCATCCACGTCGCCGCCGCCCAGGAAGAGAACTCCGTCGTACTTGGCCAGCTCCGCTTCCGGAGTCAGATGTTCCGCCGCACTGTCCACCAGTTCGGCCCTAGCACCGGCTGCCAGCAGTGTTTCAAACGCGACACGCGTAAACCGCTCCATCAGTTCCAGGGTCTGCTGGGTCATCCCGGGGAACGTCAGTGAAACAACGACGGCGACGCGCGGCGCATCCGCGGGCAGGTCGCCGAAGGCGGCGGGAACCACATCCGCAGGGTTGACCCGCAGCCCGCTCACCGGGCACCTGCCAGTTCCGCAGCGGCAGCCGCGTCACGGCGCTGCCTGGCCGCGTCGACAACCCAGACGAACAGCGCATGGTCGGCGGGATTGGTCTCTGCGGTGTCTTCCGGGTGCCACTGGACAGCGAGCGTGGCAGCTCCCGGCACTTCGAGCGCTTCCACCACGCCGTCCGCTGCGGTGGCCGTTACCTGCAGGCCCTCACCGAGCACACCCACGGCCTGGTGGTGGTACGAGGAGACATCCACCTGCCCGCTGCCGACCACGGTTGCCAGCAATGACCCTTCCGAAACCGCAACCGGATGTATCGCATCCTTATGCTGCACGGTTCCTGGTTCCAGATGCTGAAGCAGGGTCCCGCCCCGCGACACGTTGAGCAACTGCAGGCCGCGGCAGATCGCCAGCAGCGGCACTTCCGCTTCAATGCAGGCGGCCATGACGGCCGATTCATACACGTCCTGGCCGGAGTAGTCGGTGGGCCAATAATGTTCGTCCGGTTCTGCTCCGTAGAGCTCGGGCGCCACGTCGGCGCCGCCGGGAAGCAGCACGCCGTCGAAACGGGCAACCTGCTCGGCGGCGCTGTCACCGCTTCCCGGGAACATGATGACCGGTTCCCCGCCAGCAGCCACGATGCAGCGCAGCACCTTGGCCGCCACGGCAACGCCATCGAAGCGCAGGCCGTGGACGGAGTTGGACCACATGCCCGGAACTCCGATCAAGGGGCGGCTCATGCGGCTACCTCCGCCGCCAGCGGGTACGGCAGGTGCGGCATCCACTTGGTCCAGATCCGCTCCAGCCGCCCGTCCGCCACCACCGTGGCCAGTGCCGTGTTGAGTTCGGCAAGCAGGAAGGGGTTGTCCTTGGCCACCCCGATCCCCCACCGGTTACCCGTGGGGTGTGTAAAAGCGACATCGTACGCCGGGTCCGCCCCAAGCGGCACGGTCACGACGTCGTCGTCCACCATGGCATCCACCTCCCCGTTGCGCAGGGCCGCCAGCATGTCGCCGAACACGTCCGCGCCGGTGAAGGCAATCGGTTCGGCTCCCTCGAAGGTGACGGCCAGTCTCATGTTGGCGCTGCCTTCGATGGCCGCGACCTTGTAGCCGGTCAGGTCCTCCGGCGAACGGGCCGGATCGCCCTTGCGCACCAGCACGGTCTCGTCGAACACGGCGTACGGGTCGGTGAAGTTCACCACGGCCTGGCGTTCCGGGATGATGCCCTGGCCGCACCAGACCGCATCCACGCGGTGGTCGCGGACGGCGGGCAGCATGTCGTCCCAGTCGAGGTAGGCCCATTCGATGCGCAGGCCGAGCACGGAGGCGACCAGCTCGGCCGCCTCCGGCTCGTACCCGCGGCGTTTGCCGGCGTCGTCAACCAGGTTGAACAGCGGCGGCGCCTCGGAGTCGATGCAGGCCAGGCGGAGGATGCCCGTTGAAAGGGTTTCGATGCGGCTCACGGAATGGTCTCCCAGTACATCTCGCGGTCCCATTCGGTGATGGCGCCGCAGTAGCGGGCCCATTCCTCCTGCTTCAGCTGCGTGTAGATCGATACCAGGTCCGCCGGCAGCGCCGAGGTGAGATAGCTGTCCGAGACGAAGGCGTCGATTGCGTCGCCCAGGGTGAGCGGCAGCTGGCCGCCGAGGGCCGGAACGTCCGCACCGCCGTCGTCGGGCATCCCGGGGTCCAGCCGGCGGTTCAGACCGTCCTCCATTGCGGCGATGAGCAGCGTGTGGGACAGGTACGGGTTCACGGCGGCGTCCGGGACCCGGTACTCCATCCGGCCGTTGGAGGAGATGCGCACCAGGCAGCCGCGGCTGTCCAGGCCCCAGTTTGCCGTGCTGGGAGCGAACTGGCCGGCGTCCCAGAACCGCTTGTAGGAGTTCACGGTGCTGGCCATGACCGCCATCGAACCGGGGGCGTGCGTGAGCAGGCCACCGATGGCGTGCTTCGCCGTCTCGGAAACGTGCAGTTCCACCCTGCCGTCGTCCTCGATGACGTTGGTGTCGCCGTCCCAGAGGCTCAGGTTGTGGTGGCAGCCGTTGCCCATCTGGCCGTTGTAGGGCTTGGGCATGAAGCTGGCGGTGACGCCGAATTCGCGGGCTACCTGCTTGCAGATCTGGCGGTAGGTGACCAGCCGGTCCGCGGTGTTTTCCACCCGGTCGTACATCCAGTTGAGCTCGAGCTGGCCGTCGTCTTCGTAGTCGCCCTCGATCATGTCCAGGCCCATGGCCTTGGCGTAGGTGACCAGCTTCTTGTAGATCGGACGCATCCGCTCCAGGTTCTCCACCTGATAGGCCGGGCTGCTGCCGGGCTTCTTGACCACCTCGAGGCCGGGGCCCTCCCAGGTCATCTCGGGTTCGGTTCCGGAGCGGACCTCGAAGCCGGTGCGGGCGGTGAAGGCCTCGTGCGAGCGGATCAGCAGCGAGCGGGTGTCGATCGGCAGCAGGCGGCCGCCGACCTCCGGCAGGTGCGGGGGCTCGTAGGCCGTGCAGAAGATCCGCGCTACCGAGGTATCCCACGGCAGCACCACGAACGTATCGGGCTCCGGCAGTGCCCAGAACTCGCGCGCCTCGATGCCGCCGCCGATTAGGTTGCCGTGGCGGTCATTCTGCAGGTCGGACAGCGCCGTCCGGTGGAAGCAGATGCCCTTTTCCAGATTCCGCTTGAAATGGTTGGCCGGGACCATCTTGGCCACCATGCGGGAGCCGATGGTCGGCAGCGCGTAGTACACGTACTCGACGCCGGCCTCCTCGATCTTGCGGCCGAGGTCGCGCACGGTTTCGGGACGCAGATTGCGCTCCTGGTGCCGCGCGAAGGCGCCGCGGTCTTTGAGGGATTGCTGCAGGTCGTTGGCGGCCAGATCGGGCCGCACGGGGGTGAGTGTCATGATGGTCTTCTTTCTCGTCAGTGTGCGAAGCCGGTCAGACGGCAGCCAGGTCGGCGCCGGCGGGGATGCCGGATTCGTTCACGAGCTTGCGGTAGTGCAGTTGGCGGTCAGCCGGCAGGGCGGCGGTCACGGCGCCGATCAACCGGCCGTCTCTGTAGTAGGCCAGGGCGGTTCCCTCCCAGGGGCGGGAAGGGTCGCCTTCGAGAACCTCGATGGTGTCGGCCAGAGCGGGGCTGCCCACCCCTTGGACCCGGGTCTTGAAGATATCGGTCCAGAAAGACGGCAACGGTGCCGCCGGCTCTGGAACAACGTCGCCCGTGAGGCCCGCCACCAGTGCTGGCGCGGCAATTTTGGCCGTATCCGCCGGAGTGGCCCAATGCTCGACGCGGCGGGCAGGTCCTCCGGCGCGACGGTCCGGGTACCGGGCTACGTCGCCCACCGCAACCACGTGTTCCGCTCCGAGCACCTGGAGGTGTTCGTTGCAGAGCACGCCGTCGCTGAGGTCCAGCCCGTTTCCCGCCAGCCACTCGACGTTCGGGAGCGAGCCGACGGCTTCAATAACGACGTCGGCGGCTACTTCCGTGCCGTCCTCGAGCCGGACACCTGCACAGCGGCCGGCGCCTTCCGTGTAGGTTCCGGGCATGTCGAGGAACTCGGTGACCCGTTTGCCGGGCACACAGTCAATGCCCTGCGTCTGCAGGAAGGTGCGGATACCGGCGCTCAGTTCGTGACCGAGCGGGCACTCCATCGGGCCGCCGGTTCCCTCGATGAGCGTGACCTGGCAGCCCAGACCGGCCGCGGTCGCCGCAGCCTCGCAGCCGATGAAACCGGCGCCGATCACCGCCACCCTGGTTTTGGGCTTAAGCTCGCCGTGCAACGCCAAAGTGTCCTCGAGACGGCGGATCACATGGCGGCCGGCAGTGGGCCCGGGAACCGGGACCCGCCGTGGCCGGAGACCGGTGGCAATCACCAATCCGTCGTAGGCTAGCTCTTCCCCGGCGCCCAGCGTCAGGGTGCGCGCCGCGAGATCCGCCGCGACAACCGCGGAGCCGAGCCGCCACTGGATGTCGGTGGCCGTGCGGCGCTGCCGAAGCTGTACCGCGGCAAGCGCTTCCTCGCGGGAACCAGGTGTGGCGAGCAGGTCCTTGGACAGCGGGGGCCGATTATAAGGCGGATGGATCTCATCGCCAACGACGACGATCTCTTCCTCCCAGCCGGCCGCGCGCAACTGTTCGGCGGCGCGCAGTCCTCCCATCGAGGCTCCGACGATGACAATTCTGCGGCTCATGTCAGTCCTTGAGGAAGATCGCCTGGACCGGGCAGACGTCGATGGCTTCCTCCACCTCGTCTAGCAGGGCGTCGTCGAAAGTTGCCTCGTACTCAAGCTCGCCGTCGGCATTGATCCGGAACACATCCGGTGCGGCGATGGCGCACTGGCCGTGGTTGTCACAGAGGCTGCGGTCTACGTCGATGGTCTTCATCAGTGTTGTCCTTCCTAGAATGTCTGCAGGTTTTCAGGGCCGCTAGGACCGCTTGGTGAAGCCGATGGGCAGGCGGATCGGACCGGTGTTGCCCGAGTCCGGCAGCCACTCGTCCCCGCCGGTCAGGTGCGGCTGGGCAATGCGGCTGGCCAGCAACGGCAACGCCTCGCTCATGTCCGCGCGGGCCACAAAGTGCCCCAGGCAGTGGTGAACGCCGCCGCCAAATCCGTAATGCGGAGCGTGCTCGCCGAGCAGGTCCATCTCCGGATTCGGGAAAGCCTTCGGGTCGGTGCCCGATGACTGCGTGAACAGGTGGACGGTGGTGCCCTTTTCGATGAACAGGTCCTGGTAGGTGAAGTCCTCGACTGCTTCCCGTGTCACCCAGGTGACCGTGGGGTTGATCCGCATGACTTCCTCTACCGCCTTGCCGCCCAGGTCCGGACGTTCAGCCAGCAGCTCCCACTGCTCCGGGTTGTGCATGAAGGACTGCATGGCCAGTCCGAGCTGGTTGCGCGTGGTGTCCATGCCGCCGAAGATCAGCAGCACCAGTGCGTTGCGCAGCTCCTCGTCGCTGAGCCGGTCGCCGTCGCGGTTAGCCAGTACCAGTCGGCTGACGAAGTCCTCGCCCGGATTGGCCTGGCGGTCCTTGATCAGCCCCTCGGCATATTCGTAGAGCTCGGCGACGGCGGCGTCCACCTTCTCGAGGTCCTGCTTGAAGGTCACGCCCAGCGCCAGTCCAACGGTGGAGGCCAGCCTGGCGATCGTCGGCCATTCGCTTTCCGGAATGCCCAGCAGGATGGTCAGCACCCGCGTGGCATACGGTTCGGCGAAGTCCCGGATGAACTCGCATTCGCCCTTGTCGATGAAGGCGTCGATCAGCTCGTTCGCCAGCGCCTGGAAGCGCGGCACCAGGTCCTTGATCAGCCGGGGCGAGAAGGCCGGGTTGAGCAGGCGCCGGATCCGGTGATGGTCCTCGCCCTCCAGTACCAGCAGGTTCTTGGTCCACCAGTCGTAGAAAAGCCCGCCGTGGACGCCGTTGTGCGCCGGCCACTTGGCGCTGCCCTGCGAGAGCTTGGGGCTCTTGAGCAGCTTGCTGACCTCGTCATACCGCAGCACGGCAATGCCGTAGTTGGTCCGTGCGTACCAACTCTGCTCCCGGGCTGCGCGCAGCTCTTCGGACTGCATGGCGAACGACGGATCCGAGATGTTCAGGTAGGGAACCTGGACGGTAGGCGTACTCATGATGTGGAACCTGTTTCTTTCTTTGCTGATGGAACTGAAGGGCGCGGCAACCGCGTCAGGGCTTGAGGGAATGTGCCGGCGCGGAGGGGACCGCATCCCCGAAGGGTGCGTCACCCTTGAGGTAGGGCTTCTTCCACGCCATGTAGACCAGTCCGATAACGACGACGCCGACCGCCGAGATCAGCACAATGTAGTTGGAGAACCAGCCGGCTTCCGGGGTCCGCGGCCAGGCCATGTTCACCATGCCGAGCACGCCCCAGGCCAGTGCGGCCACGTAGACCGGAGTGCCCCAGGCACCCAGCTGGAAGGCGCCGCGCGGCTTCCAGCCCTTGAGCCGTGCACGCAGCGCGGCGAGCACCACCATCTGGAAGCCCATGTACATACCCATGGCGGCGAAGGAAATGATGGTGATCAGGGCATCCTCGGAAACCTTGGAACCGATCACGATCAGTGCCGGAACCAGGCCGGCCAGCAGCAGGGCATACGGCGGAACGTGGCGGGATTCGCTGAACTTGCTGAGCAGTTTGCTGGCCGGAAGGATCCCGTCGCGGGCCATCGAATAGGCCAGGCGGGAGGACGCCGCCTGCAGGCTCAGGACGCAGGAGACAAAGGAGATGAGTACGACGGCGAGCACTACCTTGAAACCGACCGGCCCGAAGGCCGAGAGCAGCACGTTGCCCACCGGATCGGCGTCGGCGCCGCTGATGACTGCGCCGAAATCGGGAACGGCGAGGATCAGGGACAGGCAGACGAACATCGCGGCGAAGCCGCCTATGTAGATGGTCATGCGCATGGCCTTGGGGATGGTGCGCCCGGGATTCGGGACCTCTTCGGCGACGTCGCCGCAGGCCTCGAAGCCGTAGTACTGGTAGATGCCGATGAGGCCGGCCGCCGCAAAGGCGATAAAGTAGTTGCTGCCTTCGCCTGCCCCAAAGCTCTGGAACAGAACGCCCAGATCGTGTTCGCGGGCCGCTACCATCAGCCAGATGCCGACCACCAGAGCGCCGCCGAGTTCGGCGAGCAGGCCGAGCATAGCCACCTTGTTCAAGACTTTAGTACCGCCGAGATTCAGCACGGTGGCGAGCAGGATGACGGCCAGGGCCGCCATAATCACGGAGTTGACGCTGCTCTCCATCCCCAGCAGAGAACTAAGGAAGGGCCCGGCGCCGTAGGCAACGCTGGCAATGGTTGCCAGCAAGGCGCACAGGTACACCCAGCCGTTCATCCAGCCCCATTTGCGGCCCCAGAGGCGCCGGGACCAGGGGTAGACGCCGCCGGCCACCGGGTAGTTGGAAACGACTTCGCCGAAGACCGTGGCGACCAGCAGCTGACCGACGCCGACAATGATCAGCGACCAGAACATGGGCGGCCCGGCGATGCCCAGCGAAGCCGCGAACAGCGAATAGATACCAACAACGGGGGACAAATAGGTGAAGCCCAGGGACACGTTGCCCCAGAACGTCATTTCGCGCTTGAATTGCTGATCGTACGAATAGCCAAGGCTGGCAAGGTGCGCGGCATCTTCATCGATGCCGGCCTCCCCAGCGGGCTTCGTCATTTCGGCAGACATTGCTCTCCTTCTTGAACGGTGAGTCAAAGCAGTAAGTCGGTTGGAAGCGGTCAATATGTCAACGCGGAACCCCATGTCCGCTCCGTGATGCACCTCACGTGACCACCATCACGGAAAAACCCTACTAATGAATGTTTAATCTGGCAAGAGTTTTGCGTCGGTCATTTCTGAGAGGACCATGACCGTCACAGTGAACCCCGTGAAATCAAAGGTATTCCCGTTGCGCCTCCAGCGAGCATGCCTTGCGTCACAAATCCTGTAAACAGCAGGAAAAGCTTTGTTTCCAATGTATTTCCGCCGGGCAGCAATAGAACCGCCGCCGGCACTCGTCAGAGCAAGGGCCAAACGCGGCGGCACAGGTCGTAGACTTCCCATGCACGGGGAACGAGGTCGAACGCGGCGTCACAGATGCGGCGGAGCTGCTCCATGCTCCCGGCTGGAAGCTGCTCCGGACCAGGCTCACGGCCGGGGTCGGGATAGCTGTTCCCGATGGAAGACGCCCACTCCAGCCCGTGGGAGTATCCACTGCAAAACTGCCAGACAAAGATCAGCTCGGCCGGCACATCGCCGTCAGCACGCAGGTCCTTCAGGATGGCCGTCTGCGTGCGGTTCTTGGTGGCGTAACCCCAGTTGCCACTCGCCTTCCGGCTGAAGACCGGTGGCAGCTGCATCGACAGCGCGGCGTCATTGACCGCTCCGCGCAATCCGTCGAAGTACTCCACGGCACGCTCATGCTCGCCTGGACGGAATTCTTCCAGGTAGGCATCCCAGAAGGATGAAGCGTTGAAGACCTCCCGGGCGATAAGTACCAGGCTCCGACGGGATCGTTCACGGCCGTCTTCGGGCAGCAGCGCCCATAGGACCGTCGTCGCGCACTCGATGATGGTGCGCACCAACGAATATGGCGCATGCGTGTTCTGCCGGTAATAGACAAGGCCGCCGGGGTCTTCGACGAACATCAGCCGCCGCAGCGCGTTGGCATTGTCCGTGACCGCGGCCAGTGACTGCCGGACTATGCGGCTGACACTGTGGGAGGGGGCGAAGCGTTCGTCGAGCAGGAACAACGGGGACTTGGGTTCAATGCGGTCGCCGTCCGTGTCCCGGCCAAGCAGGGGCGACAGGTCCTGCAGGCGCGCGAGGATGGCCTGCGCGGCGAGGCTCTCCGCGTCCGCCCCGTCCAGCTGGCCCGCACAATCAGGAGGAACCTGCGCGTCCTGCATGGGCAAAATTTTAGTCCGGCAACTGGATCAGGACATCAACGGGGAGCACGTCTCCGTTGTGCAAACCATCTAAGGCCTGGATGGGATATCCGATGCTGGTTCCCGACAGCCCTTCCTACACTGGACACCAGTCCTGTAACCGTCGCGGCTGCGCCGGTTGTTTCCCGCTCGAAAGGGTTCCAATGCCAACCCAGCCCAGCCTCCCACCGTCATCACCACAACGGCCCTTGGACGGCATCCTTGTCGCCGACTTTTCCCGTGTCCTCGCCGGGCCGCTCGCCACGATGACGCTGGCCGATCTCGGAGCCAGGGTCATCAAGGTGGAGCGGCCGGGCACGGGAGACGATACGCGAAGCTGGGGCCCGCCATACTCCCCTACCGGCGCCACCTACTTCGAAAGCGTAAATCGCAACAAGGAATCCGTCTGCCTGGACCTGTCCAGCCCGGAAGACCTCGAGCTGGCGCGGGAACTGGCGCGGCGAGCCGACGTGCTGGTTGAGAACTTCAAGCCCGGCGGTATGGCCAAACTCGGTCTTGGTTACGAGGAACTGGCGGCGGAGAACCCGGGACTGGTCTACGCCTCCATTTCAGGTTTCGGCTCTGCGGGTGGAGCGGACCTGCCCGGGTACGACTTCATCGTCCAGGCATTGGGCGGGCTGATGAGCATCACCGGCGAGGCGGACGGTGCCCCGTATAAGGCCGGCGTCGCGCTGGTGGACGTGCTGACAGCCAAGGACGCGACCATCGGCATCCTTGCAGCGCTCAACGCGCGGCCTGCGTCTGGACGCGGCAGTCATCTGGAGGTGAACTTGCTCTCCAGCTTGCAGGGTGCTCTGGCCAACCAGGCCCAGGCCTACCTGGGCGCCGGCAAGGTACCGAAGCGGATGGGCAACGAGCATCCGTCGATCGTTCCCTACCAGCTTCTTGAATGTGCCGACGGACCTCTTGCAGTGGCTTGCGGCAACGACGGCCAATTCCGGCGACTCACCGAGGTGATCGGGGTACCGGCGCTGGCCTACGATGCCCGCTTCGCTACCAACAATTCACGTGTGGAGCATCGGACGGAGTTGATCCCTCTGCTCGAAAACGCACTCGCTGCCGCATCCACGGACGTCTGGCGGGACAAGCTGGTCGGCGTGGGTGTACCGGCCGGACCCGTTGCCTCCATCGACGAGGGCATCGAGTACGCCGAGTCCCTGGGATTGAACCCGACGATCGAAGTCCAGGACGCCGCGGGGGAGTCAGTGGGTCGGCAGATCCGGCATCCGATTTCCTGGTCCCCGGCCTTCGAGCCGAGGTCCAGCGCTCCACCTGCTCTGGGCGGGAACACTGAGAGGGTATTGCAGTGGCTTCGCGGGGACGGCTAGAGTCCGCGCCGCCGCAGCGCGAGCCACAGGTGGGCGGCGACGTCCGGATCGTCGATGCTGATCCCCAGCAGTTTCTCCGCCACGGCCATCCGGTGCCGCAGGGAGTTCCGATGCACGTCCAGCGCCCGGGCGGTTTCTTCCCAGTGCCCGCGATGCCGCAGATACGCGGCAACGGTGCCCAGCAGGTCGGCCCGGTTGTAGCCGGCAAGCGTCTCTGCCCAGCGGTCCGCCCGGGCATCGTCGTCGCCTGAGGTTCCCGCCAGTCGTCCGGCCGGCGCGAGCAGCGCGGCTCTCCGGACGGCAGCGAATTTTCCGGTGGCCTCGGCTAGCTGCAGCGGCCCGGTCCACGCTGCGCCGGTCTCCGTGGCAGGTTGGACCTGCCGCGAGGACGTCGGCCACGCAGGTTTCCGGGCGGCGCCTGACTCAGCCGTTGGTGCCGCAGCTTGCGCCCATGCGAGCAACTCGTCGTCGTAAATTTCGTCCTCCTCCCCCGCCACTGCGATCTCCGCGCTCAGCGCGGCTGCGTCGATGAGGAAGTAGGCGATGCCGTCCTCAGCGAATCTCAGTTCACAATCAGTCAGCGCCTGCGCCGGCAGGAGAGAGCCGTCCTCGCTTTCCAAGCCCATAGCCGCATAAGCCGCGGATGCCAGGTCCAGTGAGGCAGGGTCCATCCGGACCGCGAGGACGCGAACGCGCTCGGGCAGCGGAGGAAGGCCCACGTCCGTAGCCAGTAACCGCGCAGCCTCGGTATGCCCGCGGGCTACGAGCTTGGCGGCGGCAGAGCCCAGCGCTCCGGCGGTACTGGAAAGTTCTTCCTGCTGCTGGGCACGCATGGCCAGCAGCACGCAGACGGTCATGATGACCTGCCGGTCCGCCTTGGTTAGCGTGCGTCCCGAGCCGATGGCCAGAAAGCCTTCGATCTTCCGCCCGACAAGGATGGGATATTCAACCACCGGCGTGCCGTGCAGCCAGAACGTTGCGGCGGAGTGCGTTCCCGCCATATTCAACCGGGTGGTCTCCTCGCGCAGGTGGGGCAGCAGTGCCGCGGAGCCAGCGGGCCAAATGGTAGCGGCGCCGCCGTCGGCCGGAAGATACGCGGCCCAGCCCCCGAGGGCTTGGGCGAGCCCCTGCACAACGGACGGAATCGCGTCCTGCCGCATCGCCGCCCGTGCCAGTGCCGTTTGCGTTCCGAGGCTGGCGATCAGGTCTGCCTGACCGCTCCGGGCGGCCAAGTTCCAGAAGGCGCGCGACACATCCAGAAACGGGACGCCGTCGGGAACTACCAGCAGTTCGATCCCGTCGGCGGCACAAGCCTCCACCAGTTGCGGCGGCACAGCATCCAGCCCCTCGCCCAATCCGAGCCCAAGGGCAGCCACGCCTTTAGCAGCCAACCGACCCACGTAGGCGGAAACGGTGGCGGTCGTGCCGCCCAGCGGTATCCCAGTGGTGAGCAGCAGTTCGCCGCCCTCGAGATAGGCGGTGGGATCCTCGAGTTCGGAAACGTGCACGCCGGTCAGCTGAATGCCGGGAACGCTTCCAGGGGTAGCCCTCCGTAGGGAATCACCGAGTTCGGTGCTGAGTTGCGCCAAGGAAACCATGGTCTGATTATCCAACACCGGCGAAAGTTTTGGATGGAGCGTCCAATGACCAATGGCTTGCGCGGACATTAGCGTTGTCCCATGACTTCCAGCCTCACTCCGCTCCCCCAGTCCCGCCACCTGGCCACGGCCATTCCCGGTCCGCGTTCGCAGGCCCTGCACGCCGAACGCCAGGCCCACGTGACCGACGGCTTCGGCATCGCACTGCCGGTCTTCATCGACCGGGCCGACGGCGGCATCCTGCAGGACGTGGACGGCAACCGGCTGATCGATTTCGCCTCCGGCATCGCCGTGACCAGCATCGGCGCCAGCAACCCGCGGGTCCGCGAGCGGGTGGCCGCGCAACTGGAGCGCTTCACGCACACCTGCTTCATGGTCACCGAGTACGAGTCCTTCACCCAGGTGGCCAAGTGGCTCAACGAGCACACTCCCGGCGACTTCGAGAAGCGCACCGCCCTCTTCTCCACCGGCGCCGAGGCCGTGGAAAACGCGGTCAAGATCGCCCGCTCCGCCACCGGCCGCAGCAAGGTGCTGGTGTTCGATGAGGCCTATCACGGCCGCTCGCTGATGACCATGGCGATGACCGCCAAGGAGAACCCGTACCGGCTCAACTTCGGCCCGTTCCCCACTGAGGTGGTCCGTGCCGCTTCGGCCAACCCGCTCCGCCCCGCGGCGTCTGCAACCGCAACAACCAACGACGACGGCGTTCCCGCCTCGGGCGCGGACGTCGCCGCCGCGGCACTCGCCTCCGTCGAAGCAACGCTGGCCGAGCACGGTGCGGAGAGCTTTGCCGCCATGGTCATCGAGCCCATCCAGGGCGAAGGCGGCTTCATTGTTCCCGCCCCCGGCTTCCTCAAAGGTCTGCGCGAGATCGCCACGAAGCATGGCATCGTGCTGGTGATCGACGAGATCCAGGCCGGCATGGGCCGCACCGGCGCCCTGTTCGCCAGCGAGCACGAGGGCATCGCCGGGGACATGACGCTCAGCGCCAAGGCCCTGGCCGACGGCGTCCCGCTCAGCGCGGTCACCGGTCGCGCGGATTTGATGAACGCGGTCCATGCCGGCGGCCTCGGCGGCACCTACGCCGGCAACCCGCTGGCCTGCGAGGCGGCGCTGGCCGTTTTCGAGGCGTTCGAGGACGGCACGCTGCTGGCCAACGCCCGCGCCATCGAAGCCACCGCCCGCGAAGTGCTCGAACCGCTCGTCGCGGAGACCGAGGTCGTCGCAGAGTTCCGTGGCCGTGGCGCCATGCTGGCCCTTGAGTTCGCCGACCGCGGCACGCTGGAACCCCGGGCCGACCTGGCCAAGGAAATCTCCGCCCGCTGCCACGCCCAAGGCGTGCTGACCCTGACCTGCGGCACCTACGGCAACGTCATCCGGCTGCTGCCGCCGCTGGTCATCGGCGACGAGTTGTTCCGCGACGGACTGGCGGTCCTGCGCGAGGCGATCGTCGATGTCGCTGCCGGCCGCGACGCAACCACCGCCGAAGCCGTCGCCCCGGCACTCGCCTGACCCCCGCCGTCGTACGTCCCTAGACTCTGAGTAAAAAAGGAAAACCATGTCCCAGGATCATGACCTGATTGCCCTCGACTCCCTGCTGACCGAGGAGGAGCGGCTGCTGCAGAAGAACGTGCGCTCCTTCGTGGACTCGGCGATCAAGCCCAACATCGCCGGCTGGTACGAAAAGGCCGTCTTCCCGCTGGAAATCGTGCCGGAGATGGCCAAGCTCGGCCTGCTCGGCATGCACCTGAAGGGCTACGGCTGCGCCGGGCGCTCCGCGGTGGAATACGGCATCGCCGGAGCCGAACTTGAAGCCGGCGATTCCGGCCTGCGCACGTTCGTCTCCGTGCAGGGTTCGCTGGCCATGAGCGCCATCTACAAACACGGCTCCGAAGCGCAGAAACAGGAATGGCTGCCGCAGATGGCCGCCGGCGAAGCCATCGGCTGCTTCGGCCTCACCGAACCCACCGCCGGTTCCGACCCCTCCAGCATGAAGACCTTCGCCCGCCGCGACGGCGAAGACTGGATCCTCAACGGCTCCAAGCGCTGGATCGGCCTCGCCTCCGTGGCCAAGGTCGCCATCATCTGGGCCCAGACGGACGAGGGCGTGCGCGGCTTCGTGGTCCCCACCGAAACCGCCGGGTTCAAGGCCACCCCGATCGAACCCAAACTTTCCATGCGCGCCTCCATCCAGTGCGACATCGAACTGACCGACGTCCGTCTCCCCGCCGACGCCGTCCTGCCGGACGCGAAGGGGCTGCGCGGCCCGTTCGAGTGCCTGAACGAGGCCCGCTACGGCATCATCTGGGGCGCCATGGGCGCCGCCCGCGACGCCTGGCAGGCCGCCGTGGACTACTCGAAGGAACGCCTGCAGTTCGACAAGCCGCTGGCCGGCTACCAGCTCACCCAGGAAAAGCTGGTCAACATGGCGCTGGAGATCAACAAGGGCTTCCTGCTCGCGCTCCACCTGGGGCGGCTCAAGGATGCCGGGCAGCTGCAGCCGCACCAGATCTCCGTGGGCAAGCTCAACAACTGCCGCGAAGCCATCGAGATCGCCCGCGAATGCCGCTCCATCCTCGGCGGCAACGGCATCACCCTGGACTACTCGCCGCTGCGCCACGCCAACAACCTCGAGTCGGTGCGCACCTACGAAGGCACGGACGAGGTCCACACCCTCATCCTGGGCCAGAAGATCACCGGCCTCCCCGCCTTCCGGTAACCGCACCGCCGCCGAACGTTGCCCGGGCTCCACGGGCCGGGCAACCTTCAGCATTTAGCAGCAGCCTCCATTCCCTGATTCCCGTCCCGCTACTTCAAGGAGCGCGCATGACCTCCCCGGTACAGCTTCAGCACTACATCGACGGCGCCTGGGTGCCGGGCGCCGGCTCCCCCATCACCAGCTACAACCCGGCCCGCCCGGACGAAATCGTCGCGCAGGGCCTGCAGGCCGGACCGGCCGAGGTGGAGCAGGCCATGACCACCGCAGTTGCCGCCAAGCGCGAGTGGGCGCGCACCCCGGCACACGAGCGCGGCGCCCTACTGCTCCGCGCCGCCGTCGTTATTGAGCAGAACGCGGAAGCCTGGGGACTGGAACTGGCCCGCGAAGAGGGCAAGACGCGGGCCGAGGGCAAGGGCGAAGTGCTGCGCGCGGCGCAGATTTTCCGTTACTACGGGAACGACGGTGACCGTACCGCCGGGGAGATCTTCTCCTCTCCGCGGCGCGGCGAGAAGATCCTCATCACGCGCAAGCCGCTCGGCGTGGTCGGCGTGGTCACCCCGTTCAACTTCCCCATCGCAATCCCGGCGTGGAAGATCGCCCCGGCCCTGGCCTACGGCAACACCGTGGTCTGGAAGCCGGCGAGCACCGTGCCGCTGCTGGCGCTGCGGCTGGCCCAGGCGCTGGATTCCGCGGGGCTGCCGGCCGGCGTGCTGAACCTGCTGATCGGACCGGGTTCGATGGGCAACTCCATCGTGGAGCATCCGGCGCTGGACGGGCTGACCTTCACCGGCTCGACCGGCGTGGGCAGGCGCCTGGCCGCCGAGGCAGCCGGGCAGGGCGTTCCGGTGCAGGCCGAGATGGGCGGCAAGAACGCCGCCGTCGTCCTCGCCGACGCGGACCTGGAACTCGCCGCCGAACAGGTCATGCTCGGTGCATTCCGCTCCACCGGGCAGAAGTGCACCGCCACCTCGCGGCTCATCGTGGCCGAGGCCATCGCCGATGAATTCCTCGCCACCCTGGCCGAGCGCGCCAATGCGCTGGCGGTCGGCGACCCGGCCGACCCCGCCGTGCAGATGGGCCCGGTGGTCAACGACGGCGCCCGCAAGTCCATCAGCGACGGCATCGACACCGCGCTCTCCCAGGGCGCGCGGTTGATCGCCGGCGGCCACAAGTACGACGGCGGCGACCTCGCCTCCGGTTACTTCGTCCCGCCGACCATCCTGGAAATCCCCGCGGATCAAGAGCTCGACGTCTGGCGCGAGGAGCTCTTCGGTCCTGTGCTGGCCGTGCGCCGCGCCGCCACCGTGGAGGAGGCGTTCGAGCTCGCCAACGACAGTGAGTTCGGGCTCTCCGCCGCCCTGTTCACCCAGGACGTCACCCTTGCGCTGGACGCGATCGACGACCTGGACGTCGGCATCCTGCACGTGAACTCCGAGTCCGCCGGCGCCGACCCGCACGTGCCCTTCGGCGGCGCGAAAAAGTCCGGCTACGGCCCCAAGGAACAGGGCGCCGCTGCCAAGGAATTCTTCACCCACACCACCACTGTCTACCTGCGCGGCGGAACGGCCGGAGTCTAAGGAACGCATGAACCCCTCGATCGAGAACATCAAGCACATTCTGGTCATCGGCGCCGGCGCCATGGGGTCGCAGATCGGCATGGTCGCCGCCCTCGCCGGCTACCGCGTCACCGTCCAGGACATCGCCGAAGACATGCTCGCCCGCGCCAAGGAGCAGTTGACCGCCCGGATGCAGGCGAACGTGGCCAAGGGCCGCGCCAGCCAGCAGGACGCCGACGCCGCCCTCGGCCGGCTCTCCTTCAGCACGGACCTCGCCGCATCCGCCGCGGATGCCGACTTCGTCATCGAGGCCGCCACCGAACGGCTCGAACTCAAGCAGCACATCTTCACCCAGCTCGGCGAACTCACACCCTCCCACGCCATCCTCGCCACCAACTCGTCCACCCTCGGCTCCTCGAAGGTTGCCGAAGCCAGCGGCCGGCCCGAGCAGGTCTGCAACATGCACTTCTTCAACCCCGCACTCGTGATGAAGTGCGTCGAGGTCGTGCGGAACGAGTCAACGTCGCAGGCCACCGTGGACAACACCCTTGAACTCGCCCGGCGCCTCGGCAAGGAACCCGTCCTGATCAACCGCGAAATCCCCGGCTTCGTCGCCAACCGGCTCATGGGCGCCCTCCAGAAAGAAGCCCTCGCCCTGCACGCCGCCGGCATCGCCACGCTCGAAGACATCGACACCACCGCCAAAACCGCCCTCGGCCACCCCATGGGACCCTTCGAACTCATGGACATGGTCGGCCTGGACGTCATCGACTTCATCGCCCAGGCTACCTACGCCGAAACCAACGACGACGCCGACCGCCCCGACCCCGCCATCACGAACCTGGTCGAACAAGGCCGCCTCGGCCGCAAGTCCGGCAGGGGCTGGTACGACTACAGCTGAGGACCGGAACCCGCGGATTGGTCCTCGGCCGGGCATATCGCAATCTGCCTCTGGCGTGTATCGTATAACCGCACGCATTACGTGCTTTGGGGTTATCAAGTTTGGGGACTTGTTATGTTGGGGAAATTTCTTGCTGCCGTTGTGGCAGCCCTTCTTCTGGTTGCAGGACTCGCCGTTCCGGCCGAGGCAGCCACTGTCTATAAGGCATCACTGCGGTCGGCTGCGCGTGCGCTGCCGGTGGCCGTGGAGCGGAACACCGGCTATGACCGGGACCGCTACTTCGGTTCTTGGAAGGACACGAACCGGGACTGCCAGAACACCAGGGCCGAAGTACTGATCCAGGAGTCCAAGGTCCGGACCAAGTACACCACTTCCAAAGGCTGCACAGTCCGCACCGGCAAGTGGGTAACCAACTGGGACAACCGCACGCACTACTCGGCGTCGGCAGTGCAGATCGACCACCTTGTCCCGGTGCATGAAGCCTGGGGATCCGGGGCACGCTACTGGTCCCAGTCCCGCCGTGTCGCCTTCTACAATGACCTCGGCGACGGCCGGGCACTCAGCGCCCAGACGTCCGCTCTGAACTCGGCCAAACAAGCCAAGGGTCCGGAGGCGTGGATGCCGCCGAAGAACCGCTGCAAGTACGTAGCGGACTGGGTTGCGATGAAGGTCCGCTGGGGGCTCAAGGTGGACAGCACCGAGAAGAAGGCCCTGATCAAGTACGCCGATTCCTGCGCCGCGACAACCATCACCGTCACCAAATTTTAGTCCGGAGCCTCGAACCGGCAGCGAGGCTACTGCTTCGTTGCCGGCTTGAGGGCAGGGCGGTCCAGCTGCACAATGGACCAGCGCATGAAGAACTGTGTGAACGGTCCGATCAGCAGCGCGTAGGCCAGGGTGCCGAAACCAACGATGCCGCCGAGCAGCCAACCGACGCCCAGGACGGTGAGCTCGATGCCGGTACGGACCAACCGCAGGCTGAGTCCGGTGCGCTGGTGTAATCCGGTCATGAGTCCGTCGCGCGGTCCGGGGCCGAATTGGCTGCCGATGTAGAGCGCTCCTGCCAGCCCGTTGAACACCAGCGCCACTGTGAACAGGCCCCACTGGCTGGCGGGATGATCTGCTGCGGGAATGAAATGCAACCCGACATCTGTGGCGACACCGATCCAGACGACGTTGGCGACGGTACCGAGACCCGGCCATTGCTTCAGCGGGATCCAGAGCAGCAGGACCAGGAAGCCCACGATAATGACCACGGTGCCGAGGCTGAGGTTGATCCGCTCGGCGATGCCGTAGTGGAACACGTCCCAGGGATCAAGCCCGACGCCGGCGCGGACAAACGCTGCCATCGCCAGCCCGTACAGGCTCAGGCCTATGAACAGCTGCAGCAGACGGCGCGGCAGGCGCCCTGCCTTGAGCTGCTCAAGCGGGCTGAGATTGCTGAGCTCGATAGTGCCGCCCCTGAAGCGGCGCTTAACTGCGGCCGCCGCCGTCGTCGTTGGCTGGGTACTGAGATCAGTGGTGGTGTCGGGGCTTGCTTCCGTGCTCATGGCATCAATACTCCCTCAAAGTGGCCTTCAAAAAAATAGCCAATTGCGAGAGAATGGCCACATGGATGTACAGAACCGGCGGGTCTCCGCCACGCGGCTGCACTCGATGATCGGCCCGTTGGCGGAGGAAGGACCTGCGTACGCCTCGCTGGCAGGCGGCATCCGCCGGCTGGTGACTAATGGGCGGATGCTTCATGGAACGGTCCTGCCGAGCGAGCGGGAGCTGGTCACGGAGCTGGGCCTGAGCCGCACCACGGTTTCGCGCGCCTACTCGGAACTGCGGGACCGCGGCTTCGCTACCGCACGCCAGGGTTCCGGCACCGTCATCACGGTTCCCGGCGGTCCGGCGTCGGGCGGCCAGGAACCGATGCCCGACGGCGGGGTCGAGCTGGAAGCCGCCGGCCGCCACGCGGTGGATCTGACCTGTGCCGCACCATCCGCCCCTGTCGGCATGGTGGAGCACTACGAAGCTGCCATGGCTCAGCTGCCTGCCTACATTTCCGGCATGGGCTACTTCCCGCTGGGTTTGCCCGAGCTGCGCAGCGAGATTGCCCAGACGTACCGGCGGCGCGGACTGGAGACCTCGCCGGAACAGATTGTCGTTACCAACGGTGCTCTGGCCGGCTTCGCCGCCGTGATCCGCGCAGTACTGCCTCCCGGATCCCGGGTACTGGCGGAAAGTCCCAGCTATCCCAACACCATCGCATCGCTACGGCACCACGGGGCGCGGGTGTCCGCTGTACCCATCGGCCCGGACGGGACGGATCTGGAGGCGGTGGGCCAGGCGCTGCGGCGAGTCCAACCGGCGGCGATGCTCTGCCTCCCCGATTTCCACAATCCCACGGGAACACTGCTGGACAACGAAGGTCGCGAACGCTGGGCACGGCAGCTGGACGCGGCCAAGACCGTGGGTATCGTCGATGAGACCGCGGTTGATCTCTGGTGGGACTCCAAGCCCGACGTCAAACCGATGGCCGTTTACTCCGATCGCATCGCCTCCATCGGCAGCGCCAGCAAATCCCATTGGGGAGGCCTGCGGCTAGGCTGGATCCGCTGCCCCAAGTCATTGCAGGGCGCGGTGACCACGATGCGCACCTCACTGGACCTCGGCGCACCCGTGCTCGAACAGCTGGTCCTCACCCGGATGCTGCAGACTGGGAACGGATTGCCCGACGAATCCCGCCTGCGTATCCGCGCGGCGCGGGACTGGCTTCACGCAACACTAAGCGAACAGCTGTCCGGCTGGAAGGCGAATCTGCCGGCCGGTGGGCTCTCGCTGTGGTGGAACCTGCCCGCGCCCCGCTCGACCGCCTTGGCCGAGGCCGCCGCACGGCACGGAGTCCTGCTGGCTCCCGGTTCCGTGTTCGCCGTCGAAGATCATAGACTGGAGCACTGGATCCGCACCCCGTTTGCGCTTCCGCACGAGGAACTCGAACGGGCCGTTCCAGGCATCGTAGCCGCCTGGCACGAGGTGGCCTGAGCCGGGAAGGTCTCCGGGCCATGGGAATGCGTTGTGTGCACAGATGGTCCGGAGGAACATGTAACGTACCGCCGCCGCTGGGGGCTCCGGCACGGGAAGTCATCAGTCCGCCGACCTGATCGGCACGGCCTCGAAGGACACTCCCATGACCACGACACAATCCGGCGTTCAAGCTTCCGGAGCACCGGGAACTGCAGCTTCGCAACGGGCAGCGGCCATCGCAGCCATCCCGTCGTACCAGCTGATCAACACGTTCCTGAACAACTCGCTTTACGCGCGCCGCAAATTCGAGCCGACCGCCTGTGATTTCGGCTTCGGCAATCCCCACCAGATGCCCCAGGACGAGTACGTGGCTGCGCTGCGGGAGGTGCTGACACCGCAGAACAACGAATGGTTCGCGTACAAGACCAACCTGCCGGAGGCGCAGGATGCTGCGGCGGCTTCGCTGCAGCGCCTTCTGGACGTGCCCTTCGAGCCCGAGCACATCTATCTCTCCACCGGAGGCTTCACTGCCATCGCGTTGGCGTTAAAGGCCGTGACCGATCCCGGTGACGAGGTTATCTATAGCCTGCCGCCGTGGTTCTGCTACGAGCCGATCCTCGTGGAGTCCGGACTGACACCGGTGAAGGTCCAGATCAACACCGAGACCTTCGACCTCGACCTGGACGCGATAGGCGCAGCCATCACGCCGCGAACTCGGGTGGTGATCGTCAACTCCCCCAACAATCCAACCGGCCGCATCTACCCGCCGGAACTGCTGATGAAATTGGCCGCCCTCCTGGAAGAGGCCTCGGCCCGGAACTCCCGCCGTATCTACCTTGTCTCCGACGAGGCCTACAACCGCATTGTGTACGACGGCCTGCGCTTTCACAGTCCGACGGAGTTCTACCCGTTCACGCTGTTGGCCTACTCGTATGGCAAGACCCACCTCGCGCCCGGCGAGCGGATTGGCTACCTCGCTCTTCCACCCACGATGCCCGACCGGGACCAGCTCCAGACTGTCATCCAGGCACTGCAACTGGCCACGGGCTGGGTCTATCCCAACGCCACCCTGCAGTATGCGCTGCCGCAGCTGGAAACGTTCTCCATCGACGTCGGCCGGTTGCAGCGCAAACGCGACGTAATGGTGGATGCCTTGGTGGGGATGGGGTACAAGGCAAACAGGTCGGAAGGATCCTTTTACCTCTACATGGAATCCCCTGTGCCCGACGACCTGGCTTTCACCGAGAGACTGGCAGCCAAGGATGTCTTCGTCTTTCCGGGCATCATGTTCGAGACACCGGGCTTCTTCCGTATATCCCTGACGGCCAACGAAGACATGATCGAACGCAGCCTGCCGATCTTCCGGACAGCTATCGAGGAGGCGGGGTCCAGCGGGTAGCAGCACCGCATTCCACGCGGTATGCACGGAATGCGGTGCTGGTCTGTTTTCACCAATCCCAAGCTTTAGTCATCTGAATTCACCCTTTCGAGGGGTCATGGGAGACCGCGGACGATATCCCACTAGATGTTTATGGGTCCGCTTCAAGACGCGGATAACAATCGATTGCCTCGCAAGCACTTCAGGCAGATGGCCGGTACGGCTGGATACCAGAGGTGGTGTGGCACGACCTAGCGCCGCCATGGGGAGGAATGGTTAGCTGCGCAGACCGGTCGGGGCGACTACATAGATGCGGCGCGAGGGATCGCGCTGCAGAAACCGGCCGCCGGAAGCCCGGCGCAGCAGGAAGAAGATCAGTCAGGCGTCGAGCCGGGATCAAACACCGGCGACGCAGGCAGAGCTATAGATTCGGCCCTGTGGGCCAGGCCAGCGGCGACCCACTGGTATTGCCCGCCCGTCAGGTAAGCATCCGCCGAACCGTGGCCTGCAGATCCACCGCCGCCACCACCTGACGAACCACCGCTCGTGACCGGGAACGCAGCCACCGGAATTGGCCCTGCTGTTGGGGAAGGAACTTCAGTGGCCCGGCTGATGCCGGCAGCTGCATCGGGTGCCGGGAGCTGCACAATGTCCATGCTGGGAGGCTGAGCTTGCAGATCGACGGCCTCCGCAGTCGCAACGAATCCCTCTGGACCATCCGATGGGAGGGGCACCTCTTCGACTCCAGCCGAGCCGGAGGCTTCCTTCGGGCCCAACGCGAATACGCCCGATGCCGTCTCAGCAACCTGAGAGGCAGGTTCTGCCTGGGTAGGCCCCGGTTCGGCGGCTGGCTCGGCCGGTGCCTGCGCTTCGGGTGCAGGTTCAGAGTCCGTGACCGGAACAGCAGGAGGCTCGGGCAGAATCGGGACAGCGAGACGGAGTTCGTCGGTCACCGGTTCGAGCACCTGTTCAACAGGGGCGGTGACGACCTCGATGGGAGCGGCAACCACTTCCACGGCTTCATCCAACTGGCCGACGACGGTGTCAGTGACGGAGTTCAGGGGCTGCTCCGGCAGGACGGCGGGCAGCCCCGCGTCCTGCACCGCAACGTCGAGGTGCTGCACGGCGACATCAAGTTCCTGGACCACGGCCTCCGCCGTCGGCACCGCCGTTTGGACAACCTCCGTTGCCGGCACCGCTTGGACTACTTTTGCGGCCGGGGTCTCGATAACGGGTGCGCCAGCCTCGACGACAGCACCGAGTTCCTGAACTACACGATGATCAGCCGGAGCCGGATTGACCGCAGGCGGCGCCTCAGCCCCGGTCAGATCAGGAGTGGCTTGACCGACCACTGCGTCGACGGCTGCAGCTGCGGGGTCGGTCAATTCTGCGGCCGGGGTCTCCACTGTTTGAGCCGTCGCTTCGGGCGCACGTAGACCCGCGGATTCGTCGGAGGCAGCCGCCGTCGTTGTCGAACAGAACGTCCACCCCAATGCGCCGAGACCGGCGGCGAGGAGAACGCGGGCAGAGACAGCAACCGGCTTCGCTAGTCGGTTTCCCATGGCTGTCCCCCTCCCCGCATGGAACGTGCAATCAAATGTAAGCATGCTTCCCATGTGATGTAAATAACAGGTCACTGCATTCCTGATATGCGGTCTGTTAAGAGCTATTCGTCAGCATATTCCTATCGCCGGGGCAACGACTCGCCGATCGGCGGCTAGCCTTGCCATATGGAACGGCGTGGCTGATCGTCAGTTGCTATCGAAAGCAGTAACCACATTCAAACAGGGGGAACCGTAATGGCTTCAAACGGTCTGGCTTCACTGAAAACGTCTGCATCTGAGAAGCTGGCGAAATACACCTCCACGACCTTGGGCTATGCCTTCAATACTTATGACCACAGGGGTGATATCGAAGCACCGCTCGCTCCCTCCGACGTTTTGATGGCCAACCTCCTGAGCCTGCAACTGAGCGGCCGTGACGTCATCCCGCTCTTTCCGAAGGAGGAGACGGACCGGCGCAGCGTCTTCGGCATGCTCTCGACAACGCCCTGGTCAATCTCCAGGGAGCACGATCATTCGAGTCGTATGAAACGTTGGATGAGCTCGAACAGTCTCTCGAGAGTTTGGCCCAAGCCAACACTGCTGCTATCCCGGTCAAGTGGTGGACGGCCGTAACCGTGTCCAAGATGCTGCATCGCCGCCGACCCCACATCGTGCCGCTCATCGACTCCCGCGTACGTGACTTCTATGGCGCAAGACGGCCGGCGCACGTCCGACGGGCCCTGTGGGAGGACATCCGGGAAAACCTCGAGTGGCTCACAGACCTTGCGGCTACTCGGAATACCCCTGACGGACACCGATTGTCCGTCCTTCGGCTCGCCGACATTCTCATCTGGACGCCATAGCCCTACACCCCTGTAGAAGACGCGACTCGGGAATGACTTGACCAGGTCGGGACTGAAGGTCACGGCCTAAAGCGGCGGCAGCTTGCCGGCCCAGGGGCGGGCCTGCTCCACGGCGGCACCGATGCGGAAGACCGTGAGGTCGTCATAGGGGTGGCCAACGATCTGCACGCCGGTGGGCACACCGACCTCGGACAGTCCGCTGGGGACGGCGAGCACGGGGCAGCGGTTGCTGATGTTGAAGGGCGCGGTCATGTGCGCCTGCCAGTAGTGGTCCAGGTGCACTCCCCCGACGTCGATCCCGTCGAGGTAATCCTCGTCGGCCTTCAGCGCCGAGACCGCGGACGCGGGACAGATCAGGGCATCGAACCCGGCCATGGCGGTGGCGAGTTGCGCCTGGATACGCGTCTCGGCCTTCAGCCCGTCGAGCAGGCTGTTGCGGGTTGCGGCGGCACGGGCGTCGGCCATAAAGCGGCGGGTGTAGGCAGCGAGCTGGTCCTCGCTGCCGGCGGTCGCTTCCTCCATGGCGGGGCCGAGGAGGTGGCCGAAGTGCGTGAAGATGGTTTCGCTGATCTCCCGGCTGTTCCAGGGCAGTTCGATTTCGACGACGACGGCGCCGGCTGCTTCCAGCGCAGCGGCGACGGCGCGCGTGTTGGCTTCCACGTCGGCCATGACCGGGTAGTCGCCGAGGCGGACGCACAGGGCGATGCGCATGCCATCGACCGGGCCGAACTCCAAAGGCAACGGTTCGGCCGGGCCCACCGAGGTGTGGTCGATCGGGTGCGGGCCCGCCATGACGTTGGTCAGCAGCGCGGTGTCCGCAACGGTGCGAGCCATCGGCCCGTCGCCGCGGTACCAGTCCGCGGAGAGCGGCGGCATCCCGGGGATCCGGCCGTACGGTGCCTTATAGCCGACGTTACCGGTGAAGGATGCGGGCAGCCGGGTGGAGCCGGCGATGTCGGACGCCGTGGCGAGCGTAGCCATGCCGGCGGCGAGCGCGGCGCCGGCCCCGCCGGAGGAGCCGCCCGGTGAGTACTCCGGGTTCCAGGGGTTCCGGGTGATGCCCCACATCGGGCTGTGCGTGATGGTCGCACAGCTGAACTCGGGCGACGTGGTCCGCGCATGGATGATTCCGCCGGCGGCCTTGATCCGCTCGACCACGGGATGGTCGGCAGCGGCAACATCGTCAGCGCAGGACAGCAGCCCCTGACTCAGGCTGCGCCCGGCGATGGCGTGCTTCTCCTTGGTTGCGATGGGCAGGCCAAGCAAAGCCGAACCGGCGGCGGCACCCGAGGCCCGGCCGTCGTAATCTCCGCGCTGGTAGCGCTGCTCGGCGTATCGGGCGGCGGCGAGGGCGTCGTCGAACATGGTCTCGGTGAAGGCGTTGACGGTCCCGTTGGTTTCCGCCGTGCGCTCGACGACGGATTCCATCAGCTCCACCGGGGAGAGCTCGCGGGAGCGGAACAGGCGAAGCGCCTCCACCGCGCTCAGGTAATGCGGCTTGCTCATGAGTTGGCTCCTGCGGTGGCGACGGTGCCGGAGGAACCGGTAACGACGGCGGCAGATGAAGCGTCGACTTCGGCCGGGACCGGGCCCTCGTCCGCCAGCAGCGCGCCGTTCACCAGCTCCAAGGCAACCTCAGTCAGCGCGTCGAGGCCGGCCAGCATGTCCGCGTCCGTGGTGAACTCCCGCTCGCAGTGCGAGACGCCGTCCACGGACGGGATGAACATCATCACCGAGGGGACAATCCGGTTCATCGCCACCGAGTCGTGCCCGGCCATGGTCTGGATCCGGCGCACGCCCAGGCCCAGGTTGGCCGCCATCTTCTCGGTCAGCTCCACGCCGGATTCCGGGTAGTACTGGTTGGCACGGATGTCGAAGTCCTTCACGTTGATCCGGATGTCGTGCTCCTCGGCGAGCGCGGCGATGTCCGCCAGCAGGCTGTCCCGCGCGGATTTCACGATCTCGGGGCTGTTGGAGCGCAGGTCCGCCACCAGGTGCACGCGGCGCGCCACCACAATGGGCGAGTTCGGCTCCAGCGTCAGCTGCCCCACGGAGGAAACCAGCGCCTCCTCATCGAAGTTGCCGGTGACATCGTGGACCATCAGGACAATCTTGGACGCCGCCACCAGTGCATCGTGCCGGTCCGCCATCGCGGTGGCGCCGGTGTGGGATTGCTCGCCGAGCACCTCGATATCCAGCTTCTGCGTGTACCAACTGGAGTCCACGGCGCCGATGGTCAGGCCCTCGCGCTCCAGGATGCGGCCCTGCTCGATGTGGATTTCCGCGTAGCTCGCCGGCTCCGGCGCCTCGTCCGTGCCGAGGTAGCCGATTCCCGCGAGCGCCTCGCGCACCGAAACGCCCTGCAGGTCCCGCACCTCCAGCATCTGCTCGCGGTCCATGATGCCGGCGTAGACCGAGCTGCCCATGATGGACGGCGCAAACCGCCCGCCCTCCTCGTTGAACCAGTTGACCACTGCCAGGTTGAACGGCGGCAGCTCACCGCCGGCACGCACCTTCTCCTCGATCCTGGCCGCGGCATGCAGCCCCGCGAGCACACCGTACGCGCCGTCGAAACGCCCACCCAGCGGCTGGCTGTCCAGGTGCGAGCCGATCAGCACGAACTTCGCCCCGGGCCGGAACTCCAGCAGCGCGAACATGTTGCCAATGCCATCCACCCGCACCTCCCAGCCGTGCTCGGCCGCGAACCCGGCGAACCAGTCGCGCGTCTGGCGGTCCTCGTCGGTGCCGGCCTGGCGGTGCACCCCGTTGTTCGGCGTCGCGCCGATGGTGGCCACGTGGTGGAAGTCCTTGAGGAAGGCGTCGGCTGTCATGGTGGAACTCCTGGAAGGCTAAGCGGCCGGCCGCGCGGGCCAGCGAAGGCGGTAAAAAGTGAAGGCGATATAAGCGTTGGCAGAGCACGACGGCGGAAGGCGGGCTCCCGCCGTCGTGCTTGGTCAGCCGAGGCGGCCGCGGGTTTCCGGGACCTTGGTCAGCGTGAGCAGCAGGAACACGATGACCGCTGCCCCGCAGAGCCAGAACGCCGGCGAGAAGCCGATGCCGGTGGCGGTGACCAGGGCGGTGCCGATGAACGGGGCGGTGCCGCCGAAAAGCGCGTAGCCCAGGTTGTAGCTGACCGCGGCGGAGGTGAAGCGGGTCTTCGTGCTGAAGATCTCGACGAAGAAGGTGTAGCAGCCGCCGCCGTAGATGCACAGCGGGACCACGAAGAGCAGTTGTCCCAGCATCGCCAGGCCGAAGGATCCGCTGGTCACCAGCATGAAGCAGGGGAAGGCCAGCAGGGCTATCGCGGCGGACCCGGCGACCAGCATCGGCTTGCGGCCCACCCGGTCGCCGATGATTCCGCCGACCGGGAGCAGCAGCGCGTAGAACAGCATCGCCGCGGCGTTGGCCATCAGGGACGCCTCGCGGCTGAGGTTGCCGGTGGTCTGCACGTAGCCGACGAAGTAGCCGGACAGGAAGTAGAAGCCCATGGCGGTCAGGCCCATGACGAAGATGACCTGCAGCATCCGCACCTTGTTCTCGCGGAACGCGTCGCGGATGGGGCTGTATTCCTTCTGCTCGGCCTTCGCGGCGACCTGCTTGAAGGCCTCGGACTCCTCGGTCTTGGAGCGGATCCAGACGCCGAACAGGGACAGCGGCAGCGCCAGCAGGAACGGAATGCGCCAGCCCCAGGCGAAAAAGGCGTCGTCGGACAGGCTTTGGCTGAGGATCAGGATCATCGCGCCGGCCACCACGGACGGCAGCGCGGTGGCGGCCAGCGTGATGTTGAGCCAGAAGCCGCGGCGGTTGACCGGGGCGTGCTCGAATACGAAGGCCGGAGCGCCGACTGATTCACCACCGGCGGAGAAGCCCTGCAGCAGCCGGCAGAGCACCAGCAGCGCCGGGGCGAGGGCACCGGCGGCGGCATACGGCGGCAGCAGGCCGATCGCGGCGGTAGCTCCGCCGATGGTGACCAGGGTGATGTAGAGGACCTTGCGCCGGCCGATCCGGTCGCCCAGCTGGCCGAAGAACAGGCCGCCGATCGGGCGGGCTACAAAGGCGACGCCGAAGGTGGCGAACGTGGCCAGCAGTCCGATCAGGGCGTTCTCGCCCGGGAAGAACAGCTGCGAAAGCGTCACGGCGGACAGCCCGTAGAGGGCGAAGTCGTAGAACTCGATGAACTGCCCCACGCTGCCGCCGGCCAGGACGCGCTTCTGCATCCCGGTGGTCTTGCCGGACTGGGCGAAGGCCGTTGCGCTGGCCGCTCCGGGCCGCGTCTGGGTTTCGTTGGTGGTCATCGCTGCCACCCTTCGGGGCGTGGATTGCCGGGGCCGGCGGGGTCGTGCATGACGTGGCGGAAACATGACTGGTGAACTCGCACTGCGGTTCCTCCTGTGTGTTTTAGCTGAGGTCCGGCCGGTTCCGGCGTCGTTGCCGGGATACAGGACCGCCGCTGGGAAGACCTCTTCGGGATGCCTTCCAGTCTCTGTGACAGCGCTCACAGCTGTCTAATTCATTATTTCTGCAACTCTTATCGATGTTCTCGATGCGAAGAACGACGGCGAGGGCTCGCCTACCGCTCGGCGCCGTACAGCTGCTTGCACACGGCTTCGAATGCCAACGCGCGCCGGGTCGGCCGCATTCCCTCCGGCCGGACCAGCACCACCTCTATGCCCGGCACTTCGTCCACCAGCCGCAGCGGCACCACGCGTCCGCCGGCGTAGGTCAGATCGTGGTGCAACCGCTGGTTCAGCAGCGAATACCCGTGCCCGCGGGCCACGAAGGAGCGCACGGTCTCGTAGCCGGACACCCGGTGCCGGACGTTCGGCTTCACCCCGGCCAGCTGGAACAGCTGCAGGTAGTACTCGCGGGTATGCGGCAGGTCCAGCAGGATCATCGGCTCCTGCTCGAGGTCCCGCAGCGCCACCCCCTGCTCCGGGTTCGCCGCCAAGGGATGCTCCTCATGGACCAGCACGTGGGCCGGGACGCGCTCCACCAACTGCGTACTGACGCCTCCGCCGAGCCCCAGCGTGTACATCAGCGCCAGCTCGCAGTGCCCCTCCAGCAGCGAACGGCGCAGGAACTCCTGGTCGCCCTCGAGGAAGGACACATTCACGTCGGGGTACTGCCGCTCGAATGCCTGCAGGATCACCGGTGCCCGGAAGGGCGCCAGCGGGGCAAAGATCCCCACCTTCAGCTCGCCCGTCAGGTTCTCCGCGAGCCCCCGGGCCGACTCGTACAGCGAATCCACGTGCTCCAGGAATGCCGGCAGTTCCTGCGCGAACTGCCGCCCGGCAGGGCTCAACCTCAGCCCTCGCTGCGAAAGCCGGATGAACAGCTGCACACCAAGCTCCTGCTCCAGCTGCGAGATCGCATTGGACAGTGCCGACTGCGTGATGTTCAGCCGCTGGGCCGCGGACGTCATGTTCTCGGTCTCGGCGACCACGGCGAAGTACCGCAGCTGGATCAGCGTGAAGGGCCTGGGCATGCGGTTATTTCGCCTTCAGCCCGGCCAGGTCTTCCATAACCGAGCGCCCGGCAACCGGCGGCAGACCTGCTCCAACCAGGGCGGCGATTTCCTTGCCGACACCGGCGGTGTCATTCCCCATTCCCGGCCCGGAGAGCTCCGGCAGGCCGGCGAGAACCTGGACGGCAGCGGCTTCAATAGCCAGCGCAGCGTCCTGCTCGCCCAGCTGCGCCAGACACATGGCGGTGGAGAGCACCGCGCCCACGGGATTGGCCCAGCCCTTGCCAGCGATGTCCGGGGCAGAGCCATGGATCGCTTCGAACATGCTGGGTGCGGAGCCATCCAGGTTCAGATTGGCGCTTGCGGCCACGCCCAGCCCGCCTTGGATGACGGCGCCGAGGTCGGTAATGATGTCGCCGAAGAGGTTGTCCGTGACCACAACGTCGAAGCGCTCCGGCGCCACGGGCAGATGGAAGCACATGGCGTCCACGTGCACGTAGTCCACCTCGATCTCCGGGTACTTGGCGCTAAGATCGTCCACAGTGTCCTGCCATAGGTTCCCTGCCTCGATCAGGATGTTCTTCTTGTGGCACAGCGTCAGCTTCCCGCGCCGACTCGCCGCCAGACGGAACGAATAGTCCACCACCCGTTCGATCCCGGGACGGGTGTTCACCGATTCCTGCACGGCGACCGCATAGGGCGTGCCGGCGTGGACCGTGGAGCCTTGGCCCACATACGCGCCCTCGGTGTTTTCCCGCACGATCACCAGATCACAACGCTCCGGAGTGAGCCCGGCGATCGGCGTCGCGACCCCCGGGTAGAGCTTGACCGGACGCAGGTTCACCGCTTGCTGGAACGCCTTCCGCATGGCAAGAATGAACCCGCGTTCCAGAATCCCGGGTTTGACGGCGGGATCGCCCATGGCTCCGAACAGGATGGCGTCGTGGCCGCGCAGCCGCTCTTCGAGTTCCGAAGTCCACAGCTCGCCCGTGCGCAGGTAATGCTGTGCCCCTGCCTCGTACTGTGTCAGTTCCGCGGTGAAACCGAACGCGCTTTCCGCGGCCGCCAGCACCATCAGGGACGCGTCCATCACCTCGGGGCCGATGCCGTCTCCGGGGATGACGGCGATGTTATGGGTTCTCACTGGGGCTGCCTTTCCTGCTGCATCATGATGTCGAGTTGTTGGGCCAAGTACGTGCGGATGTGCCGTTCCGCCTCGTCCGGCGCACGCTGCCGCAAGGAATTTACGACGGCGGCGTGGGCACCTACCGTTTCCAGTGCGGCTTCCGTGGTGAGCCCGTAGCGCGGACGGAACACTTCCTCCGTCATCCGCACCAGGCTCAGGTGCTTTTGCAGATAGCTGTTGCCGGAGGCTTCGAGCAGGACGGCGTGGAAGCGCGAAACCAGTTGATGGAAGCGCGTTCCGCCAACCCTCCGCTGCTCGTCGACCAGCCGGTCCAGTTCCGCCAGCGTACTGCCAGTCAATCGTGGGCCGGCCAGCCGGCAGGCGGCCGTTTCCAACGCCTCGCGGAAAGCGTAGGCGTCCTGAAGCTGGGCAGGGTTTGCCGCGGCCACGGAGGCACCGCCGGCCGGATCGAGGACGACAATTCCGTCCTGTTCGAGCACCCGCAGTGCTTCGCGCAGCGGGGTCCGGCTGAGCCCAAGCTCGGCGGAGAGGCCGGCCTGGGTGAGCCGGTCCCCAGGTTCATAGCGGCCAGCGAAAACCCGCTCTCGGATCAACGCCGCCGTTTCCTCCACCAGGGAGACGCTGCTGCGCCAAGCGGAAGTCATCGATACCGTCTCCGTGGGTTGGCTGGACAATCCGGCGGAGGGCCCGGGATCCAGAAACGGGTTGTTGGCTCCGACTGTTCCCGTCCAGCCGAAACTTGTCAACGGTTGTAAGAAAAATGACGCCAATCCACACGAGAATCGGGAAACTGATTGACCGCGTGGTCCTGCTCTGGCTAGCCTTGAGCATCTACTGGTCAGACCAGCAGAACTCAGACTGAGACCTCAACGGCGAAGGCAGGAATGGTGTCCCCCTACTTGAACGCATACCCGGATGGACTGCCTGTAGGTGATGGCTGGGCGCCCTGTGAAGACAGCGCCGATGTGGTCTTCCCCTTCGACGGCTCGGTGGTGGCCGCGGCACCGGTGGGCACCCTGGACCATGCGCGGCTGGCCCTCGATGCGGCAGAAAAGGCCTTCGCCGAAACCGCGAAGCTCAGTGCCGGCAAGAAGCGAGCGGTCCTGATGGCGGTACACGGTGCGCTGGCCGCTCACAGCACCGAGCTTGAAGAGCTCCTTGTCTTGGAAACAGGCAAGCCCTTGGTCGACTGCCGCACCGAGGTCGCCCGGACCCTGACCACGTGGGCCGCGGCCGCAGAGGAGGTCGCCCACACGCACGGCGAAACCGTGCCGCTGGATCTGCAGCCCCTCGGCGAAGGCATGGTGGGGTACTGGACGCGGCGCCCCGCCGGCGTCGTCGTTGGTATTGCCGGTTTCAACTACCCGCTGCTGCTGGCAAGCCACAAACTTGCACCGGCCATTGCCGCCGGCTGCCCGATCATCATCAAGCCTGCCCCGAACACCCCGCTGGCCACGCTGTGGGCGGTGCACCTGATCCGCGAGGTCCTCGCCGATCACGGCGTCACGTCCGCCGCTGTTCAGCTGGTCACCGGCGGCATCGAGGTCGGCGAAACGCTCGTGGCCGACCCGCGCGCCGCCGTCGTTTCCTTCACCGGTTCCGCCGCGGTCGGCCACCAGATCGCGAAGAACGCCGCACCGCGCAAGGCCGTGCTGGAGCTCGGGTCCAATACCGGCTTCATCGTTGCCGCGGATGCCGTCATCGCCGACGCGGTTGATGCGGTGCTGCGTGGCGGCTTCTATGCCAATGGCCAGGCGTGCATTTCCGTCCAGCGGATTGTCCTGGAGCAGCCGATCGCGGCCGAATTCGAGCAGGCGCTGCTGGCCAGGCTGGGCGAAGTAACGGTCGGCGATCCCCGTTCGGCGGACACCCGCGTTGCCCCGGTCATCAATGAGGCCTCCACCCAGCGCATTATGGGCTGGATCGGCAGCGCCACCGCCCGCGGTGCGCAGGTGTTGGCCGGCGGCGAGCTCAGCGACGGGAGTATCCAGCCCACCGTCGTCACCGGCGTCCCGGCGGATGCAGAGCTGTGGTGCGAGGAGATCTTCGGGCCCGTGGTCTGCCTGCAGACCGTGCCGGACGTGGACGCGGCGATCGAGCTGGTCAACCAGTCGCGCTACGGCCTGCAGGCTGCCGTCTTCACCAAATCGCTGGAGACCGCCTTCCGCGCCGTCAACGAGCTGGAAGTCGGCGGCGTCGTCGTCAATGAAATCCCCGGCTTCCGTTCCGACATCATGCCCTACGGCGGGGTGAAGGATTCCGGCATCGGCCGCGAGGGACCGCGCTTCGCCATCGAGGAATTCACCGTGACCCGCATGGCCATGATCAGACCGTAAGCACCAGCCCTCCACGAAGGACCCACGAATGGACTACACCCAGCTCTTCCGGTTTTCCGGCGACCGCGTCCTGGTGATCGGCGCCGGCAGCGGCATCGGCCGCGAAGCAGCCCTTGCCCTCGGCGCTCACGGCGCCACCGTAGTTTGTGCCGACAGGGATAGTACGACAGCGGCAGAAACTGCCGCGATGATCGGCGGCTCCGCGACCTCCGCCCAGCTGGACGTCCTGGATATCGACGCAGTCCGCGCCGCGGCGGATGAATTCAGCGACATTTCCGCCCTGGTCTTTACGGCCGCCATGAACGTTCGCAAGCGGATCGCGGACTACACCATGGAGGAGTTCGACCGCGTGGTGAACCTGAACCTGCGCGCCTCCTTCGCACTGGTCCAAGCCTTCGCGCCGAAGATGGCGGCCAACGGCGGCGGGTCCATTATCGGGTTCGCCTCTATCCGCGCCTACGTCGTGGAGCCGGGGCAAGGCGTCTACGCGGCAACCAAGGCCGCCCTGGTGCAGCTCGCGCGGACCGCCGCCGCCGAGTTCGGGCCTGACGGCGTGCGCGTGAACGTGATCGCACCCGGCGTGGTCGAAACGCCGTTGACCGCCCAGATCAAGAACAACCCCGAGTGGTACAACGCCTATGCCCAGAAGGGCGCACTGGGCCGTTGGTCGAAGCCGGAAGAACTCGCCGGCGCGGTGGTGTACCTGGCCTCGAAAGCCTCCAGCTACGTGACGGGTTCAGTGCTCATGGTAGACGGCGGCTGGACCGCGGTGGACGGCCGTTTCGACCCGCCGAATTCCTAGACTGAATCGGGACCGTCCAGGGAAGGAACTTTGATGGGCGAGACATCAACAGTGCAGTCGGCGCCGAAAGCCCGTGCTTTCGAAGCGATCGTCCAGCATGTTGAACAAGCGGTTCTCAGCGGCGAGCTCAAAACTGGTGACAGGCTGCCCGGCGAACGCGAACTCGTCACCCGTTTCGAGGTCAGCCGATCCTCTGTCCGCGAGGCCATGCGCGTCCTCGAAAGCAGCGGTCTCGTAGCGGCTCGCCCCGGCGATCCACGCGGCGCCGTCATCCTCGCGCCCACAGCCGCGCCGTTGCGCAAGCTTATGACCCGGCTGACGCAGGCGTCCTCGTCCAGCCTGTCCGATTTGCTGATCTACCGCATGACCCTTGAGTCCGCCGCGAACTCCCTGGCGGCAACCCGGCGCACGGAGACGGACCTGCTGCAGTTGGAGAAGGCCATGGCCCGGATGCGCCAGGCTCGGCAGCAGGGCCAGCAGGCCTTCAGCCAGGCAGACCTGGACTTCCATGACGTAGTGGCCCGGGCCAGCGGCAACGCCATGATCCAGATCTCCGGCGAAGCCGTCCGCCAGTCCATCGAGGAGCTCATCACGTCTTCCATCCAAGAGAGCGGGGATGACCGAGAGCTGATGCTGCGGACCATCGCCCACCACAGCGACGTCTTCGAAGCCATCCGCAACCGCGACGCGCACCTCGCAGAGCATCTGGCCCGCAGCAGCCTTTTCGAGTACTACGGACATCTGCTCCAGGATGCGGACCGCGAAGCACTGGCGGCGCTGGCCTCCTTCGGTACGCCGGAGTAGGTTGCTTCATCTCCCGGTAGACGCGCTGATTGGCGCCGGATCGCAAGCCTTGTCAGGGTCTGGATTCAGGCGCAAACTATTGCATCGGCAGAACTAGAGTTAGGTGCGACCATGCCAAGCTTCGCTCAGTTCGTCGCCATCCGCGACGATCTCTTCCTTCTTCCTGACCCGGCAAACAACTCCATCAGTGACCTGCACATCAAGAACATCGACTGTCATGGAGTTGAAAGGAGCCGCTCTGCGCTTCTGCTCTTTCGGCTCAAGGTCAATAATGTGGTTCGTTTACTGATGCATTTCAACGACCACGAACACATCGTCGACTACAACTTTGATCCCCCAGAGCCAGAAGCCACTCGACCGCGATCATGGCATGAGGTTATTCCCGGAAACCATCTGAAAGACACTGACAACGTGCTAACAATCGCGGTCCAGGGCGAAGGGAGCGTTGAAATCTCGGATCTAGTGGTCGTATACCACTCTCGCTGACACGGCTGCCGCCAGGCGGGTCGTTAATCCAGGCTGATCCAGTCCGGCGTTGCTGCAGCAGGACGGACGCTTTCGTACCATGCCGCGGCGCGCAGGACGCCGTCGTCCGCGCCGACCCGGCCGGAAAGCTGCACGCCGATCGGCCGCCCGTCGGCGGTAAAACCGCAGTTCACCGTGGCCGCCGGCTGCCCGGACATGTTGTAGGGGACGGTAAACGCGATGTGTGCCATAGTTTGGTCGGGATCGTCCACCGGCATGGGCTGCTCCGCTGGGAACGCGGCCATCGGCGCGACCGGCGAAATAACGACGTCGTACTCTGCCGTGGCCGCGATCGTCGCCTTCTGCATCTGGTCAATACTGCCGAAGTTGCGGATGGTGTCGCCGCCGTCGAACCGCGAGCCGCCCTGGCACCAGCGGGCGACGTACGGCAGGACCTTCTCCTGCTCGGCCGCGGACAATTCGCGGTAGTCCGCCCAGGAGCGGGTCCGCCAGAACCGGTCCAGCCCGTCCAGCATGTCCTGATTAATGAACGGCTCCAGCCGCTCCACCTGGGCGCCGGCGTCCGCGAACTGCTGGGCCACGCCCTTCACTGCCGCAAGCACCTCAGGATCAGCCGCAGCTCCCGCATTCGCCTCCGTCTGCAGGGCCACCTTGAGCGAGGACACATCGCATTCTCCCACGGTCCAGTCCATGGGAGGGTAGGGCCGGGCGGTGTAGTCGCGAATATCCGGCTGGCCCAGAATGGTCATGAATAGCGCGGCATCGGCGACGGTGCGGGCCATCGGACCGGCGGCCCGGCCGATGTAGGGAACGTCCAGCGGAATCAGGCCGGCGCTCGGCTTCAACGTCGCGAGGCCCTGCCACGCACCCGGGAGCCGGATGGATCCGCCGATGTCCGTGCCCACGTGCAGCGGGCCGTAGCCTGCTGCGGCCGCGGACCCGGCCCCGGAACTGGAGCCGCCCGTGGTCCAGGCCGGATTCCACGCGCTGCGCGAGATGCCATGCAGGCTGGAGACGCCGGAGGAGAGCATGCCCCAGTCGGGCATGGTAGTGGATCCGACGATCACTCCCCCGGCCTCAAGAATCCGGTCCGTAATTGGCGAGTTGTTCTGCGGCACCTTCGGGTTGGACAGCGCCGTTCCGGAGGGCATCGGCACTCCCGCACGGGCAATGTTTTCCTTCACCGACATCGGCACGCCGTCCAGCGGGCCGCGCTGCGATCCTTCCAGCCAGCGCCGTTCGCTGGCCTTAGCGTCCTTCCGGACAGCCTCCGGCTCGAACTGGTAGAGGGCGTTGAGTACCGGCTCCCGCTCTTCGATCCGCTCGATCACCGCATCGGCGACGTCCACCGGGGAGAGCTCCTTCGCGGCGTATGCTTCCCCGAGTTCCCGGGCGGTGAGGTTGTGGAGCGGTGATGAGGATAGCGGGGACATGGGTGCGCCTTCCGGGAGGATTCAGCGGGACAGCGCGGCTTCGCGCGTGGCAAGTTCTGATCGAAGGGACATGGAGGAGTTAACGAGCGTACGGGTGTACTCGTGCCGGGGTGCCTCGTAGATCTGCGCGGTGCTGCCGCTTTCCACGATCTGGCCCTTGTTCATGACCACCACGTTGTCGCAGATGTAGCGCACCACGCCCAGATCGTGCGACACGAACACGAGGGTCAGCTGGTACTCGTCCACAAGGTCGGAGAGCAGGTTGAGCACCTGCGCCCGCACGGAGACGTCCAGTGCACTGACCGGTTCATCCGCCACCAGCACGCGCGGCTGGCAGATCAGGGCCCGGGCAATGGAAATGCGCTGGCGCTGGCCGCCGGAGAACTGGTGCGGGAACCGCTCGGCGGCGTCCACCGGGAGGCCGACGGCGGAGAGCATCTCCCCTACCAGCTTGCGCTGCCTTGCGCTGTCCACCTTCTGGCCCGGCGCCAGCAGCGGCTCGGCGATGATGTCGTGCACCCGCATGCGCGGATCCAGCGAGCCCATCGGGTCCTGGAAGACAATCTGGAGCTGCTGGCGCAGCTGGGCCAGCTCGCTTTCTTTCGCCCCCGCCACTTCATTGCCGGCGACCCGGACGCTGCCGGACGTGGGCTGGTCCAGCCCGGCGAGGATCCGCAGCAGCGTGGACTTTCCGGAACCCGACTCGCCCACCACGCCAAACCGCTGCCCGGCGGCAACATCGAAGGAGACACCGCGCAGCGCCTGCACTTCAGTGGGTTTGCCGAACAGACTGGTCCGTTGGCGTTGGTATGTGCGGACCAGGTCCTTGACGCTGATCACCGGACTAACGACGGCGGCTGCCGGCTCCGCGATGGTTGGTTCCGTTCGCGCGGGCGTGCCGGCCACAACTGGGTCGGCCGCCGTGGACCGGTCCTCTGAGGCCGAGGCGCCGAGCGCCGAAGTCGGAACCGAGTGTGCAGCAGGTGCCGTTCTCAGGGGTGAAAAGGGCACCTGCTGCACACTCGATATGGTTGCATCAGGGCCGGCCAAGGTTCCGGCTTCGGCCTTCGCCTCGGGAAGGCCCAGTCCCGCAACGCCGTCCGTGCCCGGCACGTGCAATGCAGCCTTCGGCACCTCGGCGACAACCTGCTCCGGCACCGGAGGCACATACGCTGCCGCGGAGGCCACGGTGAAGAGCCGTCCGTCCGCGTCCGTCGCGTCCAGGTCAGAGGCGGCCAGCAGTCCGCGTGTGTAGGGGTGCTGCGGCCGGGAGAACACGTCCTCGGTGCTGCCTTCCTCCACCACTCGGCCGTTGTTCATGACCAGCACGCGGTCGCAGACGTTGGCCACCACGGACAGATCGTGAGTGATGAAGAGCAGGCCGGTTCCGCGCTGCTGCACGGACTCGAGGATCAGGTCCAGCACCTGCCGCTGCACCGTGACGTCCAGCGCCGTCGTCGGTTCGTCGCACAGCAGCAGGGCCGGGTCATTCGCGAGCGCCATGGCCAGCATCACGCGCTGGCGCTGCCCGCCGGAGAGCTGGTGCGGATACGCCTTGGCGGCCTCGCCCGGATCCGGCAGCTTCACCCCGGCCAGCAGCTCCACCGCCTTGGCACTTGCCGCCGCCCGAGCCGACACCGACTTGTGCTTGAGCATGATCTCGGCAACTTGCGGGCCGACCTTCATCAGCGGATTCAGCGCGGTGAGCGGTTCCTGGAAGACCATGGTCATGTCATTCCCGCGGATCCGACGCAATTGTTTATCCGAAGCGGTGACCAGGTCGCCGTCGTGCCCTGCCAAACGGATGGAGCCGTTCGCCCGGACCCCTTCGGGCAGCAGGCCCATCAGCGCCGTCGTCGTCATGGATTTGCCCGAGCCGGATTCGCCGATCAGCCCCACCCGCTCGCCGCGGTCCATGACCAGGTTGAAGTCCGAGACCAGGGTGCGGTCCTTGGTGGCCACAGAAAGTCCCGCCACCTCAAGCAGCCGGCCGTTGTTCGCAGTCCTGTCCATGCTCAGCGCTCTCCGTTCAGTTTCGGGTCGAACTTATCGCGCAGTCCGTCGCCCAGCAGGTTGAAGCCCAGCACCGCCACGGCAATGGCCGCGCCGGGCCAGACGGCCAGCATCGGGTAGGTGCCCAGGAACTGCTGTGACTCCTGCAGCATCCGCCCCCAGGACGGCACCGGCGGCGGCGTCCCTAAGCCCAGGAAGGACAGGGCGGCCTCGGCCAGCACCGCGATCGCGAAGGAAACCGAGCACTGCACCACCACCATGCCTGCGATGTTCGGCAGCACATGCCGCCGGGCAATCCGGAACGCGCTCTGGCTCGAGGCTTTCGCCGCCAGCACGTATTCGGTGCTCATCACCTGCAGGGTGCCGCTGCGGGCCACCCGCGCAAAGCCAGGGATGGACCCGATCCCGATGGCCAGCATCGCCGTCAGCGTGCTCGCCCCGAAGACGGCGCCGAACATGATGGCCACCAGCAGCGCGGGAAAGGCCAGCAGAATGTCCGCCCCGCGCATGGTTACTTCTTCGGTGGCGCCGCCGCGCATGCCGGCCAGGATGCCTAGCGGCGTGCCGATCACCAGCGCAATGCCGACGGCGATCAGCCCCACCAGCAGGGTGATCCGTGCCCCGTACAGGATCCCGGAGAACACGTCGCGCCCGTAGCGGTCAGTGCCCATCAGGTGCTCGGCGCTGGAACCCTGCAGCCGGTCGGCGGGGAACGCCTGCACCGGATCGTAAGGAGTCCAGACCAGGGAGACCAGCGCGGCCAGCACCACCAGGGCAACCAGGGACGCCCCGATCAGGAGGGTGGGTGCCGGCTTGCGCCGGGAACTGCGGACGACGACGGCGGGCTCGGCTGTCACTACGCCTTCTTCCGGATGCGGGGGTCAAGGACGGTGTAGAGCACGTCCACCACCAGGTTGATGATCAGGGTGATGGCCACCAGCACCATCACCACGGACTGCACGGTCAGCAGGTCGCGGTTGCCCACCGCGTCCAGCAGCATCGAGCCCAAGCCCGGTATGACGAAGACCCGCTCGATCACCACGGCGCCGATGATCAGCGCCGCCAGCTGCACGCTGGTCACGGTCAGGACCGGAATGGAGGCGTTGCGCAGGCCGTGTTTGACCAGGGCCTCCAGCTTGCCGAGGCCCTTCGCCCGGGCCGTGCGCAGATAGTCTTCGCTCATCACCTCCATGACGGCCGAGCGGACATACCGGGTCAGGATGGCGCCCTGAACGGAGGCGAGTGCCAGCACCGGCAGGAACACCCGGGACAGGAAGTCGCCGAAGTCCTCCCCCGGCGGCGTCCAGCCGTTGGCCGGGAACCAACCCAGCCCGACGGCGAAGACCACCACCAGCAGGATGCCGGCCAGGAAGTTCGGCACCGCAACGCCCAGCTGGCTGATCCCGCTGATCACAATGCCGCTGGGATTGCGGTGCTTGACCGCGGCGTAGGTCCCGAAAGGAATCGCGATCAGCAACGCGACGATCATCGCCAGCACCACGAGGATCAGGCTGACCTGCACCCGGTCCAGCACCAGCGGGCTGATGTCCTGCCGCGTCACATATGAGATGCCGAAATCCCCGAAGGGCAGCCCCAAGGCCCAGTCGAAATACTGCACGATGAGGGGCCGGTCCGTACCGAATTCCGCCCGCGTCTGGGCGAGCAGTTCCGGCGTGGCATTCACGCCCAGCGCAATCTGCGCCGGATCGCCCGGGATGGTGCGCATGAACAGGAACACCAGCACCGTAGCGGCCACGTAGGTGACCACAAACCGGGCCAGGTTGATCAGCAAACGGATTGCCACGCCGGCCCCTCCTTACTCGAGGTTGTAGAGCTTACTTCCAGCCGATGTTGGTCAGGTCCAGCGCCTCGGTGACGGAGTTCGCCGGGATCCCGGTTACGTTCGCATCGGCCACCACAATGTTGGGGAAGATGAACAGAACGTTGGCAGCGGCGTCGTCAACGATGGTGCGGACCACGTCCTGCATTCCGGAGACGTAGCCAGCCTCGTCCGCGGCGTCGGCTTCCGCAGCCTTGTCCTTGATTTTGGAGTTGTCGTAGCCCAGGTAGTAGTCCGGGTTGTTGAACATCGAGAGCACGTCCCGGCCCTCCACGGCCAGCACCACGGACATCTGGTAGTCCTGCTTGGTGAAGACTTCATCCAGCCACACTGCCGGGAACTCGGAGGACTCGATCTTCGCGTTGATTCCCACTTCGGCCAGCTGCGACACCACGATCTCGGAGACGGCAGTGGCATAGGGACGAGTGGGCACGGTGAAGGTGATGTTCAGGTTCTCCGCGCCGGCTTCAGCCAGCAGTTCCTTCGCCTTGGCCGGATCGTACGGGTAGACGTCGTTGAGGTCTTCGTAGTACGGGTCCGTCGGCGGAACCGGGCCGCCGACCACGGTGCCGTAGCCGTTCCACGCGGTGTCCACCACCGCCTGGCGGTCGATCGCGTGCATCACGGCCTGGCGGACGCGCACGTCGTCGAACGGTGCCTCGTTGTTGTTCATGGACAGGACAATCTCACCGTTGGACGTGCCCTCCAGAACCTGGAACTTGTCGTCGCTTTCGAAGCTGGAGAGCAGCTCCGGTGCCTGCATGTTGTAGACCACGTCCACGTCGCCGGACTGCAGCGCGTTGGTGGTGGCGACGGCGTCGGCGAAGTAGCGCAGCGATGCAGTCTGAACGCCGGGCTTCTCGCCCCAATAGTCGTCGCGGGCCGCCAGCTCGATGGACTGACCGCGGTTCCACGCCTCAATAGCGTACGGACCGGTGCCGATGGCGGTGTTGGCCAGATCATCCACGCCGCTCGGGTCGAACATCGCGCCCACCAGCGTGCCCATGTCGAACAGCCAGGCGTTGCTGGGCTGCTTAAGGGTGACCGCGACTTCGGTGTCGCTGACCACCTCGACGGAATCCACCACGTCCATCTTGGCCTTCAGGCTGGAGACCCAGGCATCGGACTGGACGCGCTCAATGCTGAACTTCACGTCTTCCGCGGTAAAGGCCTCCCCGTTGGAGAACGTTGCCCCTTCACGAAGCTTGAACGTGTAGGTCTTGCGGTCCTCGCTCAGTTCCCAGGACTCCGCCAGCAGCGGCTGGATTTCGCCCTCCTGGTCGATCTCCACCAGCCCTTCGTACACATTGGACATCAGCGCCTGGGGAATCGCCGCGCCCGCCGTCGTCGTGAAGTCCAGGTTCACCGGTTCCCCGGTCAACGCCACGGTGACGGCGGTATTCTCCGCAGCGCCGTCGGCCGTAGAGCCCCCGGACCCGGCCGAGCAGGCAGTCAAGGACAGCGATCCGGCCAGCAGTACAACTGCCGCACGGCCGTAATTCTTACTCAGGCGCATAGCGTTCTCCATCGATTAGGAACGACACTTCAGTGATGTGATCTATCCAACACCATCCCATGTCTATATTTCTACCTAGTTACATGGTCTTACCAGTTGCGTAAAGCTCATTTCGAGGGCAATCTTTACTGACAGAGGTTGCAAATTACGACGACGGAAGGCACCTCATGAGCAAGCTGACCTTCACGCCGGCGGTGCCCACGCTGACCTACGAGCGCGTGGTGCAGCAGATCGAAGAGGCAATCCTCTCCCGAGAGATCGAGCCGGGCCAGCACCTTCCGAGCGAACGCGAACTCATGGTGCAGTTCTCGGTCAGCCGGCCCACCATCCGTGAAGCCCTGCGCGTCCTGCAGAGCCAAGGACTGATCGCGTCCCGTCCCGGCGGGCGCAGCGGGCCGGAAGTCCTCGCTGTCTCACCCGACAGCCTCGGACGCTCCTTCACCACCATGGCCCGCATCGCCTCGCTGTCCCTTTCGGAACTGGTGCAGTTCCGCATTGTGCTGGAGAGCGCCGCCTGCCAGCTCGCCGCAGTCCTGCACACTGAGGAACAAGTCGAGAAAATGCGCGACGCCGTCGAGCGCATGGAAGCGGAAGTCGCCAACGGCTCGGACAGCTTCAACCGCGCCGACTTGGATTTCCACACTGCAGTCTGGGAGGCCAGCCACAACAGCCTGTTGCGGATCTGCGGCGAAGCAGTCGCCGGATCCATCCTCAACCTCATGAATGACCGGATGGAACGCTCCGGAAACTCCACAGCGGCCATGGAAGAAGCCGTCGAGCGGGATCGCGCCATTTTCCAGGCCATCGCCGCCGGCGATGCCCTCGCAGCCGGCAACACCGCCCGCAACGCGATCGCCGCCTACTTCGCCGATTACCTCGATGAAGAAGGCGCACGAGTCCTCAGCGCCCTGACCGGTGCCGCAGACACGGCGTAGGTCATTGGGGTGCCTCGCCAGCTGATCCTTCCTGCACCCCTTTCCACGCGAAGCTCGCGGCCCCGTCGAGTAAGAGTTTTACGTTGAGGCGGATTGGCGATAGATCAGCAAGGCGGCGTACAAGGTAGCGACCATGGCGCCGTCGTCCAAGGCATGCCCAAGGCGGTTTTCGATGACGGCAAGCCGCTGGTAGAACACCGACCTCGAAAGATGGCTTTTCGATGCGGCAAGAGTGCGGTTTCCCGGGTGCTCTAGATATGCGGCCAGAACCTTCAGGAGGTCGGTTCCATGTTGGGCGTCATGAATCAGTAGCGGCCCCAGCGTCCTTTCCACGAAGCTCTGCGACCTGGGATCCGAGTACATGTTATGCAACAGCAGCGGCAGTTCCTCACGACTAGTACGACGGATGATCGGGGTAGGGGAAGACCCCACCGGCACTCCCACGCTCATTAGGTGCACGGCTTCATCGAGTGAACGCGCAAGAGCCGACACATCCTCGGCCACGAATCCCGCCGTCACGACGTGTACACCTATCCGTTCTCGGCATCGCGCAATGACCTCGTTGACCGTTCCGTCCATATCCGGCGTCGTCGAACGAACAGATAGCGCTGCCATAACGGCCGGTGATGCGGAAGGTGCCGTGGCACAGATCAGATCCGCTCCAACACTATTCGCGGACTCCATCAGCGCGGCCCGCAATTCTTCGATTTCCCCTTCTGAGGAACGGCCGTCCGAAGGATCCAGCCGGATGCCGAGACCGGCGAAGAGCCGGTTCTCGGTGGAGAAGCCCGAGGCCTCAAGACGGTGCCTGACGTCTGCCCAGCTGCAGAGCCTTCGTTCTAACAGGATGCCCAGCAGTCGACTATGGCTGACGCGCGACCATGGGTCGGGTGTCTGGCTGGCGAGGAGTTCCAGCGATAGCGCCAGCGCGGCCTGTCCAAGGATGAGCTCGGCCTCGCCGGGAAGCGCGTCCCCTTCCAGCGTCACAAGGTAGCCCCAACGTCGCTGACGGGCTTCGACCGGCACGGCAAGCCTTTTATGGTTGCCCTGTTCGTGGGCGAGACGCGAACGCGGACGCCAATCCTGCAATGCCTCCTCGTCCGATGCACCTGCGGAAGCAAAAATGACCATCCTGTGTGAAAGGTCCTCAAGTACCAACGAGGTCCCGAGCAAACCAGACGCTTCTTGGACAATATGTTCGTTCGGTGCACCGTTGCGGACCAGATCTGCGAAGCGGGCATGGATACGATCCCGAGTTCGCAGTGCCTCCAGATGGTGGGCCAAGATGTGCCGGTGCACCGCTTCAGTGATGGCCACGAACTTGGTGGGCACATGCAGGGCAATCAAGGGCAGGCCGTGATGATCGCATGCCTCCAACAACGCGGTCGGGACTCTGCTGAACCGCGTACCGAGTTCGATGACCAGGCCCGCAACATCGGCTGCTGAAAGACTTCCTACGTAGTCCCGAAGTTCGATGTCTGATGGCCACCCCCTGCCTGTGGAGAGCACCAATTCCTGACCGGAAACAAACTGACCCACTGCTTCCGTTTCAAGCACGTGAATCCAGCGCACTGCACGGTCCAGGCCGCTGGCCCCGGCAACAATCTCAGGCCTGCCAGTTGCGACTTCTGGCAGGGCAACGATGCTGCGGACGGTTAAAGAGGAAGATTCCGGACGGATTGTCCGGGATGCGCTGTTATCGCTGCTATTTGTCACGCCTTCTTCTCTCCCATCCGTGTAAGAGTAGCCATTAATCGTTCCTCTGTGGTTCAGGACACACTGTCCTAGCACTTTGGTTCATCGACCTTGAGGGGAGGAAGCCGGTCATGTTCAATTTGCCGGTCTTTACGACTGCAATGCTCGTAGGTGTTCCTGCGTTTTGGATCCTGTACACGGTGGTCTTTGTGTGGCTCTCGCGCGGTTGGACCCGGGAAGATGTGGAGTCCGAAAATGAAAATTGAGATTCTCTTTCTGCTGATCTACTTCGTGGCTATGGTTGCCATCGGCATCTGGGCGATGCGCCGCAGCAGCAAAGGTGCGGAAGGGTACTTGCTCGGTGGGCGAAGTCTGGGACCGAGCGTAACGGCCCTGCGGTTGCAAAGCTCTTCGATGTCCGGCTACATGTTCCTCGGCGCCGGTTCACTCGGATATACGCAGGGCTACTTCGGCATGTGGTACGCGCTCGGCGATCTCGGTGGCGGCATACTCAACCTCTCCGTGCTCGGCCGGAGGATGCGAAAACTCTCGCAGATCCTAGGCTCGATCACCTCTATCGAGTATCTGGAACACAGGTATCCGTCGAAGTGGACGAGGGCCGTCGCCGCTCCCATTGCACTCTTTTGCATCTTCTTTTACGTGCTGGCCCAGTTCATCGCCGGCGGCCGGGGCCTGGAGATGGTTTCGGGAGTTCCCTATCCGGTCGCTCTGGCAGTAGCCGTCGGTGTCATCGTGCTCTACACGTTCCTCGGCGGATACCTCGCCGTCGCCTATACCGACTTCGTGCAGGCGATCATCATGCTCGTCGGTATGGTGTGGATTCTGATTGCCACGCTGAACGCCGTCGGTGGCTGGAGTGCAGGCAACCAAAAGGTTGCCGAACTTGATTCCTCCCTGTTGACCATGTGGGGCAAAGACCTGGCCTTCGAAGGCCAGTGGGGAATCGTCATCGGCGCGCTGCTGATCTTCTCCGTGGGATACATGGGATGGCCACACGTCGTCGTGAGCCACATGGCTATGAAACGGCCCAGCGTCGCCCGCAGGGCAGGCGTCTATTCCCTAATCTTCAACCTGCTCTTCATCCCCGGCCCCTACATCATCGGCGTTTTCGCACTGCTTCTTGTCCCTACCCTGGCCAACCCTGAAACGGCAGTCTTTGCAGTGGCGGCGGAAGTCCTGCCCAACTTCGCCATCGGCATCGTGATGGCAGCGATCATGGCGGCCATCATGTCGACCGCCGACGCCTTGCTCCTGCAATCCGGGACTATTGCGAGCCAGGACATTTACGCCCGGTTCATCAACAAGAACATGTCCGACCGGCAGAGCGTCTGGGTATCGCGCGTCATCGTGCTTGCCTTGGCTGCTGTTGGCTTCCTCATCGCCGCCTTCGACCCGCCTGCCGTCGCCGCCATCGTCATTTTCTCGACGACGGTTCTGGGCAGCGCGTTCGTTCCTGCGTACATCTGCGCGGTGTGGTGGAAGAAAGCCAACACCGTCGGCGCGATCGCCTCGATGCTGGCGGGAACAGCCAGTTCCGTTCTGTGGGAACTCCTGGGAATGAGCGACAAGACGGGACTCGACCCCATGGTTATCGGGATCGTTTCCTCGACCGCAGCCATGATCATCGGATCCCTTCTGACACAGGACTCCCATGCCGTGCCACAGTCGATCCAACGCGCCCTCGATGAGACAGCGAAAATCGGACCGATCCCGGCCTCGCTGATGCTCGGACAAGACCAGCATTTGGCAGCCCAGGCAGAAATGGCGGGCCGCGAGAAATGAGTGGGGTGAAGTTCGCCCCCGCTGTCACCGCGGACCAGGCGTGGAACGTTGTGCGCGCGAAAGCTCCGGGGCTGGTGCGTGGAGCAGAAGAGCTTCAGTACCACCCGTTTTCAGGTTTCGTGCATACCTTTGCTGTCCCGAAGTTCCGGAACCCGCTGCGTCAGGAGCGGATGAATACCCTGGTGGATCGCTACACGGGCAAGGCATTCATCACCGATCCCTGGCCGGAGTTGGAGCCGGTGGCCGTAGATGCGGTGCGCCACGAAGTCAGCGATCCAGGTTGGAACAGCACAAGCTTCGAAGCGGCAAGAGACAAAGCCGCCCGGTTGGTAGGCACGGTCGCCGTCCGCCATTTGCGTCTGGCGCAGAACCCTAGAGTGAAAGAAATCGCAAGCCATGAACTCGTATGGAAGCCAAACTGGTTGTTGTCAGGCCAGCTTCAGAAGCAGCCGGTGAGAATCCTCGTCGACGCGCTCAATGGAGGTTACTACGTCGTCGGTTCATGAAACCCGGCATTTCCGACGCCCAACCGTTGTAGCCTGCCCTGGTCCGGGGCCTCCTCCGGACCAGGGCAAGCTGCTTCGCTGACGGGGTGAGCTTGTTGATCTACGTAGCTGGGTTGCGGGATTCTGAGTGAGGGGTTATCTACTGCCGCAGTCGTCATCCACAGGACGGATGATGAGGGCAGTCCGTCTTGGTCACGTACACGCTGCCTGCCACGGTCCAGATATCGCCGCAGTTCACTCGTCCCACGCGATCGACACGGCTTCGATGAAGTCCTGGTTATCGCTGTCACTGCCGGCGGCTGCCACTGCGGCGGCCTGCCGATGCGCCTCGGAGGCGAACTGCTCGGTGCGCACGTCGGGCACCGACAATTGCACGGGGCGGTATCCCTGCTCCCGTATCCGACGCCGACGCCGATAGTCGTTGACCCTGTCGCGGGCTCCCATACGATCCACATTACATGTGACGCTGCACCGCCAAGCACAAGGAACTGCACCTCGGATAAGCAGACTCAAAATTTCGAGTTCAACTTTCGGGGTGCAGTTCAACGCCGGCTCTCTCGCCGTCGCGGCTGGTTACAATTTAACGGCGCCGATCTGCTGCATCAGTTTCAGCATGTCCGTTGCTCCCCAATGCTCAACCGCTTTGCCGTCCTGAACACGGATGATGTCGATGCCGCCGAACTCCACAGTGTTGCCGGTGGGGGCAGTCCCCATCAGTTCACCCTGGTGGGTGCCGGTGAGGACGACCCGGGCCGCCTCCAGGTCCCCATCAGTCATCGTGGGTTCGATACTCTTCGCCTTGATGTCCGGGAACGCCTTCCTGAACGTGTCGACGTAGAACCTGATGCCATCCAGACCTGACGGCTGCCCCGGCATGGGCTCCTCGTGATCGGTGTAGCTCTCACTGCCCAGCTGGTCGATCAGGTCCAGGTTCCCTCCCTCCATGATTTCCCGGTAGAACCGCTCGATGATTCCCGATCCGCGTGCCATGATCCGCTCCTTCGCTGGCTGCAAATCCCCCGATTCGATGATCCCACCGGAGGTATTGCGACACGCCGCCGCAGGGCACGCTTTTAGCAAGCACTGACACAGGAACGGCCTTGTCAGTCCTCCTAGGCGTTCGGCGAAACGAAGTCGCCCACCACCACGCGCCCCAGCACCTCGGTGAGCAGATCCACCCCGGCGAGCATGTCGTCGTCGTTGGTCAGTTCCTTCTCGTTGTGGGAGATGCCCTCGACGCTGGGCACGAACAGCATAATCGTGGGGACGATGTCCTTCATGTTGGTCGAATCGTGCCCGGCCAGCGTGCGGACGGTTCCATACGGCAGTTCCAGCGCCTCGGCACTCTTGGCAGCAAGGCGCATGCCGGCCTCGTCGTAGGCCTTGGCGGCCCAGACGTGTTCGGCGCCGCGCTCGATCCGCACGCTCGCCTTCCGCTCGATCTCGGCCACCCGCCGGTGCAGCTCGGCGTCGGCTGCGGCCAGCACGTCCGGGTCGGTACTGCGCACATCGACCAACAGTTCCACCCGGCTGGCCACCACCACGGGCGAGTTCGGGTAGACCGTGAACTCCCCGCAGGAGGTGATGACGGAATGCTCGTCGGTGCTGAACTCGTCCGCGATCTCCCGCGCGGCAACCACCAGCGAGGACGCCCCGAGCAGCGCGTCGTGCCGGTCGGCGATCACGGTGGCGCCGGTGTGCGCCTGCTCCCCGTGCACCATGAACTCGTACTTGTTGGCGCCCCAGGTGGATTCGACCAGACCGATGGTCAGTCCGGCGTCCTCAAGCGACCGCCCCTGCTCAATATGGATCTCCACATACGCGGCTAGATCCAGCGAAAAGTCGCCGATTGTCCCGATCGCCTCCAGCGCCTCGCGGACGGTGGTGCCGCGCGGATCGGTGGTGGCCAGGACCTGCTCGGCGGGCAGCTTGCCGGTAAAGACGGAGCTGCCCATCATGGAGGGCTTGAACCGGCAGCCCTCCTCGTTGAACCAGTTGATCACGGCGATGTTGAACGCCGGTACCGTGCCCTCTGCCGCAAGCCGCTGCTTCAGCCGGATCGCCGCGTGGGCTCCGGCCAGCACGCCGTAGGCGCCGTCGAACCGCCCGCCCAGCGGCTGCGAGTCCAGGTGCGAGCCCACCGCGATGTACGGGGCGCCGGGCGCCAGCTCGAGCAGCGCGAACTGGTTCCCAACCTGGTCGTAGCGGACGTCGAAGCCGTGGCCTTCCACCAGGCCGCGGAACCAGGTCCGCGTCTGGCCGTCGACGAACGTCGCCGCCTGGCGGTCCACTCCCCCGCCCGGCGTGGCCCCGAACGTGCTCATCGAGCGGAAGTCGTGCAGGAAGGCGCGCGCGTCGTCGTCGGAGACGGACGGGGCGCCCTGGGCGGAGGTGGTGGTCATGGGTGGAATCCTAACGGCTCGGTCTGACGTGTGGATGTTCAGCGAACGACGGCGGCGCCCGGCTCGGGCGCGAAGAGAGACTCGGGTGCGGGGCTGGCAGCGATGTGTGAATTCAGCCGGTCGTAGCTGAATTCACCGCCGACAATCGTGGCCAGCACTTCAAGGGCGGATATGTCGGGCGCGGCCAGCGGCGACCCGGAGAGCACCGCAAAGTCCGCCAGCTTGCCCCGGCGCAGCGTGCCCTTCTGGTCGGCGGTGCCGGTGGCCCGCGCAGCCCAGTCCGTGTAGGTCCGCAGCGCTTCCTCGGCGGTAAGGCCTTCGGCCGCTCCCCCAAGGATCTTGCCCTGTTCGGTGCGCCGGTCCACCCAGGACTGCATGGCGCGGAGCACGTTGTTGTCGGCCACCGGCAGGTCGGAGCTGCCGGCCACCAGGATGCCTGCATCCACCAGCGAGCGGCCCCGGTACAGCCAGCCTTCGCGCTCGGGCCCCACCAAGGCAGCGAACTGGTCGCCCAGCGGACCGATGAAGGCGGCCTGCGGGGCGACGGCGATCCCGGCGGCAGCGACAGGAGCCAGCTGGTCCGGCCGGGCGATGCCGAAGTGCTCGATCCGGTTGGGCAAGTGGTTCCGGCCGTAGCGCTCCTGGCAGCCAACAATAATGTCTGTGGCTAGGTCGATGGCCGCATCGCCGATCGCATGCAGCGCGATCGGCCAGCCGGCCCGGTAGGCGGCGTCGACGCGTTCGCGGTAGGCCTCGGGCGAATCCAGCAGGTAACCGGTGTTGTGCTGGTGGCCGCAGTAGTCCTCGGTGACTGCCGCGGTCGCGCCCAGCAGCGAGCCGTCCATGAACACCTTCACCGGTCCCAGCGACACCCACTCGTCGCCGAAGCCTGCGACGGCGCCGAGGTCCAGCCCTCGGCCGGAACCGGTGCCGTGCATATCGGCAGCATTCGCCTCGATCGGCCGCAGCGAATCCAGCGCCGGCATCAGCTGGGCACGGGCGTGCAGCTTGCCGGCCCGCTTCGCAGTCAGATACGCCTGCACTTCCACCGGGCTGTGCCCGATCCAACCGCCGCCGATGCCTGCTTCGGTGAAACTGGTGATGCCTTCGGCGGCGTAGCGCGTGGTTGCCGCGTCCAGCGCCTCGACGATCCGCTCCACCGGATACGGCAGCAGCAGGTTCTGGATCAGCTGCTGCGCGGACTCTTCAACCACGCCGGTCGGATAGCCGTCCGGCCCGCGCAACACCGCACCGCCGGTGGGGTCGGCGAAGCCGGGCGCGAAGACGCCGGCCAAGCGCAAGGTGGCGGAGTTGGTGATGGACAGGTGCCCGGAGACGTGCCGCAGGTACAGCGGCCGGTCGCCGGTGATCTCGTCCAGCCGGCGGATGTCCGGGAAGGCCCCGCCATGGTGCTTGTGGTTGAAGCCGGTGCCGTTGACCCAGGAGTCACGGGCGCCGTCGGGCACCGCGTCCAGCCGCCGGACCTCGGCTTCAAGCAGCGCGTAGAGCTCCTCCAGGCCGCGGGCCTGCTCCAGTTCGACGGCGCCCAGGCCCAGCCCCCACCACGTGGTGTGGCAGTGCGCGTCGATGAAGCCGGGCACCACGGTGGCGCCGCCCAGCGAGACTTCCCGCTGAGCCGTGCACCCCTCAAGCTCCTCATCAAAGCCGGCAATCCGTCCACCGAGCACTCCCACGGAAGTGGCCCGGGGACGGTCGGCCTCAAGCGTGATGATGTCGGCGTCGCGCAGGATCAGGTCCAGTTTCATCGCGCGCCTTCTTCCACGGCAACCTCGGCCAGCTCTTCCGGCGCGTTCGCGGTCCCCGGCGGCATCGTCTCCGGATCGGTCACCAGGTGCAGCAGCGCCAACTTTCCGCTGGACAGCGCACGCTCCAGCGCGGGCCCGAACTCTTCGGTCTTCTCGACCCGTTCGCCGTGCCCGCCGAAGCTTCGGATCCAGTCGGCGAAGTCGGGGTTGACCATTGAGGTGCCGGACGGCCGATCCGGGTAGTGGTTGCGCTGGTGCAGCACGATCGTGCCGTAGATCCCGTTGTCCACCACGATCACCACCGGGGCGGCACCGTGCGCCGCTGCCACGGCCAGTTCCTGCGCGTTCATCAGGAAGTCGCCGTCGCCGCAGACCGCCACCACCTGCCGGTCGGGCTCGATCAAAGATGCGGCAACGGCGGCCGGAACGGCCAGCCCCATGGCCCCGTTGCGCGGCCCGATCAGCGAGCCGAACCCGTGGTGGGTCAGGTAGCGGTGGCCCCAGAGTGTCGCGTTGCCGGCGCCGTACGTGACCACCTTGTCCGCGGGCAGCCGGTCTTCCAGCACGCCGAAGGCCACGCCCAGGTCCACGCCGGGGCTGTTATCCGACCGCGGCGTGGCATACCGGCGCTGGTCCTCGGCGAGTGCTTCCATCCAGCCGCTCCCCCGGCTCCCGCGCGCCTCATCAGCAGCAGGCAACGCCGCAACAAACGACGACGGCGACACCGCCAGGTGCAGGTCGATCCGGCCGGAATGTGTCGCGGCATCCGGGTCCGGCAGCACCAGCACGGTCGGCGCGTTGAAGCCCTTGGTGTAGCCGTCGCTGAGCACATCGGTACGCCCGCACCCGACAAACAACAGCAGGTCGGCCTCGTCCAGCCGGGCGGCCAGCGTGTCCGCGCGGCCGTAGCCCAGCCAGCCGGCCCACGCCGGAGAGCTGTGCGGAACGACGTCGTACGCCCGCCAGTCCGCGGCCACCGGAACCTGCGCCTCAGCCGCCCACTGGGCGAGAGCCCCGCCGTCGTTACCCCAGCCGTCGCCACCAACAATGATCAGCGGGCGGGCGGCAGCGGCCAGCCGATTGGCCAGTTCTTCCATCGCGGCCGGCGGCGGCACGGCAGCTGCCAGCGCCCGTGGCGGAACCACCGGGGCGTCGGTCAGCCGGACCAGCACGTCCTCCGGCAGGCCGACCACCACGGGCCCGGGCCGGCCGGACACCGCCAGCTGCATCGCCTCGGCCACGGTCTCCGCAGCGCGGTTTTCGTCGTCAAGCACCACCACGCGCTTGGCCGTGGTCGAGAACCAGCCCTCCAGACTGAACTCCTGGAACGAGTCCCGTCCCCGGTCCGCCATCGGGATCAGGCCGACAAAGAGCACCAGCGGCGTTGCGTCCTGCCACGCGGTGTGCACGGCGATCATCGCGTTAGCCGCGCCCGGCCCGCGGGTGACCATCGCGATGCCCGGGATCCCGGTCTTGCGCCCCTCGGCCAGCGCCATGAACCCGGCGCCACCCTCCTGGCGGCAGACCACCGTGGACACGGTCGAATCATGCAGCCCGTCCAGCACATCGAGGAAGCTCTCCCCCGGGACGGAATACACGCGGCGGACGCCGTGTGCCTCAAGCTGGCGGACTATCAGGTGGCCGGCTGACTGGGACATAGTGTGGAGCTCTTTCATCAGGAAGGTCGACGCCGGAAGCGGGTCGGGTTCGTCGTCGTACGTTGAATTTAGTGCTTGAAGCCGGGCAGGTCCACGCTCATGCGCGGGGCCACGGCACCGGCGACGGCGGTGAACAGGCTCAGGAACACCAGCATCGCGGCGGCGGGCCACCAGTGGTTTCCGGCCGAGGCCACCAGCCCGGTGGCCAGCAGCGGCACGAAGCCGGAGAGCATGCCGGCGGTGTTCTGCGCGAAGCCCACGCCGGTGTAGCGGGTGCGGGCCGGGAACAGGCCGGTCAGCACGGTGCCGGAGGCGGCGTACGGGAAGGACAGCGTTGCAACGGCGAGGACCATGCCGATGACCACCAGTACGGGGTTGCCGCTGGCCACCAGCATGAAGGACGGAACGGCGGCAATGGCGGAGGCGATGCCGCCCACCAGGATCACGCGGCTGCAGCCGTAGCGCTCGCCCAGTCGTCCGCCCAGGATCAGGATGGGGATTTCCACGATGGCGGCGATCATGCCGCCCAGCAGCATCAGCTGCGCGGAGTAGCCCAGGATGGCCACGCCGTAGTAGACCACAAACGCGGTGACCAGGTAGAAGCCGCCGACGCCCAGCAGGGCCGCGGCCATGCCGATGATGATGTGCTTCCAAGACTCCCGCAGCGTGGTGCGGATCGGAGCCTTCTCCACCTGGTCGTGCTCCATCAGCTCGGTGAAGACCGGGGACTCTTCGAGCCGGCTGCGGATGTAGAGGGCGATCAGGAGCATCGGGATGGCCGCCAGGAACGGGATGCGCCAGCCGAACGAGTTGAAGCTCTCCTGCGAGAAGAACAGCGTCATCAGGAAGAAGCCGCCGGAGGAGAGGATGGTGCCGATGGGCGAACCGATCTGAGGCAGCGCGGCGTAGCGGGCACGGCGCTCCAGCGGCGCGTTCTCCACCACAATGGTCATGGCGCCGGACCACTCGCCGCCCACAAACAGGCCCTGGAACACGCGCAGCAGCACCAGCAGCACCGGAGCGGCAATGCCAATCGCGGCGTACGTCGGCAGCAGGCCGATCAGCCCGGTCACCGCGCCGATGCCCACAATGGTGACCATCAGGGTCTTGCGGCGGCCGATCCTGTCGCCCATGGCACCGAAGAACATGCCGCCCAGCGGACGCGCCACCAGGCCCACGCCGAAGGTGGCGAAGGAAGCCAGCGCCGCCGCCGTGGCGTTCTCGTTGGCGAAGTACTGGACGTTGAACACCAGCGCAGCCGCGGCGCTGAAGAGGAAGAAGTCGTACCACTCCATCGCGGTGCCGATGAGGGCGCCCATGGAGACCTTCATCGCCTCCTTGTCGGTAATCTTCCGGGTGGCCCCGGCCTCGAGGTTCAGGGTTTGTGACATGGTTCCTCCACGCTTGGTGTTCGGACTGCCCGTTGTGCCGAACGGTGCGCAACGGACTGGGAATGCATCCAGCCTGCCAGAGTGCGCCGCATCACACCCGCACGAAAAGTCGCGGGTTTCGAGGACTAGAATGTGCAAAAGCACAAAAATCGGGGCGGATAACACCATGGCAATACACAGGAAACAAAAGAACGACGACGACGCCGCATCGGCCGCCCGCTGGAACGGCCTGCTGGACCAGTTGTCTGTGGACGCGCTGACGGACCTTTTCATCGAGCGCGTCCTGCAACTCGACGACTACCGGGACGGCGTCCTCCCCGCCAGCGAGATCCGCCGCACCGGCGCCGCCTCGTTCGCGTCGCTGATCGAAAGCCTGCGCCCCGGCGCGGACAGCGACCGCCTGGTGGCCGAACGGCAGAACATCTCCCTGGACGTCGGCGTCTCCCGTGCCCGGGCCGGCATCCCCGTGGAGTCGCTGATGACGGCCATCCGGATAGACTTCACCGTCATCTGGGGCGAGCTCATGGCGCTGGCGGATCCGGGCGACGCCGAGCTGCTGGTGCGCAGGGCGGAGACGGTGTGGCAGGTGGTGGACTCCTACGCCGCCCAGACCCAGGCCACCTACATTGCCGAGCGCCAGCGCATGGCCCAGGAAGCGTCCTCCGTGCGGCAGGGCCACGTCGCCACCATGTTCGGACCGGTCAGCCCGGCCCCGGAAATGCTGACCCGGATTGCCGACGAGCTCGGCATCGATCAGGACGCACCCCTCGTCGTCGCCGCAGCAACAACGGACGACGCCGCCGCCCTCCGTGTCGTAATCGCCGCGGCTTCCCGCCGTGGTACCGAAGTGTTCACCCACCCGCTGCCCGACGGGCTGGTCGCCTTCTGGGCAGCCGACGACCGCCCCGGCAGCGCAGTCAGGGAAGCCGTCGAGCAGGTGAGGCAGATCAGGTGCGGACTGGTTGAGCAGGTGCGCGGCCTCGCGGATCTGCGCGTCGCCGCACAAGCCGCCCGCGCCTTGGCCTCTTTGGTCGAAGACAGCGACCGGCAGGCGCTCACCATGCGCAACGCCTGGGCACGGCTCGCCCGCCACCGCCTCTCGGAAACCGGCGTCCCCGTAGTCCCCGACGTTGAAGTGGCACTCGCCCAAAGCGGACCGGCGGAGCGAGCACGACTAGAGGAAGCCGTCCGTTCCTACCTGACTACCGGCAGCATCGCCCAGTCCGCCGACCAGCTCTTCTGCCACCGCAACACCCTCATGAACCGGCTCCGCCGCTTCACGGACCTCACCGGCATCGACGTAACCATCCCCCGCCAAGCCGCCCGCCTCGTCGTCGCCTGGTCCTGACGCAATCAGAGGAATCCTTGATCAACGCTAACGATCCATGATGCAGTGCTTGTCCCCAACCAGGCATCCTTCCCGAGTGGCACATTACTGTCCTCGTAACCTGGTAACGTTATTACGCTATATCCGGCCGCAATGGAGGTACCCTTGGTGATCCCAGTTATCGATGTCTTTGCTGGTCCGGGTGGGCTGAACGAAGGATTTTCAAGTGTTAAGGACGCGTCAGGCTCTATAGCATTCCAGACCGTTGCTTCCATCGAGATGGAAGCTTCCGCTGTCCGCACCTTACGCTTGCGCAGTGCCATGCGGCATTTCAGGGCCTCTGGTGATGGCCACACCGCTTTGTTGGATAAATTCCTACATAAGGAGATTGACGTTGCCGAGCTGATGGAAGATGAAGCTTTCCAACTCTCGTATAAACATGCTGCGGATGAGGTTCATCAGTTCGAGCTCGGCGAGGATTCGCGAATCGAATCAGACCAAATTATCAAGAAAGCCCTTGATCCTCATACAGGTCCGTGGGTTCTCATTGGCGGCCCCCCTTGCCAAGCATACTCGCTCGCCGGCCGCTCCCGGCGAGTGCACGATAAAAATTTCGAGCAGGATCACAAGCATTTCTTGTATCGCGAATATCTACATATTATTCAAGAACACCGGCCGGCCGTATTTGTCATGGAAAACGTCAAGGGGCTCTTATCATCGGTCAATAAAGGTCAAGGCATGTTCAATTTGATTAGACGAGACTTGGAGAATCCGACAGACGGTCTTTCTTATGACTTATACTCAATGGTCTCCTCTAATGCAGGTCAGAAACTCGACACAACAGACTTCCTTATCAGGGCTGAAAACTACGGAATCCCGCAGAAACGTCACCGAGTGATCATCGTTGGAGTTCGTAAAGGTCAAGATTTGGGAGTTCCCCGACCGTTAGAGCCTAAAGAACAAATTAGCCTTGGGGAAGCTATAGGAAATTTACCTTCCCTGCGCTCGAGCATTTCACGAACTGAGGACCCCTGCGGCGAACTTTGGCTTCAGACACGACGGCAAGTCATAGAGCGAGTAGGAGCGGCGAAGATAAACCTTGCCGGAAAGAAAGATTTACAAACCTCATCGATTAACAAGCCCGGGGAAATTCCCGCAGACATTTCCACGTCCATACGCGAATACTTCGACTTTATCCGTCCTGAACGTTCATTGAATATGCCGACGTGGAATCACGAATCTCGCGGACATATGCTAGATGACTTACTTAGATACGGAGTTTTAAGCGCCCTCTCAAAAGAGAAAGGCCGTAGTCTGAAGGTTCGAGACTTGGAACGCGCGCTTTGGCCAAATCACAAAAATATCGATGCTGAAGTCGTACCTTTCCAAGATCGATTCCGTGTACAAGTGAGTGGGGAACCCTCAACAACCATAGTGTCCCACATTGCCAAAGATGGTCACTATTATATTCACCCCGACCCGGCGCAAATGCGCAGTCTCACAGTTCGAGAAGCGGCCCGTCTGCAAACTTTCCCGGATGACTACATATTTTTAGGCAACCGGACTCAGCAATTCACCCAAGTCGGGAACGCCGTACCACCATTATTAGCAAAAGCTATCGGCGAGCGTGTTGCCGAAGTACTGTTAGCCACTTCAGATAAAGAAGGTTAGAAAACCGGCCCGTCGTATTTAGCCATGGTTGGGGTTCTCCTGGTGCTGGCGCAATTGCCGCCGCGCGCATTTTTAATCACCGCGCTGCGCCCAGGACGGACTGATGTGAGCAGACCCCTAAATCGAATTCGCAAATTACTTTACCGCCGTAGCTACTGCGGCAGCTCGAGTCGAGCCGCTTAACTGACGGCTCAACTTGGACCCCCTACATCTAAGCGTGTCGCGCCAACCCTTCAGGTAGATATTCCTGTGAACCCATAAGAATTGGCTTGAGCAACAAACTTCATCAGGCGCACAGACTGCGATTCGCTTAATATTCCAGGCTTACGCCCCATAGCCAGATCAAGAATTGCGTGATCCGTAGAACTGCCTAATTTCATATCAGTCGAAAACTGCTTAAGTTCTGACCAAGCTCTGCGGTCAATTCCATAAACTCGAGTCTGCACTGCAATCCCTGAATCAATCTTTTGCGTAACCTTTGACGTTCGACGGCGCTCAATAACTTCTTCTTTGCCCGCCATCCAAGCGACAACCTCTGCAGGCAGCGGGATATCATGGTTCTTCACGAGAATCCAACACTTTTCCTTCTTTGCCCACTCCGTAACATTCTGAACCTCGCGGACAGACGACGTCAGAATCCGTGAGACGTCGCGGGCAACAAGGACTGCAAAGTCAAGAAGATGTTTGGGGACTTCTTGCCTGATCCAAATATCCTGAAAATTCATCACTCTACCGTCAGCTCGGGAGCTAGATAATTCAGAAATCTTCGCGACTGTATATGTGACAATATTAGCCAAGTAGCCGCCCGATTTATACCAGTCAGACGGTATAATGGCCCTTCGTATCGAACTGAATAGGATAGCCTTTGCTACCGCTTCCTTAAAGTAATTTTCATTGAATTGGTCTTCGTCTCTATCCCAGTGCTCAGCAATTTTGGATGCGAAGGCTAAGAAGTTACGCTGTGCACCCGAGCTAACAATATGGGGGGCTTGAAGCCAAGACATTTCATAGCGCGCTAAGTCCGTTTTTGTTATTACTTGGGCTCGCGGATAAGTTTTTTCGAATTTGAGGCCCTCCGACTTAGATAGTTTATTCTTCTCATTCAGGTACTGGCCCCTTGTGCGTTCGTAGAACCACTTCGTCTGGTATAGCTGACCCGGCACAGCCGGTACCAAGACGCGTCTGCTGAGTGATTCAACTTGAACATGGAAGGGTGCATTAGAGAAAAAGTCTGCAGAGCTGACCGCATTTTGACTGTTGGCGTACCTAGATATGTTCGGTACTAAAGAAGCAGCTGTGCCTTCCTCCACGACGACGAGCTTCATCTGAACGTGGACGTTCGATAGGACCTGCTGCTGTTTCCTTTCCTTGCTCACGTAAAACAGTGATGCCGTGGTCTGTCCACCATTAACGATTTGCAAATCCGTAATCGATAGGAGCGTACTCTTGACTGGGTCGATTTGCACGGCGGACGCTGTGGCCGTAATTCCATTGTTGAACGCCATAAAATATTCGGGACGCCCGTATATAGTTTCGCGGATCCCCTTATTTACCTTGCCGCGGTTGGACAGGTAGCTGCGAACATTGGATTCCAACAACCTGCTGCCGTAAGCAGCGTAGAGATCTGCCAGTATCTGTCCAGGTACGGCCGCCAAATATGTTGAAAAATGCTCTTCTTCAGACACCCGCAGCGCTGGCAAGCCGCTCCGCTGCCACTGCCTCAGATCGATTGTGAGTTCCTCGCGGCCCTGTGTTGATTCATCTAGCTGCCGAAGTCTCTCCACATCCCATATGTGATACTCCACGGGAATACCCGAAATCGTTTGGGTCTCCAAGGAACGAACCCTTTTGCCAAGGGCTCCGTTTGTGACGAAGAATAGCCTGAACCGGCTGACGTTTGTCCCGCGTTGCTTCAGATCGTACGCGAGCTGATAGGAGTCCGAGCTCTCCTCCCTGTCGACCAAGAACGCGCCAGAAAGAGAATCTTCTAGAAATCCCTGCAACGCTCGAAACGCGCTGCTAACTTCGGCCTGTCCCACCGAATGTGGTTCTGCTTCATTCCGGAAGTCAGTAACCAGCAATGCAATGCTGTCGTCAGAATTGCTGATGTCATATCCATCGACCCTCAATCGACGACGATTAGAACCAGTGCCATCAAAATGAGCCAAGGTTATACTATCAAATTCACCAGATTCAGCTAGACGGTCTCCTATCAAGGAGACGAACGCAGCTGTATTAAAGACCCCATCAACGGCAGCTTGCGTGCCAACTTGGTTAATCAGATCCTGTGCGTAGTCGATCAGTTCCCGAATCATTTTTGTTCACCAATCTGGCTATATTCACCGGAAACGGGAAGTTCACTAAGGTCACATCTAAAAGCGGCTAGCGCGTCTATTCGGAGACTGTAACGCACGTGGTCGACCCCATCGGGCAGGGTTTCCGCACTTATATGAGGAAATGAATCTCGCACCTGATAAATGCGAAGCTCTCCCACTGAAAAGTAATAATTTTCGTAATATGAGTCCTCGTACTGAAAACCGAGCTCCAATAATGCCATCTCGAATCTGTAGCGCGATTCCGAGGCGAGCTTATTCAGAATAGTTTCAACAAGTCTTGGAAGAGTTACTGCCCCTTCGGCAGGAGTAACGTAATCCGAAACCGTCAAGACTGCTAAATAAACATTGGATCCTGTCAGTTGGTACTGACTCGAGATAAGGACAGACTTCGAACCAGGCTTCCGGCTCTTTACTTCACAGGAGGACGAGTTGAAATTGAAGTCTTGATCAAATCCGAAGGGTCCGTCCCAACTCGCAACAACGAGATCCGCCGGGAGTTGAGGATCAAGTGAGCAAAAGCCGAAATGAAGTTCAGCGAACAGACCTCTCATTTCCTTGATGCCCAGCCGATCGCCCCTAAAATTTCGGAACAATCGGACCCACTCACCAATGGTTTCGTCAATAGTTCCCAGCGCTTGATGGACGCTCGTCGAGGAGGACACTCGCGAGTACATATGGCTACAAAATTGTGTGAAAACACTTGACAGGTCTTGTTGCTCCAAGATGAAGGTGAGAGTCCATCGACCGTCCACCGCACGTCTTCCGATGGAAGTACTTATCGAGTTCGAGAACGTCGGCGATGACGGTTCAACATCGGTTATGAAGCCAAAGCTGTAATGCCCCCGGTCGTTTGAGCCATAGTACATTCGCACAGGGAGGCCTGCATCGACTTCCCAGAGCTTTCCGGGAACGCCCGCGACCCGCTCACGCCATTTGGTCACAGACCATGCTTCCGAATTCATATGTTCTCCCAGTACTGAGTGGTATGCTCCTCGGCAGCGACAGTATTTAGCCAATAAAGCGCTTTGCCATCACCCTTTATCTTTCCACCATGCTTCGCTTTAGGGAGCGCGATCTTCACCGCTACAAAGGAGCGGGGATTATCCAATTCTTCGACTTCCACCGCGTCACCCTCGCTCGTGGAATTACTGACAGTTATTTTAGGTGCGAGTGGGTAAAGTAGAATTGCCGGTCGGTTCAAGTACTGATAGTAATGGTCCTCGGATATCTCGGTAAGTTTCTTCCCAGGAACTCCATCAGCAAGGGCTTGGAGACTTTCGGGAGTCAGCAAATGTCGTAGATCACCACTTCCCGCCAGCCTCGCTTTCGAGCCACTGACGGCAAGGAACGCTTCCTCGTTGTGACCGCTTACATCACGCATTTCGATACGGCGCTCCGGAAAGCGAAAGTCAACTGATTTGATGTTCCGGTAATGGGTGCCAGTGGTCGCCCCATTGATAAGCACAACATCCCAAGTCTTGTAAGCATCGCTAGTGCTCTCCTTAATCATTCTTTGGAGTGCGCCCGAATCGAGAATACGTTCTTCGGGTGAAGTCTCGTACTTCCCTACGAAGGTGGCCACCATATCTCTCGGAACTTGGTGAAATTTAGGATGGCGTTTGTTCGATACAGTCATGTCGTGATCGTGCAGAAGACGATCAAGGAATTCTTCGAAGACTGAAAAATTGTCTTCAAGCAATGAAACGTCAGCTGGCAGTCGGGTCGTCTCTACACGGCGTCCTGTTAGATCTATGACCTTTTCTGCCTTTTTTACATGCTTGGACTTACTCCGTGAGGTGATGATCAGGGATTCCGGATGCTCCTGCACTGCAAGTCCGAATTCCAAGGGTGTTCGCTCTTGATCTCTCATGAGCCGCAACTCACTCTTCAACTCATCGACTGCGTCACCAACGCACCTGTAGTTCTGACGCACCTCAGGTTCTATCCAAATACGGCACATATCCAAATATCCGTTGCGGTACCCAAACCATCTCGCCATCTGCATGAGGGTATCGGCAGCTCTTGGTCGACGGAAAAAGTAACTGATCATCAAGTTATCCAGGGTCAAGCCACGACTGAGCAGGTCGCCTCCAAGTGCGATTTGTCTGTCAGGAACGCGCGAGTCGAACTCTTGGTCTATGCCCAAGTTGTTTGGGTTGGAGTTGTATACTTTGACACGAATAAGCTCGCTAGAAGAAGGGAGTTCGCTCGCAATTTTCGCCCAAGGAATATCCGATCCAGAATAGACACTTTCAAAGCACTCCTTGAGACGTGCGATTCGTCCTTTTGGATTCGTGCTGGAAAGGCCCGCGAAAAGCTCGATCTCTCTACGTGTGGCTGCAAGTTCTGTGTCGATTAGTGCTGCAACAGAATTTTGGACGTCGGTAAACTTTGAGACATTTACCAGCATCGAACGCCGAGCCTTAGTCTGTCCTCTAATGTCGCGGATCGCATTCGCTATAAGGTAAGCGTCCATCGCTCGGATGAGACTCGCGGGCAAGGCATTGATCTGCAGGTCTTTTTTATGACCTAGTGGGAAATATACACCCGCATCAGAATTGTCCAAAAGGCAGGCATTGCTTGCATTATCTATAGTACCGAAGGTTTGCTTGATCCCAACGTAGCTCGAGGCTGTCTTCAAGGCCATAACGTAATCCTTGGGAAAAAGATCAGACGTTTCAAGTTTTTCGTCCGAGCTCTCTTCGTTCTTCTTTTTGGACGCGACGTTTCCATAATCAGTGTGATTGATAAATATGTTGGCAAACGGAGTCGCAGTGATAGCGAGATAGGACGACCGTTCAAACCGGGATAGAAGCCTGCGAATCGCGGCGTTAATCTGCGTGGGGTCGTCCGCGTCTCCTGTATTGACTGAGGCATAATCCGATTCATCATCGATGAAAAGGATCGGGACGCCAATCTTTCCATCTGCGCCAATTTGTTCCTTGGCCCAAGTATCTAGAGCTTCAAGAACGTACGTGTTCTTCTTGACGACGAAGACATATGGAAACGAGTGCTCCGAAACGGCCGGAATATTCATTCCATCGTTTTTCAGCTGCAGATAGTCCATAGTTTGAGTGGTGAAGCCGAGGGATTGTAAACTCGAATCAATCTTTCCGACGCCAATCAGTTTTGTGTTAAGTGATTTTGCGCCCTTCGAGACTTTCGTGCTGTCTTTCCCAATGAAACCTTCGTCGACACGCTGTTGAGTTTGTTGCCGCAAATATTCAGTATTTCCAGCAACGACAACTATTACTCGGTAACCCGCATCAGCTGCTTTGTTCATTAGTGCCAGGTAGGTTTGGGTCTTGCCCGATTGCACTTCTCCAATTACGAGTCCTCGGCGCGCCCACGCACCATTAGACTTTGGGTCTCCAACGAGATCGAGGATCTCATCCGTCGCATCATGCAACGAGTCTAGAACCGATGCCGTACGCCCTTGGTCAGAGAGCAGGGACCTGAAGGCCTTCCAACGTTTCCAGTCGATTGAAGATCTCTTGGCGTGGAGCCACGGCTCGTACTCACTGGTTACAACAGTCTGTCGGCCAGTTTCCACACCGGCCTGCAGCAGCTCCACAAGTTCCACATGAGTGGCAGCCACAGCCTCAGGTGACGCGTCTTCGCAAAAACCGGTGACCAGCTTATCGAGAACACTCCAGATCTCTACTTCTTCAATGTCACTCCTTATCTCTTTGCTTCCATTAGCGCGTTCCACCTTGAACGACCCAATAACCATGTCGCGAATCTGTTCTAGGCTTAAATGAATGGGGATTTTGATGTCAGACAGCATCGTACGCTTCCTCTAAAATTTCTATTGAATTCCTGAAGCTACTAAACGGCTCGGCAGCTACAAATTTTTCCACAAATACACCCCGCGGCACACCAGCAGATTTTGCAATCTGGGCAGCGAATCCGGCACTTTGTTTCAAAGCATCGCCTCCGACAGCGGAAGCATCAAACTTGTGGTCCTGCCCCATTCGATTGAAGACATCATCAACTGGGAACGATGCCCCTAACATATCCAGCAGTTCTCCGAGGACAGCCGCGCCGACTTGATCCTGTCGCTGCATCAAAGAATCTATCAGTGGGTGAACGCGGTTGACCTCATACTTGAACAAGCCGCGCTCGTCGACAACATTCCATAAGTGGTCCACGTGCGAGGCAAGAGCGTTTCTCCCCTTGAACGAGTAAACTCGCCGGCTAGGACCGACGATATTGTCGGCCACTAGCTTTAGCCGATTCCGAAGTTGTGCGGGAGGGATCGCTTGGGACTTCTTGATATCCAAGGACCATAAATGATCAAGGGTATTCGGAATATCGACTCGCACTCTCGCCAATTTACCCAACTCTTGTTTCGGGGCTATTCGAAACCACGTTCCCCAGATGACAAGCCGCTTTTCACGATAGATGTAAAAGCCTTGGCTTTCTCGAAAGGTTCCCCCGACTTGTGCACGCTTCATTTCCAATTGGCTTAATTTATTTGCATGAGGCAAGGTAAACGGAGTGATTCCAATTTTTGCGTCGTCTACAAAAAATTCCTCATGATGCCCTTTGACTGTTGCTCGGTGTTTCGCTAGAAGCGGGTCAGCCGGAGCAATAGATGTGTCATTAATGGAAATGGTAAAATCACGTCCATGCTCACCAGAGAGATATCGATGGAATACCAGAGAAAGGTGCTCTCTACAGTGACTAATGGCTTCAGCAAGATCGTCGGTTGCGCGGTCGCTGTATGGTAGAAGGCGATCCAAATTTTCCCAAAGAACAAGGGTGCCAGAATCGAGGGCTGCTAATCGATCCCACAGGGGCACATCCCTGAGTTCGGATGCCGAGAGTTCGATCAACGACCAGCTTTTAGTTTCCGAGAGGAAGTCAAGATCCCACACATACCCGGCGTAGCTACCGTTCTTTTTTGAGACGACGGTCAGCCTGCGACATTGGGAGAGAGAAGCAGTCTTTAGTCCAAGCCCGAATCGTCCGAGGTCGTCATTGTCTCGCGTCGAAGTCGCGCTCGTTCCTGCTAGCCTCATTGCATGCTGGGCCGCGTCTGCGTCCATGCCGATGCCATCGTCTAGAAACGCGATAACCTGATAGGGATCTAGCAAAGCCGATATCCATACCTGGGTGGCGCCAGCTGTAACTGAATTGTCAATGAGATCCGCGACGGCTGTTGGAAATGTATAACCCACCGCTCGCATAGACTCCATCAGCTGAGGATCGGGCGCCCAATCAATGGTCTTCATACGTACCTCGCTCGTGATAGGTCATTTGATCTCAGGCTGGGCCTAGGTTGTCTCGCAGCTGACGGTCCCGCGGACCTACCGACCGCATTGCGTAGGCGGCAGCGAATGGACCAGGACAGCAGCGGGTAAGCGTCGGCTTCTAACGCCCGCCGGATACGCGGTCTACTACCGCTAGGTTCAGGACGACAGCCCGCTACAGGCGTGAGTGAGTTCATTCTGCCTCCCCCAAAAAAGCATTCACCACAATAGAGTAATCCATTTCACAGGCTGTCTCATGCAGTTGGCATTCCCCGGAATAACGATTTGTCCAACAGCCGCAGACGTAGGCTCAAACCTGTAGACGGAGGCTCGCTGCAAGGAAGCTCGTTCCTGCGTTCGTTGAGGAGGAGGCTCGCACCGCTTCCCAATTGCCAGTTTGGTAGAAACGGGGGATGCGGCGCCAGTTGCTGTTGGTTATTCAAAGGTAGACCTTCGCTGCGCCGCTGCCCTCCCAGCCCATCTGCTACGGCAAATGGGGGTTCCCCATCCCCGTGTATTTCCATGCATCCGGCCGAGGCCCGCTCCTAAACGGCCGGAATAGGCGCGAGGGTCGGCCTCTGGCGCCGTCGGTCATTGCACCAGTGGGAACGAGTTTCGGCTCCATCAACCGGCGGAAGGTGTCGCGCATGAGCTTCTCTCCCATGACGGCCTCGTGCAGCATGCGCAAGTCGCGCAGAGTGAAGGCACCGGTGAGCAGGCCGCCTGGATCCGGTTCAGCGACGTAGGCATTGCGGGTCTGCTCCACTGCTTTGGCGACGATGGCCGGGTGGTCGTAGGGCAGGTTAGGGATGTGGCCGCCCAGGGGCAAGAGCTTGCCGCCACTACCCTTGAGCGCTGGCTCCAGGTCTTTCATTGGAACGACGTCGACGTGCGCGACGGAGAGGACCCAGCCTCGAGGATCCCGGTTTGGATCGTCGAATACCTGCAGCTGCTGCGGACGGCGCCCGGACACATGCGCCTTCTCGCGCAGGGAGCGGAGCACGGCATCGGCTAACCGCTCCCCCTCGTGCAAGAAAGTGCCGGGCAGGGCCCACTCATGGCCAGGCACCTTGTCGTGTGCGACCACCACGACGCAGAGCTCGCCGCCGGAAACTGTCAGTACCGCGGTGTCTACTGCTATGGAAGGGCGAGGATAGTCGTTTAGGCTCTTGCCGGCACCGTAAGTTTTAGCCACAGAACTCATTAAACGCAGGGTTGCGCTAATTCTCAAACTGCTCTATCTTGAGATTAAGCGCGAAGATGCGCAAAAGATTAGCCGCCGGATCGACCCCTCCTGTTGAAGGGCACCGGCGGCAGATTGGGGGGAATCATGAAGATCAGCACTTTGCACATCGGGGCCGGCAGGAAGCTCGGCCCGCTCACTCTCTTCCCGATCTGGACCGAAGGCCGGGGCGCCGTCGGTCTGACGACCGGGGCGGCCGCGAACCTCCAGATCACTGAGCTTGCCTCCGGTGCGCAGGTTTCCAAACTGACCGTCACCAACAGGGATACCAAGCCCGTTCTGCTGCTCGAGGGCGAACTGCTGGAGGGCGGCCACCAGCACAGGGTCTGTGCCCACGACGTGATCCTGGCGCCGGGTGAAACCCGCGACGTCGAAACGTACTGCGTGGAGCAGGGCCGCTGGGGCGGGGCTTCCGCACACGGCCGATCCGCACGCCGGGCACCGCTGAACGTCCGGGCGGAGTTGAACCGCGAAACCCGCGGGCCTGAAACGCAGGGCAGGGTGTGGGCGCGGATCGCCCGTTACCAGGGCCTGCACACTGTCTCCGGTTCCGGCTCACTTGTTGACCATCTAGACGCCTGTACCCGTCACGCAGGTCTTGACCTTGCCAAGCTGCCGCGGCCGGTCGAAGGCCAGCGCGGCGTCGTCGTTGGTTTTGACGGCAAGGCCCTCATGCTGGAGCTTTTCGGGAGCCACAGGCTGTTTCTGCAGCACTATCGGCCGCTGGTGGAGGCTGCGTGGCTCGACATCCAGGTGTTCGCCGGCAACGTGCCTAGCATCAAGACGCCGACACAATCCGCCCGCGATCTCGCAGTTCGGTTGACGGAGATGGGAGCCCGGCTGGACGGCTCGGCGATCACCACCGGTGACGGCAGGGTCACCGCCAGCGGCATCGCCTGGGCACCGCCAAAGCGGCTGCCGGCGCTGGCACACTTGAGCAGCTGGGACACGCACCACCCGATGATGGCGATCTAACCGCCGCTGCTCCACCTCATCCGCAACACTTGACCTCATCACTTAGCGCCCTTGGAGGCCCCATGAACCTTAACTCTTTGCAGAATGACCGCGCCGCTGGCGTTCTGGTCACCCTTGCCGCTGGCGACGCCCTGGGCGCCAGCTACGAATTCGGCCCCGCGCTGCCGGACACCGCCGACGTCAGCATGAAGGGCGGCGGACCGTTCGGCTTCGCCCCCTCCGAGTGGACGGACGATACGTCCATGGCGATCGTCATCGCCGAATCCCTGCTGGAAGCCGCCGGCGAGGGCCGCGGCTTGGACGAGCGTGCCAAGAGCGCCATGGCGCAGGCATGGTCGGAGTGGGCGCGCGATGCGAAGGATGTGGGCGTGCAGACCAGCTCGGTGCTGGTTCGGGCCCGGAGTGCGGCCGCCGCCGAGGGTCGCAGCGTTATCACCGCGGCCGACGTCTACGCTGCCTCCGAGCAGGTGCACCGCTCCTCCGGCCGCTCCGGCGGCAACGGCTCCCTCATGCGCACCGCTCCCCTGGCGCTTGCCTTCCTCGGCCGGCCCGAGCGGGAGCTGTTCGACGCCGCGATAGAAGTCAGCGCACTGACACACTTCGATCCGGAGGCCGGTGAAGCCTGTGCCCTCTGGTGCCTGGCCATCCGCCGGGCCGTCCTCACCGGCGAGCTGGACATCCGGGCGGGCATGGACCTCCTGCCCGCCGCCCGGGCAGCCTTGTGGCTGGAGCGGATCGAAACCGCCGAACGCAGCAGGCCGCGCGACTTCGCCCGCAACGGCTGGGTAGTCGAAGCTTTCCAGGGTGCATGGTCCGCAATTACGACGACGGCGGACGCGGCTTCCGGCCCGACCCACCTTCGTGCCGCGCTTGAGTCCGCGGTCCGCGGCGGGAACGATACCGACACCGTTTCGGCGATTGCCGGCGGACTGCTCGGTGCCGCTTATGGCTTCACTGCAGTCCCGTTCGAGTGGCGGCGGAAGCTGCACGGCTGGCCAGAGTACAAAGCGCGGGATCTTCAGCGGTTGGCCCTGCAACTGACCCGCGGCGAGGGCCGGACAGAAGGCCGCTGGCCGGACCTGCCCGTTTTCGACAACTCGGCGTTCATCAGTGCTTCCAGGACCGACGTCGTTGCCCACCCGCTCGATGCCGATGTGCTCCTGGGCGGAGCCCCGGCACTCTGCCGCAGCGACTACGACGCCGTCGTCTCCCTCTCGAGGGTCGGCACCGCCGAAACCCATGTAGATCTGGCCGACCACGCCTCCTTCTGGATATTAGACGAAGCGGCGGCTGACGCTAACGCCCACCTGGAGTTCGTGCTCCGGGAGGCCGCCGCCGTCGTCGCTCTCTTCCGCTCCGAAGGCAAGCGCGTGCTGCTGCACTGCGTCCGGATGGAAAGCCGCACTCCCACGGTCGCGGCGCTATACGGCTCCCTGATTACAGGCATGACTCCTGAGCAGGCACTTGAGAAGGTCCGGGAGGTACTTCCCCACGCCACCCCGAACCCCGGCTTCCGTCGGCTGCTGCGCCGCCTCTCGCAGGAAGCGGAGCTGTAAGCAGCCGGATCCTTGGCTCACGCGAAGGGTGGGATCTTCGCGAAAGCCTCCCTCGCCGTCGTACGCAGACTGGTCGCTCCTAGAGTGTCAGTGGCAGGCCCTAGTGTGAATTCATGGGGGCAGGCATCAGCTGCCACGTCAGAACGACGGACATTCTTGGGGGAATGATGAGCGACGGCTATGCAATTTTCGACACGGGCAATGACCAGCGCAAACCTGTACGGCTGCTGCTGGGAGAGGCCAAGAAACTTGAAATTATTCACGGCCTGCGGCGTGCTGGGATTCGTTCCACAGAGGCCTCGCTGGCCTTCCTGACGCGGACTACCGGCCGTGCCGTCGCCGATCTGACAGAGGTCTATGACGTCGAAGGCGCCAAGATCCTGAGGGAGCTCAGCAAGCTCAGCCGACCGCAGATATCCCAGCGCATCTAAGAAAGGGAGAAATACCGCCAAACCAACTACCAGGCCAGGGAGGTCGCCATGCAGTTTCCAGTACCCGTTCCACCAGTCCGCCGATTCATTTGTGCTGCGGACGAAGTATCCGTCCGCAGCGGAGTCTCCGTTCACGTTAGATACCAACACGGTCGCTACATCTGGGCCGCGGTTCGGACACAGGGTGAGCATGTCCTTGGCGTTCGTTCCGCCGCTATGGAGCCGACTGCCTGTGGTGCTAATCGAGGAACACTGCTCAGTGAAATGCACGACGCCGTGCGCCATCTGAGCAGCTCCGAACAAGTAGACGTCTTCTGCACAAGCGAGGACACGGCCGAGTCCCTGCGCCGGCTGGGGCTGGCAGTGTCTGCCTTCTATCCGCCTGTTCCTGCCATCACGGCTCTGGACGATGCCGCGCGTTCCTGCATAGATACGATGTTCTCCGCCGTCGAAATTGGCACGGATGCATCTCGGGGCAGGGGCTCCCGCTGGGTAGGCCACGGCTGGGTCCTGACGTTCGCAGGAAGCGTCGCGCCTGTCCTCGGACACAAGGCCGTGGACGTCGGCAATGTCCTCGAAGGCGAACTGCGCGCGATTCGTTTCGCTCTCCTTGCTGCCCGGAATGCTTATACGGGTGCACTTGACGGCCGAAGCGCCGTCACCGTCAGCACGGATAGCCAGTTGGCACTGCGCATGCTCGTGCAGCCAGGTTTCCAACCGCCGTCGTCAAACGGCCGCTGTGCGAGTGAAGTGCTGCGTATCCGAGAGTTGACCAAGCACGCGGACGTACATTTCCGCTGGGTCAAAGGGCATCCGGGCGACCCGTTGAACACCTTCGCTGACAGGATGGCCGTGCTCGCCCGGCGGTGCCGGGAAGCCGGATTGTCTCCGGAAGAAACAGGCCGCCTGGCTGCTGCAGTGCGCGAAGAAGCAGAGGGGCAGTTGCTCGGTTCACACTTGGCACTTGCCGCATAATCTCGCCGTACCGCGACCAACGCGCGCTTCGCCGCTGAATGGTGTCAGTGCCGGCCCATAGACCTTTTCCATTAGAACGTACCGGCGTAGCTGGCCAACGTTCCTGCCCTTGTTACCTATCTGAGGAGACTGAATGACTCTAACCCTCCCGCCGGCCACCGCCGGCGCTGCCGGGATCAGCCCGGTCGGTGCTGCCGCTCCACGGCAGCCGCTCACGCAAGACCAGCGCAACGCCATCTGGGTGCAGCGTTACATCGACGGCGAAACGCTGGAAGCCATTGGCTCCGACTATGGGGTCACGCGCGAACGCGTCCGCCAAATTGTTACTAGGATCGGCGGCAGCCTCGCGCAGGACTCGCGACAGAAGCGTCTGGAAGCCAGGCAGGCCCAGATGCAGGCGACAGCTAACGCTTTCATGGCGCAATACGGCGACGCAGCCCGGCGTATCGCGGCCCAGGGGTACACCAAGGCGCAGACCGTTGCCCGACTGAAGTTCGTGTTCCTGGCGATGGACGTAGTGCTTGCGGATACTGTCCTCCGCGGCTCCGACATTGTTTTCGGCCATGGGGCTCAGAACATCTTCTCCGACGCAGTCATCAAAGCAGGGATCTACTACCTTGTTGGCGCCGAGCTGGGGCTTGCACCGGATCCCGACTACACCGCTGTGAACGTGGATCTGGAGCTGATGGAGGAACTCGCGGGAATCCTCAAGTCAGGAACGGCCAACGACGACGACGTCGCGACCATCCTCGGCATCATCGGTGCTGCCCACCGCTACATCGCCGAACATCCGGACACCACCATCACCGGGGCACGCTACCAAGAGCTTCGCGACGAACTGGTTCCCGCGCTGGGCTGGGAATCCCGGAAAGGATCCAGCCCGTGGCCGCCCACGCGGCAGACTCTCATGGGCCGTTACAAGTACTGGAACGCCGCCCTGGCATCACTCGGACTGGCGACCACTACTCAAGGACGTACACCCGGCCTCGTCAAGTTCTCCGAGGCAGAATACCAGGACGCTATCGATGCCTTTGTCCAGGAAATGAAGCGGCTAAAGCTCCACCCAAGCGTCGAGCGCTACACCGAGTGGGTCATGGCAGCCGAAGCCGCAGGCGAACCGCGACCCTCCGGGTCCTCGGTCCGCAACTTCTTCGGTGGCTGGTCTGCGGCTGTGCGTGCTGCCGAGATGGAGTTGCCCGCCAGCAGTCAGGATGAAAAGGAGGAGGAGCTCGCATGCATCGCGATCTAAGAGATTCCCCGGAATGGCCGCTCCTGGTAGAGCTCCACCATCAGGGTGCTCCTCTGGACAAAGTCTCCGAGCTTGTGGGCTTTTCGCAGGAGGAAATCGTTAGGGCATTCGGCGGCTGGACCGGCGTCGAGAGGACACGGCCGAAGATGGCTAAGGATGGCACCACAACTTGTCCCAAGTGTGGGCATGAAGCCTGGCCCGTCCGTTATGGCATGTGGATACCCGAAAGGGATAAGCCGGCGCCGAAAGCCATCATGGCCGGCTGCGTCATCGAGCCAGACGCTCCTCAATGGTCCTGTCGGAACGAAGACTGCGGCTATGAATGGCGGGTGGCTCAAGAGAGCTCGGGCTGAACTGTTGCTCCTATCAGCAAGCAAAAATGTTAGTGGCAGCTGGAACTATCGATGTCTTCTGGCCTGCGCAATGATCCTGGAAATCAACCTTTCTGCAACCCAAGAACAGAAAATGGTTTCTATCGGAGGCAGCAGGGTGCATCTGTCCACGTTTGGAAGGGGATCCCGTGGGAGACATACTCATCAAGCAGAAAGACGGTTCATGGCGGGCGCCACGCGACAAGGGCTACGCACTCGAGTCGGAGCTCCAGCACGTCCTCGCGGAACATCCTGCACTTATTCCCGGAGTAGGACCGGATGCTATGGCATGTCGCGAATTCCAAACGGAGGGTGGCCCCGCTGATGTTGTTGTTCTGGACGTGAACGGCGAGCTGACCATCGTGGAGTGCAAGCTGGCCTCCAATCCACAGATCCGCCGCGAGATTGTTGGTCAGCTCTTCGACTACGCGTCCTGCTTCTGGAAGATGGATATTGTCGATTTCATCGATTCTTGGAATAAGCGAGCGGACAACGTCGAGGCCCTGGATCGCCTAGCGCAGTTCGAGTCATGGCGGAGTCGCCTTGCGCTAAATCTCGATGAGGGCCGATTCCGGCTAGTGCTCGCCGTTGATCGCATCAATCCACCTCTGAAGCGCATTATCGAATATCTCAACAGAATGTCTGGCCCCGCCACGTCGATCATCGCGGTGGCCTACGCCAGACTAGCCCAAGGCGATCTTGAACTCCTCGTGCCGCAGATTTACGGGCAAGAAATCGCTGAGGCCAAACTACACGAGGCTGCCAAGAGCCGAACCTTGTGGGACTTTGACACCTACCGCTCGTGGGCCCTAACGAATGATCAGGCATCAGTGCCGAATTTTGAGTTCCTCGTGAACGAAGGCGAAGCCAGAGGAATGAACTTCTTAGGCTCTCAAGCTACCCTGCCCTCTGGTGGCTTCGCCATCTTGTCGCCCGATGGTCGCCAACTCGGTCGGCTCTCTGTCTACTACTACAGCGGCATGGGCACCTCGTTGGAACTCGACTTCTCCAGAATTCCCCGGATTCCGGAAGAACAGCGGCCGAAAGACAACGCGCTGGCGAATTTCCTGCAGGAGATTGAAACGATTCCAGAATTCCGACAAAACGCTGAGGTTATGCGGGCAAGCAGCTTCACCAGCAGGAAACCGAATGTTCCTCTTCCGCATGTCACAAGAGAATCGCTCACGAAGTTGCTGGATGCACTTACCACTTTGTCGAGCGATCCAGCAGGAGCAAAATAGGGGCCGTTCCGGAGGCTGCACAGGATTCTCTTAGCACGAGTATCCGCGGCGCGGCCGGATTCAGGGCAACAAACGGCAACCAGTTGTTACTGCATGGTCTGCCGGGTGAGTCTGTCCAGTGACGCCCGGGCGCCTGCAGCAGACTCGCCGCTGCATAGGCATCCGCGGCTGTTGGGGGCGTGGCTCCCCCGCGCCCTCGTCCTCTGATAGGTCGAAGGAGACCACATATGACAGGCCGCTCCCGCAGACGCGGGCTCATAGGGCTGGCCGCGGCCGTGCCGCTGGCTCTCGCCGCAGCCGGCATCGCCGTCGCTGATCCGGCCACAACAGGCAGTCCCGAGGTGGCTGCCGCTGACCTCCCCTGGATGGACACCACGCTGGCGCCCGAGGAGCGCTCATCCCTGCTGCTTGAAGCGATGACTCTTGAGCAGAAGCAGCAGCAGTTGACCGGCGCGCATCCGGAGATCCTCCCTGACTTGCCCGAATGTTATGGCGCGCGCCATGTCACCGGGATTGCGGAACTGGCCATCCCGACGCTGCGCATCACCAACGGTCCGGTGGGCGTGGGCCAGAACGACTGCGTCGATCCGGCGCTGGCCGACGATCCGAACGCCTCACCGTACGCCGCCTACACCGATCCCTCGTCCGCCAAGGCCACCGCGTTGCCGTCCGGCACCTCGGTAGCGGCGTCGTTCGATCCGGGTGTCGCCTCCATGTTCGGTGACGTGATCGGTACCGAGATGAACAACCTTGGCCTGCATGTGTTCGAAGCACCGGGCATGAACATGGCCCGCCTGCCGGTCCTGGGCCGCAACTTCGAGTACTTCGGCGAGGATCCCTACCTCACCGGCACGATGGGTGTTGCGGAGACGAAGGCAGTGCAGGACCAGGGCCTGATCGCGATGGCGAAGCACCTCGTTGCCAACGAGCAGGAAACCAACCGGATGACGATCCAGGAGACCGTCGACGAACGTACGCTGCACGAGATGTACCTGCTCCCGTTCGAAATGGCCGTCAAGGACGGCGATGTCGCCTCCGTGATGTGTGCGTACAACTACGTCAACGGCGTCTCGTCGTGCGAGAACGACTACATCCTGAACGATGTGTTGCGTGACCAGTGGGGTTTCAAGGGCTACGTCCAGTCCGACTTCTTCGCTACGAAGAGCACGGTGGATACGCTGCTCAACGGGCTGGATCACATGATGCCGACCCCGCAGCAGTGGGCACCGGAACTGCTGAACGCTGCGCTTGAAGCAGGCGATATCCAGGTATCCGACATCAATACCGCACTGGACCGGCGGTACACGCAGATGTTCAAGTACGGCATTTTCGACCGGCCGCTTGAGCAGACCCCGATCGACTACGGGGCCGGCGGCGAGAAGGCCCGCGAGATCGGGACCAAGGGTTCCGTGCTGCTGCAGAACAACGGCGCACTGCCGATCGACTCTGGCGTGGAGGAGATCGTGGTGATCGGCAAGGCATCGCAGGTCTACGCGCAGCAGGCCGTAGCCGGTGGTGCGATGGTCGGTAAGCCGATGGGCGCTGGTGGCGGTAGCTCCGACGTCGTTCCTGATTACACCGTCTCGCCAGTGGAGGGCATCAAGAATGTCCTGGGCAACCTCGGGAACACGAATGCGGACGTCAAGTTGATCCTCGTCGACGACGCGAACACAACCGCCACTGTTGATGGCGAGGAGATTACCTTCGATACTGCGCTGGACGAAGCGAAGAACGCTGACAGCGTAGTGATGATGGCCGGAACGATTTCCGAGGAGGGTGCCGACCGCGCAACGTTCACCGACACCACCGGCAAGGAACGGGTCGAGATCGGCAACAACCTTGACTGGTACGTGGACAAGTCGAACACCATCGCGACGGTGGATGGCGAGAATAAGGCGAAGAACAGCAACACCGTGGGCATGATCAAGGCCGTCATGGATGCCGCCCCTGCCATGGCAGAGAAGACGTCCCTGGTTCTGAAGGACAACGCCGGGGTTGCGATGGATCCCGAGCTCGTCGGCGAGTCCGGTCCCGCCATCCTGGAAGCGTGGTTCCCGGGTCAGGAAGACGGCAACATTGTGGCGGACCTGCTCTTCGGCGTTGAGAATCCTTCCGGCAAGTCCCCCGTCACCTACCCCTACGTGGGCAAGGGCTTCATGGACAGTGCTTCGACGCTGCAGTTCCCGGGCGACATCATCGACGGCAAGCAGACGGTCGAATACACCGAGAAGCTCAACATCGGCTACCGCTGGTACGACTCCAATGTCAGCGGTAACTGCGATATCGCCGAGGACGGCTCGAACTCCTGCGTGGCGTTCCCGTTTGGCCACGGCCTGTCCTACTCGGACTTCGAGACGTCCAAGCTGACCGTGACGCCGAAGGTGAACGACGGAACACATCCGATCAAGGTGCAGTTCTTCGTGGAGAACACCGGTGACGTGGCCGGCTCCGAGGTACCGCAGGTTTACCTGAGCCTGCCCGAGTCGGCGAACGAGCCGCCGAAACGGCTGGTCGGGTTTGAGAAGGTCGCGCTTGAGCCGGGCGAGAAGAAGCGCGTGGAGATCACCATCGATCCGGATGCTTCCAACCACCCGCTTTCGACCTGGGATGCAGAGGCCGACGAGTGGACCACGCCGACGGGTGAGTTTGATGTCCTGGTCGGTAACTCCTCGGGTGACCTGACGCTCGCCGACACCGTCAAGGTGCGGACGCCCGCGGGCAAGAAGTAAGCGGACACCCGCAGCAACAGTAGAAACGCCGCCGGGCCACTTTGTGGTCCGGCGGCACCACTCGCACTTAGGACAGGCGTGACGGCGATTGTGCCGCGCGCCGGAAGAAGGAGTTTGAAATGAAGATACCGGGGAATCCACGCAGCTGGCGATTGCCGATGGCGGCACTGTGCATTGGCGCCATTTCGTTCACGGTGGCGGCAGCACCGGCGTCCGCCTTTGGGCAGTCTGATCACACGCCCTCGAAAACCCGCGGCTCGACGCAGGACGCGATAGCCGAATCGCTCAGTGCGGTCCCGTCCGTCAAGGGACCCATCGCGGAGAACGCCAACAGCTACATGTTCTCCACCATGGACAAGGCAAAAGAGTCGTTCGATGTGAAGGACTACGGCTACGTGGAGAAGGAGTACTTCCTCTCCGGCACGGCCAATGTGTACAGCGACGAAAGCGGCGCCGTCGAGGTCGCTACGGAAGATGTTCCCTACACCAACCGCATCCTGGTCCGCCGGCCGGCCAACCCGCAGGACGCTTCCGGCGTGGTGCTGGTGGACATCCTCAACGCCTCCAACGGGTACGACGTGGAGGATCACTGGCGCCGGGTATGGCAGCACGCCATGGCCGAAGGCCACACCTACATCGGGATTACCTCGAAGCCGCTGAACGTGGACGCCCTCAAGAATTTCGACGCCGAGCGCTACGCGAACCTGAGCTGGAACACCGATCCGGAAGCCGCGGACCAGCGGATCGTCGCCGACCCGGACAACCCCGGCTCATTTGACCCGTTCATGGTGGTCGAGGGAGCGGAAGAAGGCCTGGCGTGGGACATCATCACGCAGGCCGGCACGCTGCTGCAGAGCGACCAGTCACGCCGCGTGCTCGGCGGGCAGGACGCCGAGACGGTGCTGCTGATGGGCCAGTCCCAGTCCGGCATCTACCTGAACACGTGGACCAGCAACTTCCATGACCTCGCCCGCGAAGCCAACGGCGGCAACATCTTCGACGGCTACCTCAACAGCGTGGGCGCGGTGCTCGAACGTCCGCTTGCGCAGGATCCCGACGGCGTGGGCGGACTCCAGTTGGTACCCGGCTCGGAGCCAGCACTGGATACGCCGTTCATCACTGTCACCTCCGAGGGCGACACATCGCTGTTCGGCACCGACGTCCTCGCCGAGAACAAGGACCTGGCCGAGAACCGCCGGCACTGGCAGGTTCCCGGCACGCCGCACACGGATGTCAACTCCCCCGTCACGCCCGCCAATGAGGAGGTCTACCGCAGCGGCCGGCTCCCCCGTCTGATGGACCAGGAGTTCATCGACGCGCTCAACCCGTACCCGCTGGAGCCAGCCATCATCGCCGCCACCGAGTCCTTGGTCGATTGGGCCAAGGACGGCGAACCGGCAGCGCCGTCGCAATGGTTCGAGATGAACGACGACGGCGAACTGGTCCGCGACGACCACGGCAACGTCACCGGCGGCGTCCGCTACGGCCTGCTGGACTACCCGCTGGCCACGTTCAACGGTGCTTCCGCGCCCGGATCGGTGTTCGGCAGCTACTCGCTCATCTCGCAGGAGGAGTTCGAGCAGACCTATGGCAGCCGCGAGGCCTATCTCGCGCTCATCGAGGATGCCAACGCCGACCAGATCGAGGCCGGCTACCTGACAGAATCCGGTGCCGCCCAGATGGTTCGCGTTGCTAATGACCTGCTGGACCGCCTCGGCGTTTGAGGTGAGGGCCTGACGTTCCACTGGTCGTAGACGCTGAAGGGACTGTGCCTGGTTTGCCCCGGGAACAGTCCCTTCAACATTTCAAGACCGGATACACAAGTCCGTCTCTGATTGCAGTTGAGACGCTGCGATGAGTTGCCGCCCAATCGCGGAGGATGGGTGTATCTCATCCATGGGCTGATCTGAGCGAAGAGGCTTTGCCCCAAACGAAGGCAAATCACATGATCTGACAGTGGCTCTATTTTCGTGGCAGAGAACTCGGTGGCTGATTCTAACGAAGCGATGACGATAGCGAACGATTACCCTCTGAAAGCCATCCGCGGTGGTAAAACGTTTAGAATTATTCGTAGCTCCTGCCCGGTACTTGTTCACCTCGGCATTGAACTCTAAGAATCAAAATCAGGGGGACCAAAAATGAAAAAATCACTGGCATGTATCGCCACGCTATTGCTCTTGACAGGCTGCGGAAGTACAGCGGGGAGCACTGATGCCCCCAGCGTCCCCCCGGCCGTGGAATCAGAAACGACCACCGCCGAAAACTCAGATACTCAGGTAGATGCTGAGGCAACGCCAGCAGAACCTGCGGGAGAAAAGTCGGAGCGGGGCAACCTAATCAAGAAGGTCGGCGAAGGTGCGGGCATCACCGACAGTGGCACAGAAGTAGCGTCTTTCGTGATTAATTCGATTACCGTCGATGGTCAGTGCACGAACGAATTTGCAGAAAAGGCAGAGAATGGACACATTCTCATTCTTGATGTTTCTGTGAAAACCGAGCCGGCTCTCGCTGACTCTGTATTTCCGTCCTTCGGTCTCAATCCATACGACTTCAAGACAATAGCGCCCAATGGTACGACCTCAAATGCGGACTTGGGCACCATGGCGACATACACCTGCCTGGACGACTCGGAGATCTTGTCTCAGGACATTGGCCCTGCCGAGCAGGCGACAGGCAAAGTTGTCCTCGACGCCGAAACGCCGGAGGGCACCCTTGTATTCAAGCCAGGCTACGCGGCTGCCGGCTGGGAATGGGAATACCCCGCCAAGTAGAAGTGCAGTTCGGAGGACCGTCCTGCACGGCAGCATGGCTTGGCAGGCGGAAACAGAAGGGACTATGCCCGGTTTGCGCCGGGTACAGTCCCTTCAACGTTTCAAGGCCGCAGTTAGTGGGTCCATGAACCGTTGCAGTAGAGGCAGTGGAATCTCTCGTGGTCTTGTGATCGAGCGCGGGGGGCCCATCAAATCCTGCCTCTGCTGCCACAATGGAAGGATTCATCAGTATGCTTCCAATAACTAGGGCTCGGGCACCTCCGGGCTGTTTGGCAGGAATCGGCATGTTTCAGCCAGTGGTTGGAACTGAAGGCGCCTTGCGCCGGAGACGGAGATTTTGATGAGCAACGAACAGGGACCCACCCCGCTGTCGCCGGAGGAACTCGAATCCCAGTCCGGTACCGCGCTGCCGGATAAGGAAGTCGCGTCCATTCTCGATCTGAATGCGGATCTCGACTTGGCGATCGATGCGGCCGCGCCGATCGATCTGGCCGTGGCGGCTAACGCCAATGTCGCGGCGCCCATCGATGCTGCTGCCTCGGCGAACATCCTCTCGGACGGATCCACCGCGCAGGCGCTGTCCGACCAGGGAGTCATCATCGACCAGGGCATTGCGGCCGATGCGACCGCCGAGTCTGCGCAGGACAGCAATATCGACCAGAGCAACGACACTGTGGGCGGCGCCGACACAACTGCGGACTCCACCGCAGGAACGGACGCCGCCGTCGGCGATTCCGCGCCCGAGCAGGAGAGCGTCAGCGGGCAGGAAACCGCTGATCCCGCACTGTTGCCGGATGGCACGGTTCCCGATGCCGGATCCGTCACGGAGGACCTTGGGTCCACGCTTGACGGGAACCTGCTCAATGTAAACGTGGACCTGGCCGCGGACGCCGACATCGCCGCCCCGATCAACGGTGCTGTGGCGGCCAACGCCAATGTTGCCGCGCCCATCGACGCCGCGGTGGCCGCCAACATCGGTTCGGTGGACAGCGAAGCTACCGCGGTGGCGCAGCAGGACGCCATCATCAACCAGCAGATCGACGGCGCAGCCGAAGCCAGCGCCGATCAGCAGTCCGATCTCGAACAATAGTCCCTGAATGAGCATGAGTCCGAGCGGGCCGCCGGTCACGGGCGGCCCGCTACCCGATGCCGGGTCCGCCGCACCCACTTCCACGGAAGTTCCGGCGCTGGCCGACGGCGTGCAACTCCTCGGACCGGCACAAGGTTCCGGCTACCGGGAGCCGCCCGCGCTGGTCCGGCGCGCAGACGGCCAGACAATCCAGCTCACTCCCCTGCTGTATGCGGTTCTGGCGGGAGTGGACGGCTCCCGCACCCCGGATCAGGTCGCTGAACACGCCAGCGCCAGGACCGGCAGGCTGATCACGGCCGGCAACGTGCAGACCCTGATTGACAAACAGCTGCTGCCGCTGGGCCTGCTGCGGCTCGCGGACGGCTCACAGCCCGAAGTTAGGAAGGCCAGCCCCCTGCTGGGCATGCGCTTCCGCTACACCGTCACCGATCCCGAGCGGACACGGAAGCTGACGGCTCCGTTCGCAACGCTGTTCCATCCGCTGATCGCGCTGCCTGTTACGGCCGCCTTCCTGGCTGCGTGCTGGTGGGTGCTCCTGGTCAAGGGCCTGGGGTCGGCGACGCATGAAGCCTTCGCCAACCCCGGGCTGCTGCTCCTGGTTTTCGCCATCACCATCCTCTCGGCCGGTCTCCACGAGTTCGGCCACGCCGCCGCGGCCCGCCGCGGCGGCGCAACCCCGGGCGCCATGGGCGTCGGCCTGTACCTGATCTGGCCTGCCTTCTACACCGACGTCACGGACTCCTACCGGCTCGGACGCGGCGGCCGGATCCGCACGGATCTGGGCGGCCTGTACTTCAACGCCATCGTCGTGGTGGGCACGATAGGCGTTTGGTGGTTCACCGGTTTCGACGCGCTGCTGCTGGTAGTGGTGACCCAGATACTGCAGATGGTGCGCCAACTGCTGCCCCTGGTCCGCTTCGACGGGTACCACATTCTCGCCGACGCAACCGGGGTTCCCGACCTGTTCCAGCGGATCAAGCCCACGTTGCTCGGGCTGCTGCCCTGGCGCTGGTCCGATCCCGAGCCCAAGCTGCTCAAGCCGTGGGCCAGAGCCGTCGTGACCGCGTGGGTCCTGGTCACGGTTCCGCTGCTCCTGTTCTGCCTGTTTCTGATGGTGGTCTCGCTTCCCCGGGTCCTGGGAACGGCCTGGGCCAGCGTCCTGGAACAACAGCGGCTGCTGGCGGAGGCCGGCTCCAACGGCGACCTTGCCGGAATGGCCGTACGGGTGCTGGCCATCACCGCCGTCGCACTTCCCATCCTCGGCTTCGCCTACATCCTGCTGCGCATGGCCCGGCAACTCGTCACCGCCGTCTGGGCGAAAACCCGTGGCCGGCCGTTTCGGCGCATGACCGCCATTAGCGCCGCGGCTGCCGTTCTCGCCGGCCTGGCTTGGGCCTGGTGGCCTGACGACGGAGCCTACCGCCCAGTGCAGCCCTATGAACGCGGAACCCTGTTCGATGCAACCGCTTCCCTCACCCCGGCTTCTTCCGCCGGACTTACCGAGGGCCGGGCAGGCCAAGCTGTCACGGCATGGCCGTCCGGTACGGACCTTCCAACCGCGGAGGATCCGCAGCTGGCCATGGTCCTCGTTCCCCGCGACAAACAGGCCGGCAACGCAGGGACCGGCCTCGCGGAAACCAGTGAAGATCAAGCGAACGACGACGATTCCGGCGCCACCGTTGTTGAACCTGCCGCCGCAGATACGCCCCCGGCCTGGGTCTTCCCCTTCGACAGGCCTCTTGCCCCAGAGGAAGACGGAAACCAGGCCCTTGCCGTGAACACCGAGGACGGGTCCGTTGTTTACGACGTCGCCTTCGCCCTTGTCTGGGCCGAAGACGGGCCGGTGGATACCACCAACGAGGCCTACGCCTTTGCGTCCTGCCGCGACTGCACTGCCGTCGCCGTCGGATTCCAAGTTGTCCTGGTCCTGGGTCAGGCCGACGTTGTGGTTCCGCAGAACCTGTCGGCAGCCGTCAACTACAACTGCGTCGAATGCCTCACCTACGCCCTGGCCAGCCAGCTTGTCCTCACCCTCGACGGCCCGTTAAGCGATGCAGGCATGGATGAGCTCGCGGCACTGTGGGAGGAGATAGCCGCCTATGGCCGCTCGCTCGAGGACGTTCCTCTGGACGAGATCCACGGCCGCCTGAACGACTACAAGGCGCGCATTCTCGGCATCATCGAAAAGGACGTTGCCACCAGCGGCGGGAGCAGCAGCACCGAAACCGAATCCGATGCTGATCCGGACGTGGACTCAGATACCCAGCCCGCGCAGGAGCAGGACACGGACGGGGAGCCTCGACCGGCTCCGGTATCCACTACTGTGGCGCCGGAGCCCGATACCTCCGATCCGGAACCCTCACCGGGTGCAACGTCTCCGGCAAACCCCGGCAGCGATGCCCAGCCAGCTCCCGTTCAGGAACCTCCCGGCGAGCCGGAGCCCGGAACGGCTACTCCTCCCCCGGCGCCGATAACCACCAGCACACCGCAGCCCGCTCCGGCACCGGCTCCGGAACAGGGGCCTGCGCCTGCCCCCGCTCCAACTGATGAACCGGCGTCGGCACCGACTGGATAAGGCTCCCCCAACCCCGGCAGATCGCGGCCGGCTACCTGACGGAATCCTGTGCTGCACAGATGATGCGAGTGGCCAACGGCCTGCTGGACCGAATTGGAGTCTGAGGTTCGGCCTTCCCCAGGGTTCCCACCTGTTACTGGCCTTTCAGTCCCTTGATATCGTGACTCATCACAACACTGGCGCCCCCTGGTTGCCTTTCCTGAGGTGATAGCAAGAAAACGGACGAGACCGTTCTCTTTGGCCCGATGAGGGTAGGGTCTCGCGGCGACCAGCCCGCGCCCCTGCCTCACCATCGTGCCAGCGCGATCTCTGCCTCCACGCCCGAGAGCTTCTCGGGGTTGCGGATGTAGTAGATCCCGGCGATCCGTCCGTCGTGGACGCTGGCGGCAAAGATGCCATCCAACTGGTCGTCCAAGGTGACCAGCAACGCGGGGTGTCCGTTGATCGTCGTGTGGTGCGCGGTCAGCACGCCGCCGGCCTTCTTCAGGCCGCCCAGGAACAGGCGCGCGACTTTGTCGGCACCACGGACCGGGTTCGGGACGGCCTGCTTGATGCCGCCGCCGTCGGCGAGTACGACGACGTCTGGCGCCAGCACGTCCATGAGCGCCTGCACGTCGCCCGTCTCGATCGAGCGCTTAAAGGCCGCGAGCACCTTTCGGGTCTCTGCCGGGGACGCCGCCTGTCTGGGACGGCGGGCCTCGACGAAGGCACGGGCTCGGTGCGCGATCTGCCGGACGGCCGCGGGCGACTTCTCGACGGCCTCGGCGATCTCGTCGTGGGTGAACCCGAACGACTCGTGCAAGACGAACACGGCCCGTTCGGTGGGGGCGAGCGTCTCGAGCACCACCATGAGCGCCATCGAGACGCCCTCGGCGAGCAGCACGTCCTCGGCGACGTCGGGGGCGGTGAGCAGCGGCTCGGGCAGCCACTGCCCGACGTAGTCCTCCTTTCGCCGCTGCAACGTCCGCAGCCGGTTCAGCGCCTGCCGGGTCGTGATCCGCACCAGGTACGCGCGCCGGTTATGGACCTGGTCGAGGTCCACGTCGACCCACCGCAGCCAGGTTTCCTGCAGCACGTCCTCGGCTTCGCTGGCGGAGCCGAGGATCTCGTAGGCCACGGTGAACAGCAGGTTGCGGTGGGCGACGAAGATGTCGGTCGCCGGGCCGGCTGATTCGTCGGTCATGATCGACCTCTCGGAGGGTTGGTTCTCAGTCTGTCAGGGTTCCTGGGATCCCGACAAGGGCGGGGGTTTCGCTGAGGAGCCGCGACCTCCGCGGATCCTGGACCAGCGTCAGACCGGCGATGAGCCGGGGCCGGTGCGCCATCATACCCAGCCCTTTCACGCTGCCCGCGCTCACGGACTCCTTGATCCGGGCGCCGAGCCGGCCGCCCACGTGGATGCCGATCGCGGTGTCGTCGCGCCGGGCGAGCTGCAGCACCCCGGCCCTTCGTCCGAGGCTGAGGCACTGGCCCGGGATCGGCGCCGAGAACGGCACGGGATCCCTGCCTGCGACGCGCCGCAGGACGGTGCCGGCCGCATGGGCGCCGAGCAGCTGCGCGGACGCGCAGCACATGCGGTAGGGCACGCCGGACGGGGTGGCCGAGTCTCCCGCAGCGACGATGTGGTCGTCGTCGACGCTGGTCAGCGTCTCGTCGGTGCGCAGTCGCCCGACGGCGTCGGTGGTCAGCCCGCTGCGGGCGGCGAGGTCCGGGACGCCGAACCCCGCGGTCCACACGGTGACCCCGCTCGGCAGCTGCCGGCCGTCGGCAAGGCGGACGGCGTCATGCTCCACGGCCGTTGCCTGCGCGCCGGTGCCCGCGAGGACGGTGACGCTGAGCCGGTTCATCTGCCGCGCGACCTCGCGCCGCGCCGCCGGATGCAGGTACGGACCGAGCTCGTCGCCGCAGACCAGCGTGACAGAGCGGCCGAGCTCGGCGAGCTCGGAGGCGGTCTCGATGCCGGTGGCGCCGCCGCCGACGACGGTGACAGGCGCCGCGGGGTCCGCGGCGAGGGCCCGTTGCAGAGCATCAGCCTGTTCGAGCGTGCCCAGCGGGTGGGCATGCTCCGCCGCGCCGGGCACAACCGGCGTCGCGCTGTGGCTGCCGACCGCGTAGATCAGGTAGTCGTACCGGGTGGTGCCGCCAGCCTGTTCGAGCGTCTGGGACGCGGCATCGATCCGGGTCACCGTGTCGACGGCGATCTGCACGGACGGCGCCAGAACCTCGGAGAGGTCGACGACCGCGTCATGCGACCCGGCGACCCGCTGGTGCAGCCGGATGCGTTCGACGAACGCGCGCCGGGGATTGATCAAGGTGATTCTCAGGTCCGGGTTCGTGCTGAGGCGGTTCGCGGCAATGACGCCGGCGTATCCGCCCCCGACGACGGCCACTTCTGTCGTGCGTGCCATGGTTCTCTCTCCCTGCGGTGTCGATTGATTGACTGGTATTCATGTGACACCGGGGAAACGGATAGTGTGACAGGCGGCGCTGCCGCTCCGATCGCTCCGGCATGGCAGGACGGTAAAGCGCGGCGTCGCCACCGCAGAGGTCGAAGAGGCGTGGAGCCCCAGAGCACGGCCCAATCCGCAAAATCGCAATTTTCTGACTTTGAGTTAGAAAGCCTTGCCATAATCGCAAACAACGCGTAGCTTCGTCTCATGACATCAAATGAGACGGAGGTCACAGAGCGCGTCCGGAAGTCCATTAGGAACTCCGGAATGGCGCAACGTGAGGTGGCACATCATATTGGCTTGGACGAGACGAAGCTTTCCAAGGCGCTCAACGGCACCCGGCGCTTCCATCCGCAGGAGCTGACCGATCTGGCCGACATTACCGGCGTTACGGTCAACTGGCTGCTGTCCGGATCCGATGAAACGCACGGGCCCTCCGTGCCGCCCCCGGCAAGGATCCTCCCGACGAAGCACCGGGAGGACAGCGAACACGCGCAGAAGCGGCGCGCCATCATCGAGGCGGCCTGGTGGTTACTGGCCCGCCGGGGCTATTCCGCGGTCCGCATTGCCGATATCGCCTACGCCTGCGACATGAGCACAGCCGCTATCCACTATTACTTCTCGACCAAGCGCGAAATCTTTGCCGAAGCACTGCGCTACTCCATCAAACTAGCCTTCGACCGCCAGATCGCCGAACTGCACTCCATCACCGATCCGGTCCGCCGGCTCAAGCGGCTGATCGAACTCCAGCTTCCCGCCGGCGAGCGCGGCAGCGCCGAGTTCTCGATCTGGCTACAGACCTGGGCCGACGTGGCGGTTGATGGGTCCGGCAAGGAGAACCACGCGCAGGGCTACCGCCGCTGGTACAAGACCGTGGAGGACGCGATCCTTCAGGGTCAGGAATCCGGCGTTTTCGTAAACATCCCCTCCGACCAGCTCGCCATGGAGCTGACCAGCATGGTGGACGGCCTCGGCATCAAGGTCCTGACCGGGATTCTGACTGCCGATCAGATGTACAGCCATATCGAAAGTTTTATTGACCGCAACATTGTCCTATCGCAAGGGAGTTCCGCATGAACCGCAAGGTCATCGTCACCTGTGCCCTGACCGGCGCCGGCGACACCACAGGTAAGAGCGAGCACGTGCCCGTCACGCCGCAGCAGATCGCCGACGACGCAATCGCCGCTGCACGGGCCGGCGCCTCGGTGGTCCATATCCATGTCCGCGATGTGGAGACGGGGCAGGGGTCGCGCGACGTAGCGCTCTACCGCGAGGTAGTCCGCCTGGTCCGTGAGAGCGACGTGGATCCTGTCATCAACCTGACAGCGGGCATGGGCGGTGACCTGCTGCTGGATCCGGGCGAACCGACAAAACAGTTGCCGGGCACGGACCTGGTCAACGCCCGCGAGCGCCTGGCCCATGTGGAGGAACTGCGGCCGGAAATCTGCACCATCGACTGCGGCTCGCTCAACTTCGGCGAGGGCAGCCAGGTCTACATCAGCACCCCGGATATGCTCCGCGAAGGCGCCGAGCGGATCAAGGAACTGGGTGTGAAACCGGAGATGGAAATCTTCGATACCGGCAACCTATGGTTTGCCAACATCATGGTCGAAGAGGGCCTGATTGCCCCGCCGCCGCTGTACCAGATCTGCATGGGCATTCCATACGGCGCACCCACCAACCCTGGCCTGCTGCAGGCCATGGTCAACATGCTGCCGGACGGCGCACAGTGGACGTCCTTCGCGATCGGACGCGACCAGCTCCCGTGGGTGGCCCAGTCCGTGCTGCTCGGTGGCCATGTCCGGGTGGGGCTGGAGGACAACCTTTACCTCAGCAAGGGCGTGAAGGCGACCAACGCCCAGCTGACCGAACGCGCGATCGCGATTGTCCATGACCTCGGTGCCGCGGTGGCTACCCCCGATGAAGCCCGCGAAATCCTGAAGCTCGAGAAGAAAGCCTGAATCCTATGACCACTGCTGAGTTCACTCCACTTGATATGAACGACGTCGACACCGTTGCCTGTGTGGGCATCGGCACCATCGGCGGTGGTTGGGCCGCGTACTTCCTGGCCCGCGGCTACCGGGTGCAGGCGTGGGACCCCTCCCCCGATGCCGAGCCGAAGCTGCGCCGGCTGATCGATGCGGCGTGGCCCGCCCTGACGGAACTGGGTCTGGCGCCGAATGCCTCGAAGGACAACATCAGCGTGCATACGGATCTGGCCGAAGCGGTGGCCGGGGCCGGATTTGTGCAGGAAAGCGCTCCTGAAGTCCTGGAGCTCAAGCGGTCCCTGCTCGCGCAGATCGATGCGGTAACAGCCCCCGACGTCGTTATTGCGTCCTCCACCTCCGGCTACGGCATGACGGAGATGGCTACCGAGGCTGCCAACCCGTTCCGTCTGGTTGTCGGGCATCCCTTCAACCCGCCCTACCTGATTCCGCTCGTCGAAGTAGCCGGCGGCGAAGCCACTTCCGCCACGGCCGTGAAATGGGCCTCCGCCTGGTACGAGCACATCGGCAAATCCGTGATCACGATGGACCGCGAGGTACCCGGGTTCATTGCCAACCGGCTGCAGGAAGCCCTCTGGCGCGAAGCACTCCACATGGTGGACAACGGCGAGGCCACGGTGGAGCAGATCGACCTGGCCATTACGGATGGCCCGGGTCTGCGCTGGCCGATCCAAGGCCCGATGCTGACCTTCCACCTTGCAGGAGGGGAAGGCGGAATGGCGCATATGCTCGACCACTTCGGCCCTTCGCTGAAGTCGCCCTGGACCCGGCTGGACGCCCCCGAACTGACTCCCGAGCTGCGCAACGCGGTGATCGCGGGATGTGATGAAGAGGCCAACGGCAGGTCCGTCGCAGAGCTGATCCTTGAGAGGGACCAAGCGATTATCGCCGTGCGCAATGTGATTGCCGCGCTCAAGGCGGACAAACCATGACGGACACGGCGGTGGCGGCCTTGCCCGCATACCGCTGCACTGTCCTGCCGGAGTGGATCGATTACAACGGCCACCTCTCCGAAGCGTTTTACGTCCTGGTCTTCGGCTTCGCAACGGACCAGGTGATGGACCGGCTCGGAATGGGCGAAGCCTACCGGCAGTCGACCGGAAACTCCCTCTACACAGTTGAAGCACATGTCCGGTACCTGGCCGAGACGGGGCTGGATGCGGAACTGACAGTCACCACGCAGATCGTCGGCGGCGGAGCGAAGAAGCTCCACCTGGCGCACGAGATGCGCACAGCGGGGAAGCTCATCGCCACCGAGGAACTGCTGGCCTTGCATGTGGACCAAGGCAGCGGCAGAAGCAGCGCGTTCCCCAATCCCGTCCTGGAGAGCATCAGCAGATACCGGGCCGGCCTCGACGATGAGGCGCCGGACTGGATCGGCAGGACCGTCAGCTCCTAGCCGTTCCCCTCTGAGAAAGAAGGATCCGTGGAAGCATCCCCCATGCGCAGCCTGCCCTCCGGCGGGCCAGCGCTCCATCCGACCCGGCGCCGTGTGCTGGGAATGGGTCTGGTGATCGGCTTGGGTGGGCTCTTGTCCGCCTGCGGCGCCAGCCAGACCTCAGTAATCGCCGCGCCCACAGGACCGCCGCAGCCTGGCGGCCGCCTCCGAGTGGGGCTGGCAGGGGGCGGAGCGGCAGACAGCCTCGACGCCCACTCATCGGTCAGCACCACCGATATCGCCCGGGTAGTGAACCTGTACGAGTCCCTGGTCTACCGGGACGAAAACTACGAACTCAAACCCCTGCTGGCCACCAAGGTCACGCCGTCTCCCGACGCCCTGGTGTGGACGGTGGACCTGCGTCCAGACGTCCTGTTCCATGACGGCCGGCCGGTAACCGGAAAGGACGTAGCCGCCAGCTTCAAGCGGATCACCAACCCGGATGATCCCAAGAGCGGCGCTGCAGCCCTGGCCATCCTCGACGAAGTGGTCATCGTTAACGACCATCGAGTGGAATTCCGGCTCAACAGTCCCAACGCCGCGTTCGACGACGCATTGGGCCAGTACACGCTGGGAATTGTCCCCGCGGACTACGACCCGGCCAACCCGGTGGGCACAGGGCCCTTTAAATACAAGTCCTTCGCACCGGGACGCAACAGTGTCTTTGTGCGCAACGAGCATTATTGGCGGGACAACGAGCCCTACCTGGACGAACTGGAAATCCTGAACTTCAGCGACGAAGACGCCCTGATCAATGCGCTCCTCTCAACCCAAGTGGACGCCATCGGCCAGATCCCGCTGGCATTGCTGGAGGTCATCGACGCCGATCCCCGGATCAGCATCCTTGAATCGGAGACCGGCGCGTGGATGCCTTTCACCATGCGGGTGGACCGGACGCCTTTTGACGATAACCGGGTCCGCGAGGCATTCCGGCTGGTGGTTGACCGCCAACAAATGATTGAGCAAGTATTGAGCGGCAACGGCAGCCTCGGCAACGACATGTATTCCCCCTTCGACCCGGGGTATCCCTCCCACCTGCCGCAGCGAGTCCAGGACATTGCCCGGGCTAAGGAGCTTCTCGTCGACGCCGGTTATCCGGACGGGCTCACGGTCGAATTGGTAACCGCGCCTATCCAGTCCGGCGCCGTGGAAGCCGCACAGGTCTTCGCCCAGCAGGCGGCCGCGGCCGGCATCACCGTGAAGATCCGGCAAGTGGACGTCACCACGTTTTTCGGTGACGGCTACCTGCAGTGGGACTTCGCGCAGGACTTCTACTACACCCGGAATTACCTGCCGCAAGTCAACGCCAGCACGCTGCCAACCTCGCCCTTCAACGAGACCCACTGGGACCATCCCGAGTTCACCGCGCTCGTGAAAAAGGCAACGGGCACCGTGGACCCGCAGGAACGCAACGCGCTCATCGCGCAGGCGATGGAGATCGAATACAACGAGGGCGGCTACATCATCTGGGGCCACGCAAACCAGGCAGATGCGTACCAGCAGTATGTTGCCGGCCTGGTGCCGAACCGCACTGGTCTGGCCCTCTCAGGATTCGAATTCCGCCGCGTCTGGCTAGGAGGCAACGCGTCATGACCCCGATCATCCTTCGCAGGCTGGGCACCAGCGTGCTCATCCTGCTCGCCGTATCCATACTCGTCTTCGTCGCAACCCTGCTGTTGCCCGGCGATCCGGCGCAGGCGATTCTGGGCCAGCAGGCCACGCCGGAACGGCTCGCCGCCCTGCGCGAGCAGATGAACCTTAACGACCCCGCGTGGCAGCGGTACCTTTCCTGGCTCGGCGGCCTGGTCACCGGCGACTTTGGTGTCTCCGCAGCATCCGGCGGGCCGGTCACGGACCTGCTCGGCGAACGCATCGGTGCCTCGCTGGTCCTCTTGGCGGCAGCCGGACTCATCAGCATCCCCGTGGGCCTTCTCGTGGGGACCTACAGCGCCCTTCGCCAGGGCCGCACCGGAGACCACGTGGTCACCGGCACGAGCCTAGTACTGGCCGCGCTGCCCGAGTTCGTCATCGGCATCGCGCTGATCACGCTCTTCTCCACCACGGTGTTCGCCATCCTGCCGTCGGTCACGATGGCGCCGCCCGGAGAACCCGTGTGGAATTATCCGCTCCAACTGGTCCTGCCCACTATGACCCTGGTCCTGATGGTTACGCCGTACATCGCCCGGATGATGCGGGCGACGATGCTGGAGGTCCTCGACTCCGGTTATGTGGAGATGGCCCAGTTGAAGGGCGTCCCCGAGCGGCAGGTCATCCTGCGCCACGCCCTGCCGCACGCGCTCTCCCCCGTGGCCCAGGTCATCGCCATCCAACTGGCATGGATGGCCGGCGGAGTTGTGGTCGTCGAGTTCCTCTTCCGCTACCCCGGCATCGGGCAGGCATTGGTGGACGCAGTAACCAACCGGGACGTCCAGGTGGTTCAGGTGCTCTCCGTCCTGATCGCCGCGGTGTACATCATCGTGAACCTGCTGGCCGACGTCGTCGGTATTCTCACCAATCCGAAACTACGGACAGGGGGCGCGCGATGAGCGTCATTGATACACCCCAGGCCATTGCCCGCGAAGTCGAAACCCCGCCCGGTCTCCTCCGCCGGCTGTTCCGTCAGCGGCAGGCAAAGATCGGCATCGCGCTGACCGCCTCCGTCGTGCTCCTGGCCCTGCTCGGCCCGCTGCTGCTGCCCTGGGCTACGGGCCACACCAGCACGGAGTTCACCGGCCGCCCGTTCCAGCCCGACGGGGTCTTCGGCACCGACAACCTGGGCCGCGATGTGCTCTCCCGTTTCCTCGACGGCGGACTGAGGCTGCTCATGTACGCCGGCCTGGCTACCCTGCTCGGCATGTCGCTGGGCGTGTTGACAGGCATGACCGCCGCCTATCAGGGCGGCCGCGTGGACAGCATCATCATGCGGTCCAATGACGTCTTGCTGGCCCTGCCGCAGCTGGTCTTCGCGCTGCTGGCCATTACCGTCCTCGGTCCGCAGGGGTGGGTTCTGGTGGCGGTCATCGGTATCACGCACGCACCCCGGATTGCCCGGGTCACGCGTTCGGCGACGGTGGACGTGATCACCGAGGACTTCATCCGGGCCGCCGAAATGTATGCGGTACCGAAATGGAAGATCCTGGCCCAGGACGTACTGCCCAACATCACCGGTCCGCTGATGGTGGAGCTCGGCCTCCGGATGACGTACTCCATCGGGGCTGTAGCCTCGCTTTCCTTCCTCGGACTGGGTATGCAACCGCCCACCGCGGACTGGGGCCTGATGATCAATGAGAACCGCATTGCACTGGTGCTCGAGCCTTGGGGCGTGCTGCTGCCGGTGCTGGCCATTGCCGTGCTCACGGTGGGCACCAACCTCATAACCGATTCCTTGGCCCGCGCCGCGGCCAACTCCAGCGTGGGAGCAAGCAAATGAGCACTTCGGTCTAGGAAGACACAACGATAACGATGCCCGTCCTCAGCGCGGAGGAATTGCGGATTGCCACCACCTCGGGCGACGAAATCCTGCATGGCGTGTCCTTCGAGCTTCGCCCCGGTAAGGTCCTGGCCCTAGTGGGGGAATCCGGGTCCGGCAAGACAACTGCGGGATTGGCCTGCATGGGCCACTTCCGCCAAGGACTGGTCAACACAGGTGGAACCGTCCGGCTCGCCGGCGCCGCCGAGACAGTCCTGGATGGAAATATCCTTGATCTGCCTGAGTCCGCCCGCCGGAAACTGCGTGGGGGCGCCATTTCCTATGTCCCGCAGGACCCCGCACTCTCCCTTAACCCGGCCATCCGCATCGGCGACCAGATCCTCGAGGTACTGCAGGTCCACGGTTACGGCTCCTCGGAGGCGGACCGGCGCACGCGCACCGCCGAGGTGTTGGCGGAGGTAGGCCTGGAAAATGATGCGTCGTACCAGCGCCGGTATCCCCACCAGCTCTCCGGCGGACAGCAACAGCGGGTCGGCATTGCCATGGCATTCGCTTGCCGGCCTGCCGTGATGGTGCTGGACGAACCGACCACGGGACTGGACGTCACTACACAGGCGTTGGTCCTGGCCACCATCGCCCAGTTAGCCGAACGGCACAACGTTGCCGGGCTCTACATCACCCACGATCTGGCGGTGGTCGCCAGAATAGCGGACGACGTCGTTGTCATGCTCTCCGGCGAGGTGGTGGAGAAGGGACCCACCTCCCAGGTGCTCTACCAACCACAACACGCTTACACCCGCAAGCTGCTGGCGTCCGTGCCGGATCTGGCCGGCAAACGGCGGCTTGGCCGGGTTGCGGCCATCACCGGCGAGCAGCCCGTGGTTGACCGGCAACTTGCGGAAGCCCGCCCCGCCCAGGCGGCACCTGCGGCGCGTGAGCGGAAGCTGCTGGAGGTTGCGGACCTGCGGCTGGCGTACGGCAGCAACCAGGTATTGGACGGCATCAGCTTCACGCTGGGCCAGGGCGAATCCATGATGCTGCTCGGCGAATCCGGCTCCGGCAAGACAACGCTCTCGCGCTGCGTCGCCGGCCTGAATGACGACTACGCCGGCAGCGTGCGTCTGAACGGCGGTGATCTTGCGGCGGGCACCCGTGCACGCACTGCAGAGCAGCGACAGAGCATCCAGTACGTGTTCCAGAGCCCGTTCTCCTCACTGAATCCGCGCCGCACCATCTGCGAGTCCGTTGAGATGCCCCTGCAGATGTCGGGCAAGATGGGCCGCAAAGAACGACGGCGGCGGGTACGGGAAGCGCTCGACCAGGTCCGCCTCGGTGAAAGCTACCTGGACCGGCGTCCGCGCGACCTCAGCGGTGGCGAACGCCAGCGTGCAGCCATCGCCAGGGCCCTGGTCAATGCACCGTCCCTGCTGGTCTGTGACGAGGTCACCTCGGCACTCGATGTGTCCGTCCAGGCGTCCATCATCGACCTGCTCCGCAGCCTGCAGCATGAATCCGGCATGTCCATGCTCTTTGTCACGCACAACATCGCGCTGGCACGGCATATCTCGCAACGGATGGCGGTCCTGCAAAACGGCCGGCTGGTCGAGCTGGGTTCCACGGACAACGTGATGAAAAATCCGCAACACAGCTACACCCGCGAACTGCTGGCCAACGTCCCGACCTTCTGAGGATCATTGTGGAAATACCTTTTGAAAGCAATAACGACGGCGGACTGGCCGCCGCTGGCTTCGCACGGCTTCAGGAAACGTTCGCCAACCACCTGCAACGCTCGCAGGGAGGAATGGCGTTCTGTGTCTACCGGGACGGCGAACCCCTGGCGCGCTTCTACGGCGGCAGCACGATAAAACGCGGCACGCCCACCGCGGCCGTGGAGGAGGGCTGGAGCCCTAAGACCCTCGCAGTCATGTTCTCCGGCACCAAGGGTGTGGTCGCAACCGTCGCGGCGATCCTCGTGGACCGCGGGCAGCTCGATGTGCGCCGACCCGTGGCCGATTACTGGCCAGAGTTTGCAGGCGGAGGCAAGCAGGACGTGCGCGTGTACCACCTGCTCAACCACACCGTGGGGCTCCCCTACGTGGACCCGGAGCCGCCGGGCGAAGAGAGCCAGTACGACAATGTCGGAAACTCGGCAGCACTGGCCGCGCAGACCCCATTGTGGGAGCCGGGCAGCAAGGTTGCCTATCACGCCACAACCTACGGCTACCTGATGTCCGAGCTGCTCCTGCGGGCCACCGGCAAGAGCGTTGGGGAGCTGATTTCCGAACTCATCAGCACCCCGTTGGGACTGGATATCTTCCTCGGGTTGCCCGAGGAACTCGACCCCAGGCTCGCCACCATCTTCCGCTCCGAGAGCTACGCCATCAGTACGTACCTCCAGGACCCCGAACGCCGCAGGATCGTCGATCGGATGTACAGGAACCTGCTCGCCGAGGACAAGGACCCGTTTAACAGCGTGGCCATGCGCCGCGGGCAGCTGGCGGCCGGCGGCGGTATCGCCACCGCCGACGCGATGGCAAACCTGTACTCCCGTCTGGCAAGTCCTGAAGGTTCTCTGGTCTCCGCCGAGGCGCTGCGGGAGGCCACCCGGACGTGGTCCGAAGGCGTGGATGCCATCAACGACCGGCCGCTGAGGTTTGGCCTCGGTTATGAGCTGGCAGATCCCATCGGGACCTACGGGCCCGTGGCTCCTGCGTTCGGACATTCCGGCGCGGGCGGCGGGCTCCACGGCGCCTGGCCCGACAAGAACGTCGGGTTCTCCTTCCTGACCAACGAGATGTTGGCCGAGAACCAGGACACCAGAGTCAAGGACCTCCTGAAGGAGCTGGCACAGCTGGTCTGAAGTCAGGGGCTAGCTCGCGCCTTACGCGGAAACGAGCGCCAAAACTCAGTCTGGACGGACGACGGTGAGGCAGAAGGGATGCCCGACGGGATCGACCAGCACCCGCCACTGGTTAGGAGCGGGCTGGTGCTCCGCCTCCATGGCGCCAAGCGCAAGAGCACTCGCGACGGCGGACTCCAGCTCGCTGACTGCAACATCCAGGTGGAACTGCTGGTGCTGCGGACCTTCCGGCCAGGAGGGCGGAACATAGCTGTCCACCCGCATCAACGTGAGCATGGGACCTGCTCCAGAGAGTGCGACGACGCCGCGGTCCGGAGTGGCGAATGCTTCCTCTAGGCCCAGCAGGCGCGAGTAGAAGGTTGCGAGCAGCTCGGTGTCCGGGCAGTCGAGCGAGATGGATGCCAGTTGTCCTACGCGTTCAGTCATGACCATAAGTTAGCAGGCTGGATTCGCGAATCCTCGCTAGAGTTGGGGCAGCGCTTTGCCACGGCCTCCCGGTCCGCGGCTCCGGCAGTGGGTCCGAAAGCGAGGCAGGAATGAACAAGCGTTCCCGCACGGAGCGCAAGGCAGCCGTCCGCCTCGATCCTGCGCTCCGCCCGGTGCTGTGGGTCGCGATCCTGGCCTCGTTCGTGGCGTTCCTGGACGGCGCGATTATCAACGTTGCCCTGCCCGCAATGACGGAGGATCTGGGCGGTGGGCTGGCGCTGCAGCAGTGGGTTGTTGATGCCTACCTTCTGACCCTGGGCGCCCTCATCCTCATTGCAGGCTCCTTGTCCGACGGGTTCGGCAGGGTCCTTATACTCCGGCTGGGCCTGGTCCTCTTCGGCTTGGCGTCCCTGGCCTGCGCGCTGGCGCCAACCGGCGGCGTACTGATTACAGCACGTGCGGTCCAAGGTCTCGGCGGCGCCTTGCTTGTGCCCAGCTCCCTGGCGCTGATCATGTCCTCCTACAGGGATGCAGCCAAGGGCCGAGCCATCGGGTTATGGGCCGGCTGGACAGGTACCTCTGCCATCGCGGGGCCATTGCTCGGCGGACTCCTGGTTGACCTGTTTAACTGGCGCTGGATCTTTGCCATCAACGTGCTCCCCATTGCCGTCACCCTGGTAATTCTCGGGCGGCTCAAGGGACAGCCTTCTACACAAAGCCGGCCGCTGGATGTGGTTGGCGCCGTGCTGGCCGCGGCCGGCTTGGGCGGGACGGTCTTCGCGCTGATCGAGCAGCAACGGCTTGGCTGGAGCCATCCCGGTGTCGTTGGTTCCCTGGCCGTGGGAGTTGTCTCCTTCACGGTCTTCCTCTGGTGGGAAAACCGCACCGCGCATCCGATGATGCCGCTGCGGTTGTTCCGGATCCGCAACTTCGGCATCGGCAACATCGCCACGGCGTTCATCTACGCCGCGCTGTCGTTGGGCATGCTGGTGCTAGTCCTGTTCCTTCAGCAGGTCGCCGGGTTCTCCGCAACCCAAGCCGGGCTGGCCACCCTCCCCGTTGCCATATTGATGCTGCTGTTATCCGGCACCATCGGGGGCCTGGCAGGGAGGTTCGGTCCGCGTATCTTTATGGCGGTGGGTCCCCTGGTGATCGGTGCCGGTTATTTGATGATGACGGCCGCGCGAATCCCGGTGGACTTCTGGACACAGCTACTGCCAGGTCTGCTCGTATGCGGGCTGGGCCTTGCCATCACGGTTGCCCCGCTGACCTCCACCATCCTCTCCGCTGTAGGTCCGGGCGAGAGCGGAATCGGTTCCGCCATCAACAACGCAGTGTCACGCATCGCCGGGCTGATCGCTGTGGCATTCGCCGGCGTGATTCTCGGGGCCGTACTCGACGGCGACGGCTTCCGCCGGGTACTCGTGGTCGTCGCCATCCTCGCTATCGCCGGAGGCCTCGTCTCGGCTTGGGGCATCCGCAACCTTCCGGCAGAGGCCGGATCAGTCAACGAGTAGGCACTTAGTCAGTCTCAGGGCTGTAGGAAAAAAAGCGTTGCCATTCTCCTATGACCGTTGACATTCTCAACGAATCTTGCTTCACTTGTGATTCACCGCACAGAACGTTCCTAATTGCCTCCACAAATAGGCGGCAGTTTTGTGTTTGATCGGCAACATAACTGATGTCTAACAACAACGACTCTTAGAAAGCGCAACCATGATGCGGAAAGCACTGAAGATTTCCCTCGCCGCCATCGCAGTCGGCACCCTGGTCGCAGGTTGTGGCCAAAGCCCGAATGCCCGGGGCAGCGACGACTCGTCCGATATCCAGGAACTCGTATTTGCGGCAGTTCCCAGTGAGGAAAGCCAAGAACTCGAAGAATCCTTCGCTGCGGTCATCAAGGCGCTTGAAAAGGAAACAGGTTTACCGGTCCGGTTCGAAGCCGTCAGCAGCAATGCCGGCGTCGTCGAAGCCCAGGTAGCCGAGCGGGTGGATATAGCCGTCTACGGAGCCTTCAGCTACTACCTCGCCAGCGGGGTAGCGGACGTGACCCCGGTGGCCGTGGACCAGCGCGAGCCTGGCGGCGAATCCGGCGTCGAGTCGTACGGGATAGTCCGGAGTGACACTCCCACTATCGCCAGCCTCGAGGATGCGCAGGGCAAGAATGTGTGCTTCACCGATCCCGCTTCCTCTACGGGATACCTCTCTCCGTCGGCCGGCCTAATTGAGGCAGGTATCGATGTCGAGAGCGGCGTTGAAGCGATCTTTGCAGGCGGCCATGACACCGCCGTGACATCGCTCTTGGCGGGAGACTGCGATGTTGCGTTCGCCGCCGCCACGTTCGTCGATGAACTGCTCCCCGCCCGCGGAGCCCTCAAGCCGGAAGAGGTAAACAAGATTTGGACTTCGCCGGTCATCCCCGGGCCGCCAGTTGTGGTGGGTAATTGGCTCCCGGAGGACCTGCAGACGAAGATCACCACGGCACTGACGAAGTACGACGCTGTCACTGCTGCGGAAAACGGATTCTGCGAAGGTGCCGAAACGGAAGCACCCGAGACTTGGGGCGAGTTCGCAGGCAAGCCTTCCTGCGTCTGGGGCGGAACGGCAGCGTTCGCCTTTGTCCCGACAAACGACGAAGCCTACGAACCGATCCGCGAGATCTGCGAGATCACCAAGGCCGAGGTCTGCACGGCGGAACAGCAGTGACCGGCGCTCACGCCGCAACCACAACACAAGGATCACGCATGCTGAACGTACATACCACCCCCACGCCTGCACCGCAGGGACAGCGAGAGCCGAGCATCGTCCTGCAGAACGTAGCCAAGAGCTTCGCGGGGAACCATGTTCTGACGGACGTCAGCCTCTCAGCATCCCCCGGTGAGTTTGTGGCACTTGTGGGACCGTCCGGGGCGGGAAAGTCAACGCTCCTGCGCCTCATCAATGGCATCCACCATCCCGATACGGGGACGGTGGGCGTCCTCGGCACCACGCCCAGCGAGTGTAGCCGGAGGGAACTGCAGGCTCTGCGCACCAAGATCGGTTTCGTGTTTCAACAGTTCGGTCTCGTGGGACGACTGACCGCCTTGGAAAACGTGCTCATGGGTACGCTGGGTAGGCTCAAATTTCCTCGCTACGGCATTTCCACCTATCCGCAAAGCCTGCGCATACAGGCGGCCGGGCATTTGGAACGCGTTGGTCTGCTCGACCAGCGGTTCCAGCGCTGTGACACGCTTTCCGGCGGACAGCAGCAGCGGGTGGCAATTGCACGGACGCTGATGCAGGAAGCGGAAATTGTCCTCGCGGATGAACCTGTGGCGTCCCTGGACCCTGCTGCCAGCTTGTCTGTGCTGTCCATGCTCAAGCGGATCAGCGCCGAGGATGGCTTCACGGTAGTGTGCAGCCTTCACCAGGTGGACCTCGCCCTGCAGGTTTCTGACCGGATTGTTGCGCTCAAGAACGGGTCGATGATGATGGATCAGCCAACTGCCGCGACCACGGAGGAAATGATCCGCCGCGTGTACGCTTCCGACTCCACGGCTGGGGACGGCAATGCCTAGCGGCATCCTCGAGACCCCGGCAAAGAACAGCGTGCCCGTTCCGCCGCAACAGTTGCGGCCGCGCAGGAGCATTGCGGTCTGGGTTATCCCGATTGTTTATGTTGGAGCCTCCCTCTTCGGGCTCTGGTGGATGGGCGTCTCCCCTTCCTCCTTACAGGATGGATTCGGTGACATTGGGCGACTGCTCTCCCGCATGGTCCCGCCCACCACCGGGGCCGTCCCGGATCTGCTCACCCTGCTGGTCCAGACACTTTTGATTGCCATCGCCGGCACGGGGTTGGCCACCATTGCCTCCATCCCGCTGGCCGCCGCGGCATCCAGCAGATTCACGGGTCCGCGCGTCGTCCAATGGGCGGCCCGCCTGGTTATCGTCCTCACGCGCGCCGTGCCGACCCTGATCTTCGCCATCATCTTCGTCCGTATCTTCGGCCTCGGGCCGATGGCCGGCGGCCTGGCTGTGGCCTTCCACTCGGTGGGAATGATCGGCAAACTGATGACCGACATCTTTGAGGAACAGGACGCCACGGCTTCCGAGGCCGTAAGCGCCACCGGCGCATCGCGGCTGCGGACTTTCGTCGCCACCACGTTCTCCCGCGCGCTGCCCTCCATTACCGGCGTCGTCCTTTATCGTCTGGACATCAACATCCGCGCCTCGGCGATCCTCGGCATCGTTGGAGCCGGCGGCATCGGCGTTGCCCTGCAGACCGCGATCGGCAGCCTGAATTACCCCCGCGCGGCCGGCATCGTGCTCGTCATCATCGCTGTTCTGCTCATCCTGGAGGTCGTGTCGGTCCGGTTGCAGGTAAAACTCTCCGAACACGCGCGGGAGAGCAGCCGTTCCCAGCTCTTCGTGCCCGGCCGTGCCGTTCACCAGCCCGGTTGGGACCGCTCCCGAATCTCACGGGCGGTCCTGGGTTCGTCCGCGCTGCTGGTATTCCTTTACGCACTCTGGTCTCTTGAAGCAGATCTGGAGCGGATCTCCCGATCCCTGCCGTCCGCCGTCGAACTCGTCACAGGCATGTTCCCGCCGGAGTTCTCCACGGCCATCTTCCTGGGCGTCTTCGAGAGCGTCCTCATGGCAGTTACCGCCACTACCGTGGGTGTCCTGATCGGTCTGGTCATCGCGGTACTGTCTACAGATCTGCTGGTGCGTATAACCCCCTTAGCTATCGGACTGCGTGGACTCACCGTCCTCATGCGCGGTATCCCGGACATCATCTACGCACTGATCTTCGTGGCAGCTCTCGGTCTCGGCCCGTTCGCCGGATTCCTCGCATTGTCCATTTCGTGTACTGCGCTGGCCGCCAAATTCTTCACCGATTCGCTGCAGAACCTCAACCCGGCGCCTCTCAAAGCGCTGGAGGCCACGGGTGCAAACAGGCTGCAGGTTTTCATTAGCGGCGTCTGGCCACAGTTCGTGCCGTCGTTCCTGGGCAATAGCCTCTTCACTTCCGACCTTGCGCTCCGCGAGTCTGCCGTGCTGGGCATAGTCGGGGCGGGCGGAATCGGCTTCCTGCTCCACGAATCAGTGGCGACACTCAGCTATGAAACAACCAGCGCCATCCTCATCTCCCTGATTGTGGTGGTCCTTGCCATCGAATCCGCCGCGCGGTGGATCCGCAGCCGGGTCCTCTGATGGTTCGCCCCGCTTCAGGAAATACGAAAGGCCCAACAGTGACCGCAGAAACACAGGCGGCAGGAACTTGTCCCTTCCGCCAATCCGAATGGGATCCAACCGCCGAGGAGACCTTCGGCAGCGCACACCAGGACTATGCGCGGCTTCGCCAGACGAATCCGCTCCCCTGGAGCAACGCTTACGGGGGATTCTGGGCAGCAATGACTTACGACGACGTCATGCAGGTCACGCGCGACTCGGAAACATTCATCACCTCGATCCAGAACGTGGTCCCCCACGTACCGAGGTCCAGCCGGCGGCCGCCCCTGCACTTTGATCCGCCGGAGCACGACGCCTACCGGGACGTCATCGATCCGGTCCTTCGGCGATCAGCTGTGCGCAACCACGAAGACGCCTTCCGGCGCAGCGCCAAGGAACTCGTCGGGAACCTGCTGGCGAGCGAGAACCCGGAGTACTGCGGCGACTTCGCCATGCCCTACGTTGCGGACTGCTTTGCCGCGTTCCTCGGGGTCCCCTCCGAACTGGCTGTCCGAGTCCGGGAAATCGGTGTGCGCTACTCCTTCGCCATCCAGGAAATGAACGACGCCGTTATAGGCGAGGCGAGTGCTGAGTTGTACAAAATCGCGGAGCAGATCTACCGGGACAGGCTCTCCGCCGGAGCCGACCCGGAGACCGATCTGGCTGCCGGGCTCCATTTGGCTGCACTCGACCCGAACAACCACATCACAGAGCTGTCGGCCATCGCCACCATCCGCCAGATGATCGTAGCCGGCATGGGTGCCCCGCAAGCCGTTCTGGGCAGCTGTATAGTCCATCTGGCACAGAACCCGGGCCTGCAGGACCACCTCCGCAGCCACCCCGAGGATCTTCCCGCCGCTATCGAAGAATTCCTCCGCCTCTATGCCCCTTACCGGGTATTCGCCCGCACGGCCACGAAGAACGTCCAGCTCTCGGGCCGCGAAATTGCCGCGGGTGAACCCGTAGCGTTGATCTTTCCCTCCGCAAACAGGGATGAAACCGTCTTTGAACACCCGGATGAATTCATCCTGAAGCGGCCGGCCAACCGGCACCTGGCTTTCGGCCGGGGTGCCCACCGCTGCCCTGCCGCTTCAATGGGACGCACTGAGCTGCTGATCGCCCTCGAAGCCATCCTGTCCGCGACGGCGTCCTTCGGGTTGGCAGGAGAAGTGGAAATGATGAACTGGCTGGAGTACGGCCCGCGCAGTGTTCCGCTCCAACTGGAATCCGTACAGAAGGCCGGTGACATAATCTCCATATGACTGCAGAAGCCGAGCCCAGCCTGCCGCGCTTCCAGCAGGGCGCACGTCCGCAACGTCTGCTGACGACGCTTTTGGGCGACTATTGGTTCGCCCGGCGGGAGCACATTCCTTCGGCCGCGCTGGTGCAATTGATGTCCGAATTCGGCATCACGGCGGCCGGGGCACGTGCGGCCATTCAACGCCTGGCCCAGCGAGGCTTTCTGGTATCGGCGAAGAACGGAAGGGAAACGGCCTACGCGGTGACTCCCCGAAGCCGCGAAGCCTTGGACCGGCACGTCCAATACATCTTTGCCCCTCCTGCAACCGATTCATGGGACGGCACTTGGACAATCGTTGCTTACTCAGTTCCCGAGGAGGAGAAGGCCGCTCGGCGGACGTTCAGGGAAGGGCTCCGCGCGGCACATTTCGGAAACCTGTATGACGCGCTCTGGATCCGCCCTGGTCACCATGTTGAGGCGGCGCAGCACTTGGGAGAAACCACAGGAATCACTCAATTGACAGTATTCAGCGCCGCAGAGGTACCGGGGGGCGCCGAGCAAAGAATGGTCGAAACCGCCTTCGAACTGGGCCCGGTCCGGGATGCGTATACTGCCTTCATCCAGCGCTGGGAATCCGGCGGTGATGCCCTGGCCGGTGATGATACAAGCGCCCAGGATGCCCTGCTGATCAGGACGCGGTTGATGAGTGAGTGGCGTGCCTTGGTGGGCATTGATCCCCAACTGCCTCGTCAATTGCTGGGAGCAGACTGGCCGGGGACCCGGGCATACGAATGCTGCGCCGCCCTCTACGACTCCCTGGGACCAGAGGCGGAAGCCAAATTTCGGCGGATCATAGCGGTCAACGATCCCAGCCTTGCAGACCTCGTCAACCACCATACTTTTGCCAACTGGGCGTCCTTGGTCACCACCAACTAGCCCCTCCCCTGATCGGCCTTGACTCCCACCCCCGAGAATAGGCCACAGTTCCTTGTTTGCTCGCAAAATAATATGCCTTCGAAGTTGAAGGCACGAAAGGAATCTGTTCATGATCCCCATACGACTCGCTGCCGCCTTGTCGGCAGCATCCCTCATCTCCTCCCCCTTATTGATTGCACCACCCCAGAAAGCGGCGGCCAGCACCGCAGTTTCCAGCAACGCCGTGGCCCGTGGAAGTCTGCCCAGCGGCGCTCGCTATGTGATCGAGACCCCCGGCAATTGGAACGGGACGCTTCTGGTCTGGAGCCCCGGGTACATCGGTGGCCCAGCCGGTGGAGAAGCTGCCGGTGGCCCTTCGGGCGCTATCCATGACTGGCTGCTCGACGAGGGATATGCCCTTGCCGGGTCGAAGCCGACCACCAATGGATGGGCAGTTGAAGACCTGCTGCGTGACCAGCGGGACGCTGTTGACGCAGCCAGCAAGAAGCTCGGCGAACCCGAACACGTTATCGCCTGGGGAAATTCAATGGGCGGCCTCACCTCCGCGGCCCTTCTTGAGAAATATCCAAGCGTGTTCGATGCAGGCCTGCCCATGTGCGGATCAGTTGCCGGAGCCATCCCCATGTTGAACCAGGGTCTGGACGCCTCTTTCGTGTTCAAGACCCTCCTGGCCCCGAACGACTACCGGCTGGAGCTGGTCAATGTGACGAACGAGAGCGAACGCAGGGCAGCTTTCCAGGAAGTGCTTAATGAGGCGCAGCAAACCCCGGAGGGCCGGGCACGCATCTCGTTGGCGGCTTCAATGGCACAGCTTCCGACGTGGACGCAGGCCTCTGACCCGCGCCCGGGCAACAAGGACCTGGCAGCACGGCAACTCCAGCAATACAAGGCATTCATGTTCGCCGTCGTCTCTCCGAGAGAGCCGCTGGAAGCGAGGGCAGGTGGAAACTTCTCCTGGAACACCGGCGTCGATTACTCCCGCCAGCTCAAACATTCAGGAACAGCAGAACTTGTGAAGGCTTTGTACGCGGAATCAGGGGCGAATCTGGAGGACGACCTGGCACAACTCCACAGTGCACCACGCATCAGCGCCGACCCCGCCGCCGTCCGCTACATGCAGACGAACGCAACTCCCACCGGGGAGATCCCGGTGCCAGTCCTGACCCTGCACGAATCCGGAGATACTGCGCCGACGGTCACCCAGGCGCGCACCTACGAAGACCGAGTCCGCAGCAACGGCAATAACAACCTCTTGCGCCAGGCCTTTGTCGACCGTCCCGGACACTGCGACTACACGGGAGCCGAGATCGCCGCAGCACTCACCACCGTCCAGCAGCGGCTCGACACCGGGACATGGAGCAATGCCGCCACCCCCGAAGCGCTGAACAAGCTCGCCGCCGAAATCGCCGCTGATGCTCAGGTGGACCTCGGCAGCGCCGAATTCGCAGAGCTCAAGCCCCACCGGATGGTTCGGGCGGAAGCGGAACAGCCGGCGGCGGCCAACCACGGAAGGGACGGACAGCTGTGAACAAGACTGCCCGCATGCTACTGATTACCGCTCTGGCTGTGCCGTTCACCTGCACCATGACAGCCGGGATGGCCGACACCAGCAGTGTCAGCGAGCAGGGGCGGCTGCCGGATGGAACACCGTATTCGCTCGCCCGGCCGGCCGGTTGGAATGGGACCACGATCGTCATGCCCGGGCGCGAAGAATTGACCGGGGATGTTCCCCGCTGGCTGGGCGAGCAGGGGTACGGAGTCATAGGTTACGAGCTCAGCGACAACTGGAACCTGTCCCAGGATAGGAGCAACGCTTCCACCGCCGTCGATATCTTCAGTCAAACCGCGGGACGTCCGGACACCGTAATTCTCAGCGGCCGGTCGCAGGGCGGCCTGGTCACCAGGATCGTCACAGAAGCAGCCCCGGCTTGGCTGGATGGGGCGGTTCCCATGTGCGGCGGCGGAGCAGGCGCGATCAGCATGTGGAACACCAAGCTGGACAGCGCATTCGCCCTGCGGGAGCTGGTCGACCCGGATTCGCAGATGAGCATAACGCGGATTCAGGATGAGCGCCGCGAACAAGCGGCCATGAATGAACTGGTCGCCAGAGCCACAGCCACCGACCACGGACAGGCACGCATTGTCCTTGCTGCTGCCTTGAGCAAGATCCCCGCCGTCGATGCGGAAACAGGAGAGGACGTTCCCGCGACCGATCTGGACAAACGGATCGCGGAGTACACCGACGCAATGCCGTTTGCGCTGGGCATTGGTGTTCGGGCCGGTTTCGAGCAAACGATCGGTGGTGCGTTCTCCTGGAATGACGGTGTTGACTACCGGAAGGAGCTTAGGGCTTCCGGCCGTTGGCCGGAGGTCCAACGCGCCTATCGCGAAGCCGGTGCCGATTTGGAAGCCGACCTCCAGACGCTGGCAGACGCACCTCGTATCACCGCGGACCAGGCAGCTGTCAGCACAGTGGAGCGCTTGGCAACCTTCACCGGCAACCTCGACGTGCCGGTCCTGTCGCTGCACACTACGGGGGACCCCGCGGGTGCCACTGCGGAGGAAGAGGCATATGCCGACGTAGTACGCGCAGCCGGCGACAACCACGATCTGCGCCAAACCTTCGTCGCCGCAGACGGACATTGCACCTTCACAACGGCCGAACAAATTACGGCAATCCAAACCGTGGCAGACCGGCTAGAGTCAGGCCGTTGGTCGTCAACGTCCGCGCGCTCCCTCGCGAGGACAGCCGAGGAAGCACAGGATTCGACGACGATCGAGCTGGGAGCAACCCGCTTCACGACACCGCATCCCGCGCTTCCCGGGCGTCCATGGGATGTGCGGAACTGGGACTCCTACATTCCGCCTGAGTAAGCCTGCAGAGGTCGGCGTCGGCTGATAACTACTAATATGAAGGGGCTGTGCCCGGTTTAAACCGGGCACAGCCCCTTCCAACATTTCACGCTGTCAGTCTGTCTCGGGGCCGTTGCAATAGAGGCAACTGGAGTCTTCGCAGCTCGCATCGTAGGGCCCGATGCCGTCCGCGTTGAAGAATCGGGCCGTGCCGTTGCCGGCTGCCGAAGTGGTGATCAGAGTACTCGCCGTTGAGCTGCTCATCGGGTGCCTTTCCAGCCTTTGATTTGGGTGCTTCCATAGTCCAGCATGCCGGTGACTTCGCATCAGGTACAGCGACGATTTTCGACGGGTACCGGTTAGGAAACCTGAACTATAGGAAGACGGAAGCGGCTGCTGTACTTCGCTGTTTAGCAGCCGCCCCTGTTGGTTAGGTCAAGCCACGCGACCGCAAACTTGCTACACTTGCTACATGTGCTACGGAGGCGCCTATCATGACTACCATTCCCCATCGCCAGCTTCGCAACGAGAGCAGCAAGATCCTTGAGCGCGTCAAAAACGGGGAGATCCTCGACGTGACAAACAACGGTGAGGTGTCAGCGACGCTTATTCCGCCGTCGTCATCGCCTTTTGAACGGCTGCTCCTCGCAGGGGCCGTCCGACCTGCAGCGTCTACGGGCCCGGTGGACTTCACTCTGCTCGCTAGGACGCGGCTGGACGAAAGCAGCGAAGACATACTCGATGACCTTCGCGGAGACCGATGATCGTTTACCTCGATACATCCGCCGTGCTGAAGTTGCTCATCGACGAAGCCGAGTCCGGCCCACTGGCGCAGCAGCTCACCAAGTTCTCGGCAGACGGTGACACACTGGCGGCCTCTATGCTCCTTCATACCGAGCTTCACTGCGCTGTGAATCGGCGTGCCAAGGGAGTTCCGGCACGCGCGGTCAACACGGTTCTGAGCACGATAAGTCTGGTGGATGTCGCCCGGGACGACCTGTTGTTTGCAGTGGCGCTTCCTGGCGGATTGAGAACGGCGGACGCCATCCATTTAGCGACGGCTATCCGCCTGCACGCGGACGTACTGGTGGCTTATGACCACGAACTCCTGGCGGCAGCAGAAGCTGCGGGACTGTCCACTCTTTCGCCGGGGCGGCGGCTGGATCAGTCCGTCTCCGGGCCGTTGCAGTAGAGGCAAGTGGAATCTTCACAGTTCGCAGTGCCGTCGTCGCCGACTGCAAACGTGTTGATCAGGGTACTCGCCGTGGAGCTGCTCATGGGACTTGCTGCCTTTCGTGGGGTCGGGGCGGCCGCTGTACTTCGCTGTACAGCAGCCGCCCCCTTGTGGTTCGGATCAGGCCATGCCGCGGCGGAGCAACTGTCCGGCCGGGGTCTGGTTGTCGATCTGCTGTCCGCGCAGGTAGGTCTTGCGGACCACTCCGGAGAGCGGCTTCTGCGCGTAGGCGGTGATGGGATTCTTGTGGTGGAGCTTGGCGGGATCCACTACGTAGGACTCGTCCGGCGCAAAGATGGACAGGTCGGCGTCGTACCCTAGCGCGAGCTTCCCCTTGGAGTTCAAACCTGCCAGTGCGGCCGGCTTGGTGGACATCCAGTCGATGACCTTGTCCAGGGTGATGCCGCGGCGGCGGGCTTCGGTCCAGATCAGCGACAGGCCGAGCTGGAGCGAGGAAACACCGCCCCAGGCGACGGCGAAGTCACCGTTCTCAAGGTCCTTCAGGTCCAGCGTGCTGGGCGAGTGGTCCGAGACGATGCAGTCGATCGTTCCGTCCAGCAGTCCCTCCCACAGCAGTTCGCGGTTGCCGGCCTCGCGGATGGGCGGGCAGCACTTGTACGCGGTGGCGCCGTTGGGGATTTCCTCGGCGATGAGCGTGAGGTAGTGCGGGCAGGTCTCGGCGGTGATGCGGACCCCGTCGCGCTTTGCGGAGGCGATCATCGGCAGCGCGTCCGAGGAGGACAGGTGCAGCACGTGGGCGCGGGCGCCGGTCCAGCGGGCGCGTTCGATGACCTCGGCGATGGCGACGTTTTCGGCGCCGCGGGGGCGGGAGGCCAGAAACTTGTCGTAGTGGTCGCCCTCGGCGGTGGGCGCACGGTCGATGGCGCGGGAGTCCTCCGCGTGCACGATCATGATGGAGTCGAAGGTCTTCAGGACGGCCATGTCCGATTCCATCTCGTCCGCTTCCAGATGCGGGAATTCGTCGACGCCGGAGTGGAGCAGGAAGCACTTGAAGCCAAAGACGCCCTCGTCATGCAGGCCGCGCAGGTCGCCCTGGTTGCCGGGGATGGCCCCGCCCCAGAAGCCGACGTCCACGAAGGCCTGCTCGCGTGCCGCCGCCCGCTTCTGCTCGAGCGCGTCCACGTTGACGGTCGGCGGAATGGAGTTCAGCGGCATGTCGATGATGGTGGTGACGCCGCCGGCGGCAGCTGCACGGGTGGCGGAGGCGAAGCCTTCCCATTCGGTGCGGCCGGGCTCGTTGACGTGGACGTGGGTGTCCACTAGCCCCGGAAGCAGGACTTCCTCGGCGGAGAGCTCGATGACCTCCGCGCCTTCCAGGTTGTTGCCCAGCGGCTCGATGGCGACGATCTTTCCGTCCCGGATGCCGACTTCGCGGGCAACCTCGCCGGCGGTGGTCATGATCCGGTTGCCGCGGATGACCAGGTCATAGGCGGTGGCGGGGCCGGTAGGTGCGGAGGAGGGACGGCTGATGGTTTCTGTCATGGTGGTTCTGCAATCCTGTGAGTAGGTAGGTCGTTCGGGTTGCTTAGGCTTGGCCGGCGAGTACCGGGACGGAGCTCAGCGGCCAGTTCTTGAAGGTTTTAGGCCGCGGCGGCGCATAGGTGCGGATTTTCGACGTCGTTAGTCCCATCCGAACCAGGGATTCCGCGATCGTGACGGCGGCAGCAACGCCGTCGACAACGGGCACTCCTGTCCGCTCGATCACGCGCTCGGTCAGGCCGGCCATGCCGCCGCAACCCAGGCAGATCACTTCCGCTTTGTCCTGCTCGACGGCGATGGCAGCCTCGGCGACGATGGCATTGACGGCCGCGTCCGGATCCAGTTCCAGATCGAGGACGGCCATGCCGCTGGCGCGGACGGAAGCGCAGCGGGCGTCGAGTCCGGCCAGCTTGAGCCGGTCCTCGATCAGCGGGACGGTGCGGTCCAGGGTGGTCACCACGGAGTACTTGTGGCCGAGGAACTGCGCGGTGCTGGCCGCGGCCTCGGTGATGTCGACGACCGGGACGTCCAGGATTTCCTGGAGCCCCTCGCGGCCGTGTTCGCCGTAGCCGGCCTGGATGACGGCGTCGAACGGTTCCGGGTAGTTGCGGACCGTTTCCATCACGGCGATGGCGGCCAGGTAGCTTTCATAGTTGCCTTCGACTGAGTCCGCGCCGAAGAGCGGGGTCAGCGGGACGATCTCGGTTCCCGGCGAGGCCACGGCGGCTGCCTGCCGGCCGATGGCTTCGGTCATGGACTCGGTGGTGTTCACATTCACGACGAGGATGCGCAAAGTAATTCTCCTGCTGGATAGGGATTGGTCGTTGGTAGTGAACGGTTAGTGGGCGCTGGCGACGGCGAGTGCTTCGCCGTCGACGTCGCGGAAGCGAGCCTTGCGGTCAGCCACGATCAGGTAGAACACCGCGGCCAGGCCGGCGCCGAAGAACCAGGAGAACCCGGCGACGGCGCTGAAGGCAGGCGCCAGGGCCAGCACGATGGCGATAACGGCGGCCGGAACCAGGGCAATGATGGCCCGCGGGTTGACGCCGCGCTTGTAGTGGTACTCGCCGTTCTGGGCCTCGGTGTACAGGTCCGGGACGTTGATCTGCGCCTTGCGGATGATCCAGTAGTCGGCCATGATGACGCCGAAGATCGGGCCGAGGATGGCGCCGAGGCCGCCCAGGAAGTACACGATCACTACCGGGTTGTTGTAGAGGTTCCAAGGCAGGATAACCAAGCCGATGACGGCGCTGACGATGGCGGCCGAGCGGAAGTTCAGGCGGCGCGGGAAGAGGTTGGTGAACATGTAGATCGGTGCCACGAAGTTGGCCATCAGGTTCACGGCCACGGTGAGCACCAGCAGCGCGAGGCAGGCAAGCACCAGGAAGAAAGTGTTGGGGATGGTCTGCACAATGTCGGACGGGCTCTCGATGATCTGCCCATTGATCTTGAACTGCGCACCGGCAAGAACGACGACGATGGCGCCGAAGAAGAGCATGTTCAGCGGGATGCCGACGAAGTTGCCGCGGGTGATGGCCTTCTTGCTGGTGGCCGAGCGGGTGAAGTCGCAGAAGTTCAGCACGAACGTGCCGTAGATGGCGATCCAGAGGGCGCCGCCCACGAAGATCTGCCGCCACATCTCGCCGCCGGTCAGGCTCTCGTTGGTGGAGAGGGCGATGGAGCCGCCGGCCTCGATGAACATCCAGACGGCGATGGCCAGCATGGTGACGAGGATGACGGGGCCGGCGAAGGCCTCGTACTTGCGGATCATTTCCATGCCGAAGCTGACAATGATGACCTGCAGGATCCAGAGCGCCACGAAGGAGATCCAGCCGAGGGTGGACATGCCGAGGAAGTTGTTGGTGTCCAGCGGTGCCAGCCCGGGGAACATGGCCGTCAGCATCACCCGCAAGACGACGGAAGCCAGGTAGGTCTGGACGCCGAACCAGGCGATGGCCACGCCGCCGCGGGCGACGGCGGCAAGCTGCGCGCCGTGGATACCGAAGGCGATGCGGCTCATGACTGGGAAGGGAACACCCGTCTTCTCCCCCATGAAGCCCGAGAGGCTCAGGAGCAGGAAGAGCAGGACCGCGCCGACAAGGAATGCCAGCAGGATCTGCCACGCTCCCAGCCCCAGGGCGAAGAGCCCGATAGCGAAGGCGTAGTTGCCGAGGCTGTGGACGTCATTGGCCCACAACGTGAAAATGTTGTAGCCCGACCACGTGCGGCCTGCCTTCTTGGTGGGCGCCAGATCCTCGTTGTAGAGGCGGGTGCTTAGGGGCAGTGCGGTCGACGTTGACCTCTGGTCCTGTAATGCAGTCATTGCTACCTGTTTTCATATGGTGGAAAATTGTTTTCAGGAATTGAAACAAGGTTAGGGGTGACACCAATCACAGTCAAGGGGTCAGAGCCCCCGACAGCGCCTCGCCCGCGGACTGTCGCGGAATCACGGTTTTGGGATGCGAATAGAGCCCAAATCGCTACACCAAAATGCGACGCCGCCGCGAGTCCGACTGCCAGCCAGGGGCCGCGAACATTCCGGCAGCACCGGAGCACCAGTGCACCGGCAGCAACCGTGGCGTGGTGCACCCGCGGTGGGCACGGCGGAAGGTGGCCTGCGGGCAGAAGGTGGTGAACGCCGTCGTTGTTTTATCAGTAGGTGCTCTTGAGAAAGGCGCTTCTTGGTATGCGCAAGAAGCCCAAAAACCCGTTGACTGTGGCCTGCGTCGCTTCTACATTGGGTTTTGGGATCCCAAAACGGGATCCCAAAAAGATTTCTCGGACCGTTAGGTTGGATTCCCGTTCCAACCGCTTGGGCCCCGCATTGAGGTTCTGGAGATCGGCCCGCCGTTGATCCCGGCGGCCATTCGTCTAACAACCGCTCACCGACCCGTCTTCGAAGGAGAAGCTGTGTCTCTCCCAAGCACTGAAACCGTAACCCCGTCTCCTCGGGGCAAGGCTGGCAAGACCGGCAAGGACGGCGCGCAGCGACGCACCAACGTCCGCTGGAAGCTCTTCCTGCTGCTCCTTGTCCTCGTCACCGTCAACTACATTGACCGCGGCTCCATTTCCGTTGCCCTGCCGGTCATCCAGGAGGAATTCAACCTCCCGCCCGAACTCGTCGGCCTGCTGCTCTCGGCCTTCTTCTGGACCTACGCGCTGATGCAGGTTCCCGTGGGCTGGCTGATCGATAAGTTCGGCCCGCGCAAAGTGGTCACCGCCTCCTGCGTCGGCTGGGGTGCCGCCACGGCTGCTTCCGGTCTGGCCGGCGGCTTCGTGAGCATGTTCATTGCCCGCATGGGCATCGGCGTCACCGAGGCCGGTGTCATGCCGGCCGGCGGAAAGCTCAACGCCCTCTGGATGCACCCGAAGGAACGCGGCCGCGGCGCCACGATTCTCGACGCCGGTGCTCCGCTGGGTGCCGGCGTGGGCGGCCTGGTCATCGCCGGGCTGATCGCGGCCACCGGCAGCTGGCGCGCCTCCTTCATCATCGCCGGCATCGCGACCGTCCTGATGGGCGTTGCCGTCTGGTGGTACGTCCGCGACAGTCCCCGCGAGCATCCGGGCGTCAACGAGGCCGAGGCGACCTACATTGAGGAATCCCACGCCGCCGAGGACGCCGCCGCCGCGAAGGAAGGCAGCACCGGCCGCAGGGCCCTGGCTCCCTACCTGAAGTTCCGTTCCTTCTGGGCCATGTGCTTCGGCTGGTTGGGCTTCAACGGCGTGTTCTACGGCCTGCTGACCTGGGGTCCGCTGTACCTGTCCGAGGCCAAGGGCTTCGATCTGAAGACCATCGGCTGGTCCACCTTCGTGATCTTCGGCGCCGGCTTTGTCGGCGAGATCCTGGGCGGCACCCTGGCCGACCGCTGGCGGGGCCGCGGCGCCTCGGCCAACAAGGTCATGCGCACCCTGCTGGGTATCTCCAGCATCATGGTGGTCGGCGGCCTGATCGGCGTCACCGCTGTTCCGGATCCGCTGACCGCCGTTGTGCTCCTGTCCGTGGTGCTGTTCTTCCTGCGCTGGGTTGGCCTGTTCTGGTCCATCCCCGCTGTCCTGGGCGGCCGCACCAACGCCGGCGTGCTGGGCGGCGCAATGAACTTCAGCGGCAACATTGCCGGGTTTGTCACCCCGATTGTGGTGGGCCTGATCGTCGGGGCCACCGGCTCCTACACCTGGGCGCTGCTCTACTTTGTCGGCGCCGCGCTGATCATGGGTGTCTCGGTGCTGGTGCTGGACTACAGCAAGCGCCTGCCCGTCTAAATTGAAGAGGAAAGACCAGCCGATGTGCCGGGGACAGCGCGCCGCCGACAAGACCGAATGGAGAAGACGATGAGTGTTGCAGAACAAACCCGCGAAAAGGACAAACCGCTCCGGGATACTGTCCGCGATGCGATCCGTTCGAGGATTTTCGAAGGCCGCTATGTCCCCGGCACCCGGTTGGTGGAACGCGACCTCGCCGCCGAGTTCCACGTCTCCCGGCTTCCAGTCCGCGAGGCCCTGCGGATGCTGCGTCAGGAAGGCCTGGTCAGCGACCGCGGAGCCCGCGGCGCGGAGGTGAGCAGCCTGAGCGAGAAGGATGTTGAAGACCTCTTTGCCGTCCGGCACTCCCTGGAAGTACTGGCCTGCCGGCTCGCGGCGATCCGAGCCACGCCCGAGGACCTGGACCGGCTGAAGGGCTACCTGGACGACGCCGAACGCCATCTCGCCAAGGGTTCGCTGGTTGAAGCGCACCGCACCAACAGCGAGTTCCACGAGGAAATTACCCGAATTGCCGACAACGGCTTCCTGCGGACCGCGCTGGAACCCCTGCAGGGGCGGATGAACTGGCTGCTTGGCTACGCCACCGATCTGCCCGAACTCATCGAGGAACACCGCGAACTCTGGGCAGCCATTGCCAGCGGCGATCCGGACCAGGCAGCCGCGCAGTCCGCGCACCATGTTGAGAAGTACCACGACCAGTTTCCCGACGACTACCGCCGCTCCCAACAGGAACGGCAACGGAAGAATCCATGAAACTCATTGTCATCAACCCCAATATCAGCGACGACGTTACGGGCCTCATCGAGGCCGAAGCGCTGCGCTCCGCCGCGCCAGCCACCGAACTGGTGGTACAGACCGCCGGCCACGGCGTCGAATACATCGAAACCCGCTTCGAAGCCCTGATTGCCGCCGGCGCTGTCGCCGAAATCATCGCCGAGCACCGGGACCAGGTGGACGGCGTTGTCGTCGCAGCGTTCGGCGACCCGGGCATGCCGGCGCTGAAGGAACTCATCGACGTCCCGGTCATCGGCATCACCGAATCCGCCCTGTGTGCCGCCGCCCTGCAGGGCCAGCGGTTTGCCATCATCGCCATTTCCGACCGGATCAAGGCTTGGTACCGGGACTGTGTGGAACACTTCGGCCTAGCCGGCCGGCTGACCTCTATCCGCTCCATTAAGGAGACCCTCGGCTCCGTTGGCTCCGTCCAGGACGATTTCAAGGACACTCTGCTGGCACTGAGCCGCCAAGCCGTCGAGGAGGATGGCGCCGACGTCGTTATTCTTGCCGGTGCGCCGCTGGCCGGGCTGGCCCGCGAGCTGCGCGGGCAGATCCCGGTGCCCGTGGTGGACGGGATCTCAGCCGGCATCCGGATGGCCGAGGCCGTAGTCGCAATGGACTGCGGCGCGCACCGCGCCGGTGCGTTCGCCGCTCCCCCGGTGAAGAAGCGCCGGGGCCTTTCCGAAAACCTCGACGCCGCCCTCGACGCCGCGCAGTCCCCGCAGACCGTGCAGCGCGCGCAGACCGCCACTGCCGCCAGATAGGAACACCGCCATGCCCGACGTATTTTCCCTCCCCGAACTGGTGGTCGCCAACGCCACCGTGGTCAACAGCTTCGGTCGGCAGCGCGCCCACATTGTGGTCCGCGACCGCCGGATCGAAGCGCTCCTCGACCCCACCGGGCCCGTCCCGGACGCGCAGCGCACCCTCGACGCCGCGGGCAAACTGGTCATCCCCGGCGGCGTGGACGGACACTGCCACGTAGCCCAGGTGACCGGACGCTTCTCGACCCTGGACGACTACGCCACCACCTCCACTGCCGCGCTGTGGGGCGGGACCACCACCATCATCGACTTCGGCATCCCCCGCAACGACACGGAAACCCCGCTGGAGGCCGTCCGGTCCAAGAAGGAACTCGCCGCCATCTCGCGCTGCGACTTCGCGCTGCACGGCTCGGTCATCGACTGGGACGAATCCGTGCCCTGGCAGCTGGAACAGCTCGCCGCCGAGGGCGTGCGCTCGGTGAAGATGTACACCACCAACCGCGGCACCACTATGGCCGAAGGCAGCACCATCCTGAAGGTCATGCGCGAGATGGTGCGGCTGGACGGGCTAACCTACATCCATGCCGAGCACGATCCGATCATCGCCGACTGCACGCAGCAGCACGCCGACGCCGGCACCATCGGCATCGAACACCTGCATCGCACCCGCCCGGAACTGGCCGAGGAAATCTCGGTCCGCGAGGTGCTGGCCATGGCCGAATATGCCGAAGCGCCCGTCTACTTTGTGCACCAGACGACGCCGGGAGCCGTGGATCTGGTGTCCGCGGCACGGAGCCGGGGTCAGGAGGCGTTCTCCGAAACCTGCCCGCACTACCTGACGCTGGATGAGACGGTCTACGGGGAGATGTTCCCGGAGTGGTACGCCTGCTGCCCGCCGATGCGCAGCCCGGAAACGGTTGCCGCACTGCGCGAACGCCTGGCCGCCGGAGCCGTGCATACCGTCGCGTCGGACCACTCCTGCTACGACCTTTCGCAGAAGCGCGAACGGACCGATGATGTCCGCGCCATGCCGCACGGCCTCCCCGGTGTCGAAACCCGGATGCCTGTCACGTTCACCGCATTGATGGCGTCCCCCGGGGCCCGCGTGGAGGACTTCGTCGAGGTGTTTTCCACCGGGCCAGCGCGGATCAATGCCGTTCCGGGCAAGGGCGTCCTCGCCGAGGGCTACGACGCGGACCTCGTCATCTTCGACCCAGCCGAGGAACGCACAGTCGACGGCTCCGACCTGCACATGGGGACGGATTTCTCGCCCTTCGATGGCACGGCACTCACCGGTTGGCCCGCCGTCGTTGTTAGTGCCGGACGCGTGGTGGTCAGCGGCGGAGCCTTCCACGATCCCGGCCCCGTGGGCCGCTTTATCGAACGCGACGGCTTCCACGAGCACCACGCACAGTCCCCTGCCGCACTGGTTGCCCACTTCTAGCCCAAGCGCACTCCTGACCGCCTTCGCCTCACAACTTTAGGAGCAGCAATGCCGAGCACCACCCGTCCCACCCGCATCGGGATGATCGTCCCTTCGTCCAACACCTGTCTGGAGCCGCAGAGCTACAGGATCCTCGGCGACCGCGAGGACGTCACCCTGCACTTCACCCGCATCCCGGTCACCCGCATTGCCTTGGACTCCTCGTCCGACAAGCAGTTCGACGCCGACGTCATGCGCAACGCCGCGGAACTGCTGGCGACGGCCGACATGGATGTCATCGCCTGGAACGGTACGTCCGGCTCCTGGCTCGGCGCTGACCATGACCGGCAGCTGGTCGGGGAGATCCACGAGGCCACAGGCTTGCCCGCCACCACGTCGACGCTAGCCTATCTTGAGGCCTTCGCCGCCTTCGCCACGGAACGGATCGGGTTGTTCACGCCGTACACGCAGGACGTCAACCAGGCCATTATCGAGTCCTACGGGCGGGCCGGCATCAAGACAATTAACGACGTCGCGCTGGGCCTGAGCGACAACGAGTCCTTTGCGCGGGCTACCGATGAGGAAATACGGCCCGGCTCCCTGGAACTCGCGGCCGCTAACCCGGATGCCCTGGTCTACCTGTGCACCAACCTTTACGGCGCCCGCATCACCGCGGAGATCGAGCAGACCGGAGTTCCCGTACTGGACTCCGTGGCCGTCACCCTCTGGCACACCCTCAAACTGGCCGGGGCTCCTCTGCTGGATGCGAAGTGGGGCAGGTTGCTCGGCTCGGTGCCGGAAAGACTTGACGCGCCCACGCTCGCTGGATAAAGTCACCATACCGCGTAGCGAGAATTAGTTTCCGCATCATGAAACATTGGCGCACGCGGCTCACTGCTTGCCGATTGGCACACCGGCTCGGATTGGTTGCCCGGCGCGGATCCCAGACCATAGCGAAAGGACCCCGCATGAAAGTTATGCGCATCGGCGAGGCCGGACAGGAAGTGCCCGTCTTCGTCTCCACGGAGGGGCAGGCGTACGACCTCCGGCCGGTCACAGCCGATATCGACGGGGCGTTCCTGGAAACCTGGGCGCACCGGCTGGACGAGCTGCCGCTCGAGGCCTTGGCGCCCTTTGATACTGCCGGCCTGCGCATCGGTGCGCCGATTGCCCGACCCGGCGCCGTGCTTGGCATCGGCCTGAACTACGCCGGCCACGCTTCCGAATCGGGCAACCCCATTCCCGAGCGGCCCATCGTCTTCTACAAGCACCCCAACACCGTGATCGGGCCAAACGACGACGTCGTCATCCCGCCCCGCGCCGAAAAGGTGGACTGGGAGGTGGAGCTGGGCGTGGTGATCGGCCGGCGCGCCAGCTACCTCACTTCCCCGGCCGACGCGGCTGCTCACATCGCCGGCTACGTGCTGGCCAACGATATCTCTGAGCGCGAGTTCCAACTGGAGCACTCGGGGGCGCAGTGGACGCTGGGTAAGTCCTGCCCCACGTTCACTCCGGTCGGGCCATGGCTTGTCCCCGCGGCGGAAGTTCACGCGGCCGGTGATGCCGGCGTGCGGCTGCAGACCTGGGTCAACGGCAATCCGCGCCAGGACAGCTCCACCACGGACATGGTTTTCGACGCCGTCGAACTGGTGTACCGGCTGTCCCAATACATGGTGCTCGAACCCGGCGACCTTATTAACACCGGCACCCCGGAAGGCGTCGCCATGTCCGGACGCTTCCCCTACCTGCAGGAGGGCGACACCCTAAAGCTTGCCGGTGGCATCCTGGGCAAGCAGGAGTCCAAGGTGCACCAGCATGAAGTGGTTGTGCCGAAGAACTAACTAACTTGGATTCCTTGACACTGCCAACCTCAGCGTATGGACTGGGGGCCAGAGTGTTGGGCCTATGTGGCGACGGTGCCGGGTAGACCTCGCCATTCCGCGTAACGGCAGGAGCAGGCCATGATCGCCCTTCACACCGCGATAGCCATCATCGTCATCATCCTGCTCATCATCAAGGTCAAAGTCGACCCGGTGATCTCGCTGATCATCGGCTCGCTCTACCTTGGCCTCGCCACCGGCGTCGGCTTCACGGCAACGATCGTTGCGATCGCCACCGGTTTCGGCGAAATCATGGGCGAGGTTGGCCTGCTCATCGGTTTCGGGGTGCTCATCGGGGCGATGCTCCATGCGATCGGCGCCTTTGGGAAGATGGTGACGATGCTCGTCAACGGTGTCGGTGCGCGCCGGCTTCCGTACGCGTTGACGGCGGCGATGTCGACGATCTTCCCCTCGATTTACGTGGACGTGCAGGTTGTCCTGGCCTCGCCGGTGGCCCGCTCAAGCGGACCCCTTATCGGCCGGACCGGCTTACCGCACATGGCCGGGGCGCTCGGGACCGGGATCTTCGCCGGCTACGTCTTCGTGATCCCGGGACTGGCCGCGGTCTCCATCGCGGGCCTGATGGACATTCCGTTAGGTCTCTGGTTGGTCTACGGCCTTGTGCTCGGGCCGTTGACCGCGATCGTAACCACGTTGATCTTCCGCTGGCTCCTGCGCGGCCGCTATTGGAAAGCGGACAAGGACGAAGAAGTCGATGAGGCGATGGTCGAACTGGAGACCACCGAACTGGTCGAGAAGGACACCAGGACTCCCCCGCTGTTCGTCTGCTTGCTGCCCATTCTCGTACCGCTGGTGATGATCGCCTTCGGTGCCTTCGCGGAGCTGTTCGGGTTCTCCAACGACTTCATCGCTTTCCTCGGCGACGCCAACTTCGCGCTCTTCGTGGGCTTGCTCGGTGCTTACGTGCTGTGCCGGCGCACCCTGGGCCCGAAGGGCACGGACACGGCCATGGGTGAGGGCTTTCACACCACCGGTGAGATCCTGCTGATCACCGGCATCGGCGGGTCGCTGGGTGCCGTCATCGGGGAGACCGGACTCGACACAATCCTGGCCGGCCTCTTCACCGCCGACGCAACGGCGCCGGTCATCCTCAGCATCTTGCTCGCCTGGGTCATCGCCGCAGTGCTGCACCTGGCAATCGGGTCCGTGTCCGTGGCTGCCATCGCGGCCGCCGGGATCATCGGCCCTGTACTCGGGTCGATCAGCGTCCCGCCGATCGTCATCGGCCTCGCCATCGCATCGGGGGCCATGTTCGCTCTTCAGGTCAACAGCAACTTCTTCTGGATGTTCAAATCGCTGCTCGGACTGTCGACCCAGGGAACGTTCAAGACCCTGACGATGGTCACCTCCATCGCCTCGGTTGTCTCGCTGCCGATGGTCATGGCGGTGGCGCTCATCGCCTAGCCGTGGTTTGTCCTCGACAATGCGCCCAAGGTACCAGGCCCGGGGTTTACGGAGCCGATAGCCGACACAATCGCTGATCCAATCGACATGGTGTTCGATGGAGACCATCATGTTGTTCGAGACCGACGGGCTCAGAGGCCCAGTGATGTTGGGGGAACAGTGTCTGAACTTGGTCGCATCTATTGGTCGCGCAAATTCTTGGGGTACGCCTGCACGTGCGTGTCACTGTGGCTGCTGGCATCCGTGTTTCTCGCCCTGCAGCGGCTCGAGGTACCTCCCGTGCTTGCCGCCCCAGCGGACGTGCTGGGCGGGTTGGCGGCACAGGTCGTGCCCGTTGCCGTAGCTCCTATGGTTGCGATTGCGCTGTTCGCAGTGCTTGGCGCCGTCATGACAGCTCGAGATGCCCGACGCCGCGACCCGGTGCGCCGGTTCACCAGGCAGCAGCGCCGCGATGGCATGGCCCGCGCCGGTGGGCTTTGCGAGCTGGAAGCCGGGTTCCGCCGTCGCTGTTCGCGCCCTGCCGAGCACGGAGATCACTTCTACCCGTGGTCCCGGGGCGGTGCGACTTCGCTGCAGAACTTTGTGGCTGCCTGCGCGAGGTGCAATCGGACGAAGGGGGCGCGACTGCCCTCCCCCGGCCGACAGCGGCGGCTGGAGCACCGCCGTCGTGAATATTTTTCGCCTTCAGATTCTCCTGCCGTGGGTGAACGGCGCTCGCTGCGGAACAACCTTCTACCGGCCGCCTAACTAGACGAAAATGCCTTGATTCCCCTTCTGGCCGAGAGGAAAATTCATAGCGGGGATGCCTTTATTGCGGAAGGGGCCTCAAAATGGCTTGGCATGTTGAAGGTACATACTTCGAAAATTGCAATTGCGACATGGTTTGTCCGTGCTCGACTTCGGGCCTTACCGCCCCAGCCGACAACGAGCGCTGCAATGCAGCACTGGCATTCCATGTAGATACCGGCGAAGTAAACGGGGTCGACGTTGGCGGCATGAATGTCTGCATCGTCGGCGATGCGCCTGCACTCATGAGCGAGGGAGGCTGGAAACTCGGCTTACTCCTGGACTCGGCAGCCTCCAAAGAACAGGCCGAAGCTCTCGCTGCAGTGTTCGGCGGCCAGCTGGGTGGCCCGATGGAAGATCTGGGTCAATTGGTTGGTGAGATGGCGGGCTCGGAGTCTATGGACATCACTTACTCGGACAACGGACGCCAGCACCAGGTCAAGGTCGGCACTGCCTTGGATGTTGCGGTCGAGGACTTCGTCTCGCCCATGGATCCTACAGAGAAGGGCATCAAAGTTAGCGGAGTGGGCTTCCCCGCCGACACCTTGGCAGCCGGTACGGCCAGCAAAGGGCGCGTCGATGTGTTCGGGATGAGCTGGGACAATGCCGGCAAGAACTCCTTCTCAGCTCCCTTCGCCTGGTCAGCATAAAGGTTCTGCAAGCACCATTCTGGCCCGGCCCCATCCGGGCCTAGTGGTGCTGATTGTTTGCGCCGTGCTGGCCTGGTACTTCACTGTCCTCGCCGCTCGCGGAATGCCAGCGGGTCCCGGAACCATGGGGATCGGCCTAATGGGATTCCTCGCTGGCTGGATACTCATGATGACCGCCATGATGTTCCCCGCTTTGGCCCCGCTTCTCTCCGCATATCTTCGCTCGATTCGAATCGTTCAGAACAACTGGGTCAGAGCTTCCCGCTCTTCTGCCCTGCTTATCGGCTACCTGCTGACCTGGCTATTGTTTGGCCTTGTTGCCTACGGGGCAGCTGAACTGTTCGGGATGCTGGCGGCGGAGGCACAGGACACGGCCCCGTGGATAGGAGCAGGTCTGCTTGTGTCAGCGGGGATGTACCAGCTGACCCCGCTCAAGAATTTCTGCCTTCGGCACTGCCGTTCCCCGCTTGCATTCCTCCTCCACGTCTCCAGATACAAAGGTCCCCTCCGCGACGTCCGCGTCGGTTTGTACCACGGCATCTACTGCGTGGGGTGCTGCTGGGGCATGATGGTCGTGCTGATCCTGGTGGGCACGATGAACCTGACGTGGATGGCGGTCATAGCCGCGGCAATCCTGCTGGAAAAGACCTGGTCGCGTGGGCTCGCTTTCAGCAAGATCACCGGCATCGCCTTGATTATTTTAGCCCTGCTTGTTCCGGCGAATCCGGCTCTTTTGCCCGGGCTGTATCCGGCCCCCGGGATCTCGCAGAACATGGAACGGGACATGTCACCCGGCATGCCCGGCATGTAGCTGGACGGCGCTGATCGAAGCAAGCGATCAGAGGGGGACGCTGTGGCTGCCGGCGCGGCAAGGGGGCTGGAGACATTGTTCTTTCGCGCCGCCCGACGGGCGCGGCGATGGATGAAGTACTCAGCGACCGCTAGATTGATTACCCATGCTGACCCCAACAGCAGCGCCCGAGTCAGCACGTCGGCCGGGCCAACAAGGAGAAGCCAGGGGATGCTCACGAGTGCCTGGGTTCCCGCGGCGATACCAATGGCGTAGCCTCGTGCCATCCATGCGCCGTGGGCGGCGAAGTCCCGGCGCCGGATCGCGAGAATACCCATGACAATGCTCGCCACCATGGCCGAACCGAAGATCAAACGAAAAACGAGCAGAAGCGGTCCGTCGCTGGCCGGAAGATCGTAGAAGACAGCCATCCACAGACCCGATAAAGCGACGAGCAGGCCTGCGGGTACCAGAATCCGCCCGGCAATTCGATGCCAGCTGGGCCTGCCGCGCTTGCCGCGACGGAGCGAGGGGACGAACTGGAACGCCCCGACCAAGGAGTACACGATGGCGGCGGGAATGTGGATCAGCACGGGGATAGGTGAGTCGAAGAACCTGTGGTTGGCCGGCGTCACCTCGGCCCCGCCCGTCAGTTCAGCCAGCCGGGCCGTCCCGAAGAACACCGGGATGAGGCTGACGAAGATCAACGCGGTGGGCACGAGCCACCGGCCTCGAGTGCTTCGACGGGCGCGGGGACTTGCCTTGGTTTCCGCCCCCACAGTCGCAGTCTTTCTGCTGGCGTTCATTTGGAATCCTTCGTTGGATGGTCCGGGAGAAGCGGCCCGATTCGCCTTTGGTGTACGGCGTACACCTGATGCAACTAAAGGTAGGTGTACGGCGTACACTTGTCAATAGAAATTGGCTGCCTAAAGATAGGGGATTCCAGATGGCTCAGCAGACGGAATCCGTACGCCGCGCTCCCCTGAGCCGGGAACGCGTGCTGAGCGCCGCCGTCGTTCTTGCGGATGAGTCAGGAGTCGAGTCGCTGAGCATGCGGAAGCTCGCTCAGGAGCTGGGCGTGGTGCCAATGGCGCTGTACAAGCACGTCGCAAATAAGGAAGAGCTGCTGGACGGCATGGTCGACGTCATCGTTGGCGAGATCGACACCGGTGCCAGTGGCGGGGATTGGAAGAGCGCGGTCCGGCAGCGGGTCCTCGCCGCGCGGCAGATCCTCCTCCGGCACCCGTGGGCACGCCGGGTGATCGAGTCGCGGACCAACAAGTCACCGGTGGTGCTGGAGTATATGGACTCGATGATCGGGATGTTCCGGGCTGGCGGGTTCTCGGTGGATCTGACCCATCACGTAATGCATGCGCTGGGGAGTCGGATGTGGGGCTTCACGCAGGAAGTGTTCGACGACTCCGCGAATGCCCCGGAGGAAGTGCCTCCGGAGGTGCTCCGTGCGATGGCCGAGAAGTATCCGCATGTCATGGAGATCGCCATGAGGGCGGACCACGACGACGAGTCCGTCGTCGGCCAGGGCTGCGACGACCAGTTCGAGTTCGAGTTCGCGCTGGACCTGCTGTTGGACGGGTTCGAACGCCTGCATGAGCAAGGCTGGGCGTCCCGCAGACGCTCGGCTGAGAGGTAGTCCGGCGCGTCCTCGAGCCCGAAGTATTCCTCCAGGATGAGGCGACAGACCGCCAGCATTTCAAACAGACAGTTCCAAATTGGGGGGGCATGCTTGGGCTATCCAACCAATGGAGACTAGCGCAAGATAGCTTCATGAAAAAAGTCATGTTAGCTAGCTTCGCAGCGGCTGTCATTGGATTTGGCACAGTCACCTTGGCAGCCCCCGGCAATGCAGCATCCGAATCATCACCCGCCACGGGACAAATAATCGTCAAATTCCGCGACACCGGTACTGCCTCTGACGTATTGCGCCAGCATGGCCTCAGCGAGGGCCCAGGTATCGGCAGCACTGGCGCCCGCCTCATCAAGGTACCGGCCGGTAAAGAATCCCAACTCATCCAGGCCTTGGACCGGAACCCGGCGGTTGAGTATGCCGAGCCGGACGAACTCGTTACTGCCGCTACAACTGATGAGTATTTCTCGCGGCAATACGCCGTGCACAACCAGGGTCAGTCGTTCACTAACACTGCCGGGGACCTATCAGTACCCGGGGGCAAAGTGGACGCTGATGTGGATGCCGTCGAAGCGTGGAACGTCACGACGGGTAGCGGCATAAAAGTTGCTGTTCTCGATTCGGGTGTTGCAAGCGACAACCCCGACATCACACCCAAGGTCGTTGCACGAGCCAACTTCAGTAATGGGGCAACCGGTGAAGATAATTACGGTCACGGCACCCACGTCGCCGGCATTGTTGCCGCCGCTCACAACACGGAGGGCGTCGCCGGCGTATGCCCGGACTGCACAATCCTGGATGGCAAAGTCCTTAATGACAGCGGGGTCAGCACTACATCCGGCATCGCAAACGCTCTGAATTGGGCTGTCAGCAATGGGGCCAAGGTCATCAACATGAGCATCGGACAGCGCACCTCATCGCGCACCTTGGAAACTGCCGTCAATAACGCCTGGAACAAAGGTGCTGTGCTGGTTGCCGCAGCTGGCAACACCGGTAGTCAGTCCAAGATCTACCCAGCCGCATATCCGAACGTTATTGCGGTTGCGGCAACAGACAACAAGGACGCGAAGGCATCCTTCTCAACCTACGGGGCCAAGTGGGTGGACGTCGCCGCACCAGGGGTCAATGTCTACTCCACCTTCCCGAACCACGACTTCGTCCTGGCCAAGCAGTACAACCGCTCACGGGGTTACGACGTCGGCAACGGTACATCCATGTCGTCACCGATCGTCGCGGCCGCTGCCGCACTTGCCTGGACCTCACATCCTGGCGCCACCAACACTTCCGTCCGCGCCAATATTGAATCAACCGCCGACAAAATTTCCGGCACTGGCACTCACTGGGCACATGGCCGCGTGAACGCATACAAGGCCACCAAGTAGCCACCAGACCCTTGGTTTCCACTTAGCAGGAAGAAGCAGCCGCGCTGCGCCGTCGACGCGCGCGCCTGCAGGGATAGTACTACTTTTTAGGTCGGTGGCAGGGGTGCGGCCAGCACTTGCGTCCGCACCCAGCCTGCCACAGTCTCCAGCACCTCAGTATCGGTGCGCGCACGGATCTGCCGCTTGTAGTCACTGAGCATCGGCGTCCGCGGATCCCGGCGGAGCAGGTGCGTCAGGTCAGGAATGCACTTGGTTTCCACCGGTCCCGGAACAGTGCTGGCGATGATCTCCAGGTCGGCGGGGTTGACTTGCAGGTCCTTTCCGCCGCTGATGGCCAGTACAGGCATGTCCAGTTGCTTAAGGAGGGGCAGCGGATCGAATTGGAGGAACTCGCGCATCCAGCGGGCGTTCATCCGCCGGCCCTGCATCCGCAGCACGTCCTGACCCGAGGCGTGGAGTTTCTCCATGGACTTCCGCTGCTGCTTGGCCAGATCGGTGCGCAGCAGTTTTAGCACCACCCGCGGGAAGACAGGCAGCGCACCGGCGATCTGCCCGACCTGCCACTGCGAAGTTTCCTGGCCACTGTGGGCCGATGCCGAGAGCAGGACGACGCCGGCAACCCGCTCCCGCTGGCGCGCGGCGAGCGCGGTGGCGTGAAAGGCACCTTCGCTGTGGCCAACCACGAAGACCGACAAGTCCGGCGAGCGCCGGGCGACCATCTTGAGGGCCGCCGCGGCGTCGTCGTAATTATTGTGGAAGCCCGCTGCGAGAAAGGATCCCTCGGACGCGCCGACGCCCCGCTTGTCGTAGCCGAAAGAAGCGATGCCCTCCAGCGTCAGCGCCTCGGCCAGATCACGGGTGACGCCCAGCGGCATCCGGCGGTGGTCCGAGTTCCGGTCAACTTCGCCGGACCCGGGGAGCAAGAGGGCGAGGCCCTTCACAGATCCGGTTGCGGGGAGGGTCCAGGTTCCGGCGAGGTTCAGGCCGTCCGACTGGAAGGTGGCGCCTTCAAGAACCGGCGCCCCACTCTCACCCAAACCGGCTGCCTCCCGCACCTGCCAGGCTGCGTCTTCGACATCCTCGACCTCGACGACGACACGGCGGTACTTCTGGCCCTTCAGCGTCAGCTGGACGGCTGGCTTTCCCTGATGGACGACGGCGAAGGTGTTCCCCCGGGATCCGCGCCAGGTGCCGATGCGCACGCGGCCGGGAAGTGCCAGGCCCGGCGCCCGTATGCCGGTGACTCCGGTGAAGCCGTCCTTCAGGACCAGCACGTCCTCCACCGCAGTGGCCGGTATGTTCAGATCCGGCAGCAGACCGGCGACCTTCTCCCCTCTGCTCAGCTCCACGCGGACAACTCCATCGCTGACGACCAACCGCGTCATTGTCTCTCCCCCAAGCACTTGCAACTGGTGTGTACAGAAACATACGTCATATCCGCACGATCGCCGGAGCCGGTGTCCTGACAGCAGTTGAGGAACATCGCGTCAGGGGCAGGCGGAGGACCGGCCCCCGCGTGTTCAGGCGCCGAGGTAGCTCTCCAGCTGGTCACTCAGCTCCTTGGGATGGCTGAGGGCGACGCAGTGGCAGCCGGGGATCTCGTCCGGAACGACGCCCAATCTCTTGGGTGCGAGCCGGCGGAAGAAGTCGGCGGGAAAGATGTGGTCATCCTTGCACAGGATGAACTTCGTTGGCACCTCCGGATGGGCTTTGAGCGGCCAGGGCGTGGCTTGGGTGGCGTCCGACTGGCCTCGCTCATAGCTCAGCGCTTCCTCGGCCAGCTCGCGCTGGACGCCGTTGTAGAAGCTGATGAACGGGTCCTCGTTGCCGGTCAACCCGCCGTCCTTAGCGGCCTGCTCTCTGGCAGCCTCGGCGTAGCCGGTGTTGGCCCACCAGTCCGCGGGCCGCTCGCGAGGCGCCAGGATCATCCCTGCCAGATAGACCAGCACCTTGACCTGTAGCTGGTCGGCGATCAGCGGCGCGGTGACTCCCCCGAAAGAATGGCCGACAACCACCAGGTCCTGGCGACCGCCGATCTCCTGAGCCACGACGTCCGCGGTCTCTTTCAGGCCCTTAGTCTCATCCTCGCAAGGCAGATCGGGGGCGAGCACGTCATGCCCGCGGGCACGCAGCTCGGCTTCCACCAGATGCCAGTACCAGCCGACGTCGCCGGCGCCGTGAATCAGTACGAAGTTGGCCATTTCTACACAATTCTCCTGGGTCAGGTGTGCACATTATTGCAGCCTGCCGCTCAAACGGCCACTGCCTGAAAAGGGACTCACCCCTGCTAATGTCAGCTACCGGAGCAGGCCCGACGACAAGGAACCAGTAAACAGATGATGGCGCACGCATCCGGTTCCGTTGGAAAGTCCGGCAAGCCGCGGGCACGCGTGCCCGACTCGGTCCTGCGATCCATCGGCTTCCTCTCGTTCTTCGACCGCTTTGCCACCCCGCCCATGCTGGTTGTGCTCGCAGAGCGGACAGAAATGTCCCTCGGCCAGGCCGTCCAACTCGTGGCAGCCTACGCCTTGCTCTATGCAGTTGGGCAGCCGCTGTGGGGTTTCTTCAGTGACCGGTTCGGCCGCATGGCCGTCCTGCGCACGGCGCTGGCGGGCGTCCTGGTCGGCGCGTTGGCGAGCACGTTGTTCAGCGCCTACCTCCCGCTCCTCCTGGCCCGGGCCTTCACCGGCCTCATGGCGGGGGCGTTGTATCCCACGCTGTTGACCATCCTTGGCGATACCCGGACCGGGATTGAGCGAGCCCGCGGCCTATCCGACCTGCAAATCTACTCGTCGCTGGGAACCACCATCGCCACCCTCGCAGCGGGAACGTTGGCCGCCGTGCTTGATTGGCGGCTGGTCTTCGCATTGCCGGCTCTTGGCTGCCTGGTCCTGCTGATCTGGCTTCGCGGGGTGGCGGGCGATGGATCGGCGCACTGCGGTGGCGCCAATTTCCGCCTGGCGTTTTCCGGCTCCGCCCTTGGGGTTTACGGTCTGGCAGCCTTGGAAGGCGCGGTGCTGATGGGCATCCTGACCTACTTCGTCCCGGCGCTGCAGAACGCCGGCATCGGGGTCACCTTGGCGGGCATCCTCGCCGCCGGCTACGGCATCGGGGTCATCCTTGGTGCCCGCCTGATGCGGCGCCTGGTCCGCCATTTCAGCCGCACTCGACTCATGGCCCTCGGCGGACTGGTCCTCGTCGTCGCCTACCTGACCTCTTCCTTGTCGCAACTGCCCGCGGCGCTGACCGCGACCGCGCTGCTGGTCGGCGCATCCAACGCCATCCTGCACTCCTCCATGCAAGGCTGGGCCACCGACGTCGCCCCGCAGGCCCGCGCCACGAGCGTGTCCCTGTTTGCCTTCTCGCTGTTCCTGGGCAGCTCGCTGTTCACCTTTTTCACCGCCGGTCTGGCGGACGAGAGGCGCTACGGCAGCATCTTCAACCTCGGTTTGATCGTCAGTATCGTCCTCGTGGCGGCCGCCTGCTGGGGTCACGCCATCTGGAAGCGCAAGCACCCCTAGCGCCGGCGAAACGCTCGGCCCCTCCCAGCCTCGATTCCGGCACGCCCCGCCCCGGTCCCAGCAGGCCAGCGGGCTTTACGATGGAACCATGTCACACACTGACAAGGCCTCCCGCGTTGTTGCGGCGCCGCCTGAACGAGTCTTCTCTGCTCTAATCGACCCGGATTCGCTCACGGCCTGGCTGCCGCCGGAGGGCATGAGCGGCAGCTTCGAACGGTTCGACCCCCGGCCGGGCGGCTCCTACCGCTTGGTCCTCACCTATACGGACCCATCGACGGCAGCAGGCAAGGCCACGAGTGACACGGACGTCGTCGAGGCACGTTTCGTCGAGATCGTTCCGGGCGTCCGGGTTGTCCAGGCGGTCGACTTCGAATCAGATGATCCCGCCTATGCCGGAACGATGACGATGACGTGGGAAGTCGCGCCGGTGGCCGCCGGAACGCGGGTGGATATCCGCGCCGACGATGTCCCTGCCGGCATTTCCGCCGAAGACCATGCTGCCGGCCTGGCCTCGTCGCTGGCGAACCTGGAGACCTACCTGGAGCGGCAGCAAGGCCGTTAAGCGGAATCCTCAGGAGCGTGGCGAGCCAGATAGGATCGCCACGCTCCCTGTTAAGCCGCTGCGTTATACAAGGGTGGCGGTGTCGATGACGAAGCGGTAGCGCACGTCCGAGGAGAGGACGCGCTCATAGGCGTCGTTGATCTTATCGGCGGAGATGAGTTCGATCTCGGCCCCGATTCCGTGTTCGGCGCAAAAGTTGAGCATTTCCTGGGTTTCGGGGATGCCGCCGATCATGGAGCCTGCGAACGACCTGCGCCCGCCGATGAGCGCCATGGCGTTGACCGGCAGCGGCTCCGCGGGTGCGCCGACGTTGACCATGGCGCCGTCCACGGTCAGCAGCCCCAGGAAAGCGCTGATGTCGATCGACGCGCTGACGGTGTTGATGATGAGGTCGAAGTAGCCTGCCAGTTCGGTGAAGGTGGTCTCGTCGCTCGTCGCGTAGTAGCGGTCCGCGCCGAGGCGGAGGCCGTCTTCCTGCTTCTTGAGGGACTGCGAGAGGACAGTTACTTCCGCGCCCATGGCGTGGGCGAGTTGGACGGCCATGTGGCCGAGTCCGCCGAGGCCGACGACGGCGACCTTCTTGTCCGGGCCGGCGCCCCAGCGGTTCAGGGGCGAGTAGGTTGTGATGCCCGCGCAGAGCAGCGGGGCGGCGACGTCGAGTTCGATGCCGTCGGGGATGCGGAGCACAAAGTCCTCGGTAACGACTACATGGGTGGAGTATCCCCCCTGCGTGATGGTTCCGTCGCGGTCGGTCACGCCGTAGGTTCCCACCATGCCGTTGAGGCAGTACTGCTCATCGCCGGCCGTGCAGTTTCTGCACTCGCCGCAGGAGTTGACCATGCAGCCGACGCCGACCCGGTCACCGACGGCGTGCTTTGTCACCTCGGATCCGACCTCGGTGACGATGCCGGCGATCTCGTGGCCGGGAACCAGCGGGAAGGCCTGCGGTCCCCACTCGCCGCGGACGGTGTGGATGTCCGAGTGGCAGATGCCCGCATACTTGATCTCAATCAGGACGTCGTGCGGTCCGACGTCGCGGCGTGCGATGGTCGTGGGAACGAGGTCCTCGGTGGCAGACGGGGCAGCGTAGGCGTGGGAAATGGTGGTCATGTGTTTGCTCCTTTTAGGGGGCTGATTCGGGCACGCCGGATCGGCGGACCATGGGGTCCGCGAATTGAGGGGCGTGTTGTTTACTGTTTCCTGGTTTTCTTGAGGTCTTCGGCCAGCGTGCGTGCCTCGTCCGAGAGCCTTTCGGCCTTGGCGCCGTCACCGTCGTGGACAGCCTGCCAGTAGTCGATTTTCAGCGCTACGTACCGTTTGCGCAGGGCGATGGACCTCGCTTCGTCCTCCAGCTGCTCCTGCTGCGCCTTCAACAACGCGATCTGCTCCGGGGCAGCGGCCGGCCCGAGGGCTCCGTTTGCGAGGTAGCGGCGCATGTCGGCGACCGACATACCCGTCGCGCTGAGGCATGACACCCACGTCAAAAGGTCCAGGTCGTCGTCCGTGTAGACGCGGTGCTTGCTGCTCTCGCCGCGACGGATCGGGGTAATGACACCGATGGATTCGTAGTAGCGCAGGGTGCTGGCCGGCAGCCCGGTCAGGGCCGCTGCCTCCTTGATCGAGTAGGTGTGCCGGATGATTGGTGCGCTCACAACATCAACGATAGGAACTTCAAGTACTTGAAGACAAGTGGCCGCAACCGCGGCCGCTTACTCCAGCGTGGTGAAGTACCACTGGCCGTTCGATTCCGTGCAGTCCCGGAGGAGCGTGGTGCCTTCTTCGTTGAGCACGGTCCATTGCTTCCATTTGCAGTGGACGTAGGTGGGCTCCCAATACACGTAGTTCATGCCGGCTGCATGGGCCGCGGCAACACCCAGGGCGGCGAGGCCAGTGGCCACGGTGGTGGCAGCGATTGCACGTTTCAGTAGGGTCCGAGTGGACATGGTACTCCGTTCCTCATCGGCAGCGGGCTGAGTCCCGACCGCCTCCCTACTAGATCACGTTTTGATAACGACGGCGAATGCTTTGCTCCCGCTGCCCGCTGATTACGCCTTTGTTCGGCCGGCCGGTAGGTGCGCAGAACTGAGTCCAAGTTCGTCCTCGCCGAGGTCAGCAAAGTAGGACTCCACCGTCTCGCGGTCCACCTCGGCCAAGGTGGCGGGCTTCCACATCGGGTTGCGGTCCTTGTCGATGACCTGGGCGCGGACCCCTTCGGCAAAGTCCGGCGCTGCGAGCAGGCGGATGCCCAGGCGGTAGTCCTGGTCCAGCACTTCCTCAAGCGTGCCCATCCCGCGGGCCCGGCGCAACGCTTCGAGCGTGAGTTTCACGGAGGTCGGCGATTTGGCGGCGAGCTCCGCGGCTGCCTCCCGGGCGTTGGGTTCGCCGGATTCCTGCAGCGCGGCGAGGATCTCTTCGGCGTCGTCGTACGCGTAGCAAGCGTCGATCCAGAGCCGCTCCTTTTCAAGGCCCGACGGCGGCACCTCCTGGTGCGCGAACCTCGCGATAGCTTCTTCCGCGGGGGTTTCGGCGAGCGCCGTCGACAACTCCGGCAGGTCGGCGCTGTCGACGTAGTAGTCGGCCAGGCCCAGCAGGATGGCGTCCGCCCCGTTACCGGTCCCGGCGGTGAGACCCAGGTGGGTGCCCAGCTCCCCCGGCGCCCTTGAGTACAGGAAGCAGCCCCCGACGTCGGGAATGAAGCCGATGCGCGTTTCCGGCATACCGACTGTGGTCCGCTCGGTCACCACACGGTGCGAGGCGTGGGCGGAGAGACCGATGCCGCCGCCGAGTACCACGCCGTCCATCAGCGCGACCATCGGCTTGGGGTAGCGCGAGATCAGCGAGTTCATCCGGTACTCGTCTTCCCAGAACACTTCCTTCTCCGCGCCGGCCTGGATGTGGCGGTAGATCGCGACGATGTCTCCGCCGGCGCACAGCCCGCGCTCACCCGCACCCGAGAGCAGGACGGTTTCGACGTCGTCGTCCGTTGCCCACTCCTGGAGCGCGGCCGTGATCGCGGTGATCATCGTGTCATTGAGCGCGTTGATGGCCTTGGGCCGGTTCAGGATGATGTGCCCGAGGCGGCCGGCACGCTGCAGCAGAATCTCATTGGTGTCCATCAACCACAGCCTAGCCGGATAGGTTGGATCTAGTCCGGCTAGGTTGGAAGTTGCACGGGAAAATTTGGAGGACAGATTGCGCAGCAAGGCCACCGCCACGGTCCAGATCGACAACGAGCAGTTCCGCGTCACCGAGTGGAGGTTCCAGCCCGGGACGGAGACGGGCTGGCACCGGCACGAGCTGGACTACGTCGTCGTGCCGATGACAACCGGGGAGCTGCAACTGCAGACTAACGACGGCGACTCCGTGAACCAACTGACCGCCGGGCAGTCCTATACAAGGGCCGCGGGCAGCGAGCACAACGTGGTGAACCCGGGGCCGGGCGAATTTGTCTTCGTGGAGGTCGAGGCTAAGTAGCCGTGACGACCAGCGAGTAGTGCTCCACGACGGGGAACGGCTCGTAGAAGTGGTGCAGCAGTTTCTTCCACTGCTGGTACTCAGAGGATCCGCGGAAGCCCTCGGTATGGTCTTCAAGCCGGTCCCATTCGACCAGCAGCAAGTACTTGCCGTCCTGCTCGATGCACCGGGACAGTGAGAGCCCGCCAAAGCCCGGCATGCCGGAGATGATGGCCGAAGCCTCCCGAAAGGCCGCTTCGAAAGCCGCTTCCTGGCCTGGACGGACCGGCAACAGCGCGTGTTCAGTAATCACAGCCCAATCATTGCAGGCGTTTCACTCGTTCATGTCACGGCGCGCGGTACGGGGATGTCCGGACTGACACCACACATCCCCGTCCTGGTTAATCCTTCTCGGTGTCCTGTGGATATTCCGTGACGTTCAGAACGCTGAGCCGGGAGTTGAAGGGCAGAGTCATCGATTCTCCGGTGATCTCCTCCCAGCCGAACATCCGGCCAATGGAGCGCTGCTCTCGTAGGTCAACGAGCAGCACTGCTTCGACGGGCATAACCTTTTCCGTCCAGAAGAAAATGAAGAGGTCCTCCGCCGCTTCCCATGTCATGCACCGGTCCGTATCGGCCAGCCCCGTCTCGCCGCCCCGGATGCAGTGCCACGTAAAGGTGCCCCGGTTAAGGTAGATATGTTCGTACGATTCGACGTCGCTGTAGCGGTAGAAAACCCGTTTACCCACCAAAGCGGAGGAGCGTTCGTGACGCACCGGCGAGCCGAGAGTGTTCGTCTGGCTGAACTCGGTGACGGTCCGGGTCCTGCCGTCCACAGTGACGAAACGGGACGCACCCATGGTCACGGCCCCGGTGTTGCGATCCCAGATGACGGTGACGTTCTCGGCATCGGCTCCCTCACCTCGAATGAAATCGATGATGAAGATTCCGGACCGCGCCTCGATGGCTTTGTAGCCAGCCGTTCCCCATGCCTTCTCCTCCGTGCCTTCGACGGCCCAGGTCAGAGAAGAATCGTTTCGGAAGACGTACTCGGCGATCGGGCCAGCATCTGACGGAATGCGCAGAGTGACGCCAGCCAGTGCAGTGGAGGCAGGCAAGGTCTGGTCTCCAAAGCCGTCCAGCATGACCGAAATAGGCGGCCACTGATTTTCGGGAATGTAGTCCTGAATATCCGATGAAGTCATGTCGAGGCTCCTTTGCTGTTTGTGTGGGTCACCGGGCCTCGGAAAGAGGTGGAAGTCAGACGGTTTTCACGGCGGAGCTGACTGAGGATTTTGCGTCCACAGACTGCTCTGATCCAAGGAAGATGTGCCAGCGCTTGCTACGGGCAGTGATCCCGGCGACAGCACGAAACTATACGTTTGTTTAGTTTGAGCTGTCAACGCTTCCTCGGCAGTAGGTTGCAAAGAGCTAGAATCGGGCCATGAGTGAGTCTTCTAGCCGCTTGCCGTATGGGGACGGGCGCGACGCCCTATTGGCAGCGGTTGTCGACATCGTGGCGCAGAAAGGTCTGCGGGGTGTAACCTACCGTGCCGTTGCAGCCAGGGCAGGCGTAAACCATACGCTGGTCTCACACCACTTCGGTTCACTTGAGGGGCTTCTCGCTGCGACGATGGAGTGGGCCATTGAGCGCTCCATCAAGGAGACCGGCCTGGAAAGAATTGCGGACTTTGATGAGAACTTCGCCGATTCCCTCATCGAAACGGTGTCCGCAGAACCAGAATTGCAGCTGTTCCAGTTCGAAATGCTCCTCGAATCCAGACGCAACACCGAGGTGCGCTCAATGGTCGAGCGGTTATACGCGAACTACATCAGCACAGTTGAAGCCGCACTACTGCAACGGGGGTTCGACACAGGCGACGAAGCCTCCCTGGCGATCTTTGCTGCGATGGACGGCCTTATGCTCCAATTCCTGACCATCGGCGATGCTAAGAAAATCAGGGCGGCGGTGATCCGGGTAGGCAGACTTTTCTCCACTCTGCCAGTTTCAAACGGCAGCGATGGCGACGCTATGCACCCAACTGCCACACCCTGAAAAGTGGCCGAAAAACCACATTTCACGGCCCCAGCGTCAGCTTCACCCTTATCCGGAGAGGTGATTTTCCTCGAGCAGCGGGGGCGGCGACACGGGCTGGCCCTCCAGCAACTCCCCTACTCTGACAATCGCATCACGGATCGAATCCGTGTCCGCCACTGTCAGTTGCTGAAGGACCAGTCCGTCCAAGGCTGCGAAAATGGCCCGGGCCAGAGGCTCCGTGTCCTGATAACCGTGCCTTCGAAGTGCCTGTTGCATCGATTCGACGTAGCTGTCGTAAAGCTTGACAGCTGCCGGCCGGAGCTCGGGTTTGCGGCGGGATTCCAGGATCATTTCGTATTGGAACAGCTGTAGTTCAGGCTCCGACTGCACGAGTTCCACCAACGCCTGCGCGAACTCAACGTTGACTTCCTCCGTGGCGGAGAGGTCGCTTAGCCGGATGGAGCGGGCGGAGGCCCATTCCATGGCGGCTTCCAGGAGAGCGCCCCGGGAGCCGAAGTGATGCGAAATCAGGGTGTTGTTTACCCCTGCATAATCCGCCACCGCTCGGTACGTCAGCCCGCGTAGCCCCTTTTCCGCGACCACTGCCACCACAGCGGCCAGCAAGGCGTCCCGCCCGTCACCGTATTTGTGTGCTCGTCCGTTGGCCATGAAGCGAGTTTATCCAACCTCGCACCGGGCCCGGGCCAAGTCTCCGCGTCGAACACTGCTGTTCGTCGTCGGAAATTTAAAGGCCTCCAGGGCTTGACGGACAGAACTAAGCAGATGCATAGTTCTTACTACGTGCTTTAGCTCACACACCTGCTTCCTTCCCTCCTCCTTCGAATGCTTCGCGGCGTTACTTCCCGAAAGGTCCTGTGATGACCGACCACACCACACCTGCTGCAGCCGTTCCTGCAGCAGAACCGTCATCCCTGCATAAAACCCTCCGTTGGCAGGATGCGTTCGCGCTTGCCATGGCCGTCTCCGGCGGCTTGTTCGTCTCCTTCGGCGCAACGATGGCGGCCATCGGTGCCCTGTCCGCCCTGTTCATTTGGGCGCTGGCAGCAGGAATCGGCTGGCTGCAAAACAACCTCTTTGCCGAAATGGCGTCCATGTTCCCCAACAAGCCGGGCGGCGTTCCCGTCTACGCACACGAGGCGTGGAAGGAGCGCTTCGCACCCGCCGGTGCCTTGGCCACCTTCGGCTACTGGTTCGGCTGGTCCGCGGTCATTTCCGTGGTCAGTTTCACAGCCGGTGCGATCATCCAGGCGCGTTGGTTCCCGGACCAGATCTGGGTACTGAACCTGGGCATCGCCCAGATCGGACTGAGCCAGCTGTTGGGAATCGGCCTGATCGTGGCCATCATGGTCCCGAACCTCTTCGGCGCGCAGCCGGCAGCATGGGTGAACAAACTCCTCGGCGCACTGCTGGTCATTCCGCTGCTGATCTTCGTCGTCTCGCCCATCATCAGCGGCAACTGGCAGTTCGAGAACCTCACTTGGGGCCTCGGCGGCGAGGGCACCGACCACTGGGGCGGCTGGCAGGACGCTATTGTCTGGCTGTATCTGGTGGGCTGGACCGCCTACGGCACCGAAATGTGCGCCGCCTTCACCCCTGAATACAAGTCCCGCAAGGACGCCAAGCGCGCGCTGTCCGCATCGGGCGCCTACACCTTCGCGATGTTTGCCCTGGTTCCGCTCGGTGTTGGCGGCTTGGTTTCGCGTGAAGACGCTGCGGCCGATGTCGGAGGCGTCTTCGTCAACGCCTTCGCCAGCGTCCTGCCGGCTGGCCCCGTCGCCGACATCATGCTGATCATTTCCATCGGCGCACTGCTCATGGGAGTCAATGCCAGCATGGCCGACGGTTCGCGTGCACTGTATGGGGCAGCACTGGACGGGCTGGTTCCCCGGCAGTTCGAGAAGCTCAACAAGCACCAGGTACCTGCCCGGGCAATCCTGACCGCCGTGGTCATGAACATCCTCTTGATCATCTTCGTCTCGAATCCGATCTCGATCCTCGTGGCAGCGAACCTCGGCTACCTGGTGGCAATCCTGCTGGCAGTCAGCGGCTTCATCATTCTGCGCAAGGACCATCCCGACATGCCACGCCGCTTCCGCGCTGGCAAGACCGCGATGCCGCTGGCCATCACCCTGACGATCTACGGCGCCGTCGTCCTGGTGGTCGGTTCACTATCCTCCGAGCTCACCGGCTACGGCGGACCGCTGGAACTCTCCATCGGCGTCGGCATCCTGCTGCTCTCGCTGGTCCTCTACGTCATCCGCCGCCGCGGCCAGGAACAACTGCCGTTGCTGCGCGAACCGCGGCGCACCGAGTATCCGACTGCCGCCGACCCCGTATCCACCACCGAACCAACCAACTAAATCCACCAGGAGATCACCATGACCGCACCTGTTTTCCACACCGACCACGTCGAAACCCAGTACGAGCCGTTCGAGGTCGGCCAGGTCCAGTGGCTGCGCCGCAACGGCGACGGCGGCAACGAGGCCCTCGCATCCGGCATCTGGCATGTCACCCCGGCAGATGCCCCGGAACCGTTCGACCTGCCCATCGAAGAAGACGAGACCATCTACATAGTCTCCGGCCACCTCCACATCGAAGTCCTCGACGGCGACACCTTCGATCTGACGGCCGGCAGCATGGCCTCCTTCTCCAAGGGAGCCAAGACCCGCTGGACCGTGGTCGAGCCTACCGTCGAATTCTTCGTCTACAGCTGAGCCGGACCGAAAAGAGGACAATCATGAGCACTACCACCGACGTCATTGTCATCGGTGCCGGATTTTCCGGCCTCACCGCGGCGCGCGAACTCACCCAACAGGGACGAACCGTCAAGATCCTCGAAGCCCGCGACCGGATCGCAGGCCGCACTTGGGTGGAGAACCGGATGGGCCGCAACCTTGAGCTCGGCGGCACCTGGGTCCACTGGGTCCAGCCCCATGTGTGGGCCGAGATGACCCGTTACGGCATCGGCGTTATCGCCGGGCCGGAGTTCGAAAAGGCCTACTGGTGGGCGGACGGGCAGCGGCATGAAGGGCCAGCCGAACGCGTGCTGGAAATCATCGACCAGCCCAACAAGCGTCTGCTCGAACAGACGCGCGAGCTCATCCCGCTGCCGTACCAGCCGCTGACCAATCCGGCTGTCAAGGGCGTGGACCATGAAAGTGTCGCCGCACGGATCGACGCTCTCGAGCTGGATGAGGAAGCCCGCCAACTCCTGCGCACCTTCTGGTCGCTGAACTTCAACGGCAAGATCGAGGATGCCGCATTCACCCAGGCGCTTCGCTGGTGCTCGGCCGCCAGCGGCGACTGGATGCTCATGTTCGAAGCCTGCGCCACCTACAAGGTCCAGGGCGGAACAGTGGCGCTGGCCGAGGCGATCCTCGCCGACACCAGCGCGGACCTGTACCTCAATACAGCCGTCAGACGAGTCGAGCAAAACAACGACGGCGTCACCGTCACCACCGCTGATGGGGCAACCCATTCCGCGAAGGCCGTGATCGTGACGTTGCCGTTGAATGCCCTGGACACGGTCGAGTTCTTTCCCGCGCTCTCTCAAGGCAAGCAGGCAGCCGCTTCTCGGGGCCAGGCCGGTCTCGGCGCGAAAGTGTGGATCAAGGTTAAGGGCAAGTGGGACCGGTTTGTGGCCTTCGGCGCGGAGGACTGGCCGATCAATTTTGTTCAGTCGGAGTACTTTGACGAGGACACAACCACCCTGGTGGCCTTCGGCCCCGACGGAAACGCCGTTGACGTCGAAGACAAAGACGCGGCCCAGGCCGTACTCGAGAAGCTCGTTCCCGGCATTGAGGTCCTTGAAATCACCGGCCACTCCTGGGTCGGCGACGAATTCGCCAAGTCCACCTGGCCCATGCACTACACCGGCTTCCTGTCCGAAAGCCTCGAGGAAATGCAGCGCCCCGAAGGAAACGTCTTCCTAGCCGGCTCCGACTATGCCAACGGCTGGGGCGGCTTCATCGACGGTGCCATCGAGAGCGGTCTGACAACAGCCCGCGACGTCGCAGCAAAACTCGATCAGGGCGAGGAACAAGACTCGCCGTGAAGCCCCGGACCCTCCCCGGTAGGCAACTCCTGCCAACCCAACACGATCACCGGAGAACACTATGACCGCCGATTCCACCGTGCAGACAAGCTATGCCACCACATCCCATCTGCTCGCCGCCATCCAGCCCGTCGATGGCGGGCGCGAGATCTTCGACCCCGCCACGGGCGATATTGTCGGATCCGCCCCTGTCCACACTGCGGCTGACCTGGATGCCGCCGTCACAGCCGCCCGCGCCGCGCAGCCGGAGTGGGCTGCGCTGGGCCACGAGAAGCGCAGCGAGTACCTGAACCAGGCAGCGGACGCCATCGAGGCATCAGCCGAGGCGCTCGCCGAGCTGCTCTCGCGAGAACAGGGCAAGCCGCTGAACGGACCCAACGCCCGTTTCGAGGTCGGTGCGTGCGCCGCCTGGCTGCGCGCCACGGCGTCGTTCGCCCTGGAGCCCGAGGTCGTGGTGGACGACGGCGAAAGCCATGCCGAGGTGCACTACCGCCCGCTCGGCGTCGTCGGCGCGATCGGCCCGTGGAACTGGCCCATGATGATCAGCGTCTGGCAGCTCGCGCCCTCGCTGCGGATGGGCAACACCGTGGTGATTAAGCCCTCCGAATACACGCCGCTGAGCGTGCTGGCACTGGCCGCGGTGATCAACCAGGTCCTGCCGGCGGACCTGCTGCACGTGGTTTCCGGCGGCCGCGAGGTCGGCGAGGCGCTGGCCTCCCACCCGGAAATCGACAAGGTGATGTTCACCGGCTCCACCGCCACGGGCAAAGCCATCATCCGCTCCTCCGCGGACACCGTGAAGCGGCTGACCCTGGAACTCGGCGGCAACGACGCGGGCATCGTGCTCGAGGACGCGGACCCGAAGGCCATCGCGCAGGACCTGTTCTGGGGCGCGTTCATCAACACCGGCCAGACCTGCGCCGCGCTCAAGCGCCTCTACGTCCACGACTCGCTCTACGACCAGGTCTGCGAGGAACTGGTCCAGGTCGCCCGGAACATGCCGATGGGCGTGGGGCTGGACGAAAACAACGTGCTCGGCCCGCTGCAGAACAAGGCCCAGTTCGACATCGTCGCGGACCTGGTCCAGCAGGCGAAGGACAGCGGCGCCAAGGTCCTCACCGGCGGCAACCCCGAGCCCGGCCAGCCCGGCTACTTCTACCCGACCACCCTCGTCGCCGAAATCGACAACGACAACCCGCTGGTGGCCCAGGAACAGTTCGGCCCGGCCCTGCCGATCATCCGCTACAACACCGTCGACGAAGCAGTGACCATGGCCAACGGACTCGACGTCGGACTCGGCGCCTCGGTCTGGTCCTCCGACCCGGCCAAGGCCCGCGAAGTCGCCGCACGGATCGAGGCCGGCACGGTCTGGATCAACAAGCACGGCGCCGTTGACCCCCGCGTCCCCTTCGGCGGCGCCAAGCAATCCGGCTACGGCCTCGAATTCGGCATCGCCGGCCTCAAGGCCCTGGGCACCCCGCAGGTGATCAGCCAGTAGCTAAGCCGACGGACGCGCGTCCCGGTTCCCGCTGCCCTGTTGCTGGAGCGGACGTTCGTTGCCTCTCGCGCGGCTTCCGTACCCAGGCTTCCCCCTGCCACCCTCAGTTTTGGGACGCTTTGGGGATTGAAAACCCCTCCAATTGAGTGTTCGGGTTTTTACAAGCCGGGCCGGTAAGACTTTGTCTGTCTTGATCGCCGGGAAGATGACCCTGGGCCAACGATCAAGCTCCGGTGCCCGGCCGTATCCCCCAACCGCAGCCGGGCACCGGTACCTATTCCGGTGCAGAGAACGATCGCCGGCTAGTTGGCGATGGCGTCCTTCACGAGTTGTTCGAATTCTTCGAGACTGGAGGGTTCGATGAGCTCGCCGTCGAGGAAGAAGGTCGGCGTGCCGGAAACGCCGAGGGCGGTGCCGTCATTCTTGTCCTGCTCGATGCGGGCGGCGGTAGCAGGATCGGCTACGGCGTCGTCGTAAGCCGCCAGATCGAGACCGAGGTCCTCGGCGTAGCCGCGGAACGTCGCTGCCCGGGAGTCCGCGGAGTGCGACCACTCTTTCTGGGTTTCGAACATCCGGTGGTACATGTCCTCGAATTTGCCCTGCTGGGCGGCTGCTTCCACGGCAAGGGCCGCGTTCATGGAATTCGGATGGCCGGCCAGGGGGAAGTAGCGGCTGACGATGGTCAGTTCACCCTCGTATTTGTGGCGCAGCTCCTCGATGAACGGATAAGCGGCGAGACAGGATTCACATTCAAAGTCCAGGAACTCAACCAGGACCGCCTTTTCGTCCTCGGCTGCGGATAACCGGTGGCTGTCGCTGCGCACTACCTCGGAGGCTGCAGCCGGGGGTGTTTGCGTAGCGGCGTCCTTGGTGTTGATGAGGGCCACGATGCCGATAACCGCCACCACGGTGGCGACGATGATGCCGATGGCGATCTTGTTGGGCAGGCTGATGGTGGACTTGGCTGTCACGGGGTTGTTCCTTTTAGTTGCGCGAGCTTCTCGGGTTGAGTCTAGTCGTGACTGCAGCAGGCAGGCGGGGTTGTTGTCGGCGCCTGGCTCGCGGCATCGCCGTCCACATCGAAGTGGAATCCCGGGGCGCAGCACGCGTCACCTTTCCACGCCTCCAGCCCTTCTTTCAGAGCGATTGCGGCGATGACCAAGGCGGCCACCGGATCAGCCCAGGACCAGCCAAACAAACTATTCAGCAGGAGACCCACCAGCAGCACACCGGACAGGTAGGAGCAAAGCAGGGTCTGTTTGGAATCGGCCACGGCAGAACGCGAGCCCAGTTCCCGGCCGGCGCGGCGCTGCGCCCAGGACAGCAACGGCATGATCACCAGGCTGACGGCGGCCAGTACGATGCCCACGCTCGAATGGTCAGGTTCGCGTGCGCCCAACAGGGACCGGAGCGCGTCGACCGTGACAAAGGCGGCCAGCGCGAAGAACGAGAACGCGATGAAACGCAGGGCCTTCTTCTCCCGCGCTTCCGGGTCGCGGCCGGCGAACTGCCACGCTACGGCGGCGGCCGAGGAAACTTCGATGACGGAATCCAGGCCGAAGCCGATCAGGGCGCTGGATGAGGCTGCGGTGCCGGCAGCGAGCGCCACCACTGCTTCGATCACGTTGTAGGTGATGGTGGCAGCGACGAAGAACCGGATTCGCCGGGACAGCACCCGCCGTCGTTCGTTGGAAGCCACCAACCGGGGATCTGCCTTGAAGGCGGGCATCAGCAGCACCCCTCCGCTTCGCTAATCCTGCAGCAGGCCGGGTCGACAGCCAGCACCACACCCAGCAGGTCGGTCAGAGCATGGCCCAGTTTCGGATCGGCTAGTTCGTAGCGTGCGCGACGGCCTTCGGGAACGGAGACCACCAGTCCGCAACCGCGCAGGCACGCCAAGTGGTTCGACAGGCTCTGCCGGCTGACGCCGATCAATTCCGCCAGATCGCTCGGATAGGTTGGGGCATCCCGCAGCGCCAGCAGTATCCGTGCGCGCGTCGGGTCCGACAGCGCGTAACCGAACCGGGAGAGCACCGAAGAATGAACGATGGTTTCCATACCGCAATAGTACATCGATCAGTGTATTGAACCGTTTGGGGGTCTTGTGCGTCTCTCAATCTGGAGGTGTTGTTGCTCAGTCTCAGGGGGCTCGGAAACGTCACCCTGGAGGATTGCCATGGGCACTTTTGCAACCGCAAACCGCCGGCTGAGCAAGCCGGCGACGGAGAGCGACATTAGGAAGTTGGTGGCTGCGCTGGTCCTTGCCGGCGTTGTCGCTTGGGCATTGTCGGTCTACCTTTCATCCATCGTGCGGACCGAGGGCGCGGTCTTCACCATCGCCCTGGTGCTGCACATCCTGTTCCTGGTGGTGGCTTTCGGCGCCATCATCCTGGTGGACTGGCACGGTTTCCTCTGGCTGCTAGGCCGGCGGGAACTGAGCGAAACCATCCGGCTGGACGGGGCAGCCGGGACCTTGATCTGGGGCGGACTCGCCGGCCTGCTCGCCACAGGCGTGTTCCTGAACCCGGTGCTGACCGAACCATTGACGCAGGTGAAACTTGCCGCGGTGCTGATCGCGACGCTCAACGGGATCATGCTGATTCCGCTGATGAAGCGGCTGGTCAGGATGCCGCCGAGCACCACCTTCGCGAAGCTGCCGCTGGGCCAGCGGTTCCACATGGTCTCCTGCGCGCTGATCTCGCAGACGGCCTGGTGGACGGCGATCATCGTCGGCTTCATCAACGCCGAAGGATAGGGGCAGCGGCCGAAGGCCAGACAGGGCGGGCTCACGCAGAAGCCCGGCGGCCCTCCGGAATATCCAGAGGGCCGCCGGGCAGGGTTCCTGCGTTCAGCGCCCTGCGGTCAAAGTTCCGACCGACAGACGGTTCGCACAGTTACTTGGACTTGGAACCCTTGCTCTTCGCCGCTGCGTCCTTCTCGGTCTTGGCACCCTCGGTGGAGAGTTCGCCGCCGGCGTTCTCCAGGTGCGCGCGCATGAACCACTGGAACAGTTCAAGCTCCGCCGTCTGGCCGATCAGCATGTCCTCCGTGATGGGATCGAGCTCGCCGACCTCCTCGATGGCCTTGCGGTGGTCCTCCACCACGCCGTTATAGACGACGTTCAGCGCGGCCAGATGCTCGGCGGTTCCGGCGCGGTTGATGGAGTAGTCGTCCCAGCTGCGGGCCTTGACCATGGCGCCGGGCAGGCCGTTGGGCGAAACGCCCAAGGTTGCCATGCGCTCGGCGACCGCGTCGACCATGGCGCGGACCTGTTCGATCTGCGGGTCCAGCATTTCGTGGACGCCGATGAAATCGCGGCCCACCACATTCCAGTGTGCGTGCTTGAGGGTCAACTGCAGGTCATTCAGGGCGTGCAGCCGCATCTGCAGCGTTTCGCCCACCTTGTAGCCATCCTCGAGCGAGAGTCCCGGTACCGTAAAGCCTGCCTTCGATCGGTCCTTTGCAGCCATCAAAAACCTCCTTACTCGGTGCGCCGCGTATCGGCACGCCACTTCCTCCAACCTAGCCACACCAGCGCTGGCCGTCCACGGAATACCGCTGACTTAGCTCAGCGCGAAATTCAGCATGCTTAGTATCTCCGCTGCCAAGGCTGCCAAGGTGGGATCGCAGCGCGAGCTGCCGGCCGCCGTCGTTGTTTGTCACACCGTGGTGTTGGGGGCCTGGTTCTCGTCACCGAATCGCCGAAGGGCTTCCTTTTTGCGCAGGGCATCCAGCCGGTTCATCAGGGGAGCCGTGGTGGCTCCGTGCAGGACGATGGACATCGCCACCACGAGCCCGACAACGGCCCAGAGCTCGCGCGCCTCGGCGTCGAATTCCCCATGGCTGAGGGCATACCCCAGATAAAAGAGGGAGCCGATCCCGCGGATGCCGAAGTAGGCGATGGCGAGGCGTTCGCGCGGTCCTGTCTTGCCGCGCATCAGGCCAAGCCACCCCGCCAGCGGCCGGACCAGGAGCAGGAACACCAACGCCACCAGCACTTCGGTCCAGCCGATTCCTGCCAGCAGGCCGCGGGCAATGGCGCCACCGAGGAGCACCAGGATAACCACGGTCATAAGCCGTTCGAGTTGCTCCACATAGCTGTGCAGCACCTTGTGGTACCCGTGGGTGTGCTCGGCAGAGCGGATCGTGACGGCACAGACGAATACTGCGATGAAGCCGTAGCCCTCCACCATCTCGGCCACGCCGTAGGCCAGGAAAGTGGCGGCCAGCGCCACGAAGCCCTCGGAATGCTCGGACAGCCGCAGACTCTTGTACCGTGCCGCGAAGAAAATCCGACTCAGAAGTTTGCCCGTGCCGAAACCGAGCAGCACGCCGACGCCGATCCGCCACAGTACGTCAACGGCGAACCATTGCGGGAACCAGGCCTCCGGAGCCGTCCCGACCAGACTCATCACGATAGCCAGATAGACAAAGGGGAAGGCCAGCCCGTCATTGAGGCCTGCTTCCGAGGTCAGGCTGAAGCGGACCTCGTCCTCATTGGCGTCGGTTTCGGCGTCCGCAGGCTCCCCCACCTGCACCTCGGAGGCCAGCACCGGATCGGTGGGCGCGAGCGCCGCCGCAATGAGGATGGCTCCGGCCAGCCCGAGGCCCAGCAACCAGAGTCCCAGCAGCGTCATAACCAGGATGCACAGCGGCATGACGATCCCCAGCATGCGCCAGGTAGTGGACCATTCGCGCCAGCGGAACGGCCGGTCCAGGGCGAGGCCGGCGCCCATGAGCGAGATGATGACGCAAATTTCGGTCAGATGCGTGGTGAATTCTCCGTACTTGACCGGATCCGGGTCCGGCAGGTTCTGGAGCAAGGTGAAAGCAAGGATTCCGGCACCGAGGAAGACCATCGGCATGGAGAGCGGCATATTGCGCAGGAGTTTGGGCAGGATCGCCGCGGCAAAGACCGCGAGGCCTGCCTCGAAGAACAGGATGCTGGGGGCTTCGAACACTGATGGGCTTCTTTCTGCCTCGCCCGGCTAACTGTCCGGAACTAGTCAGCAAGCTTAGCGCCTGGCCTGGCCGCTCAGCCATACTGGTGGAATGACTCAATCAATTGCCCAGCTTCGGTCCCGTCAGGAAGAGTTGGTGCGCCAACTCACTGTCGAAACTTCCAGTCAGCGGCTCGCGGAGCTGAGCGAGGAACTGGAATCCGTCTCCCGCCGCATCCAGGACATGGAAGCCGACAAGGACCTGGACGCCCCTAAAGGCGTGGACGACTGAAGGAGACGCTCCGTATGAAACAACGCGTGCTGGTCACCGGCGCCACTGGTTACATCGGCGGGCGGCTGGTCCCGCGGCTGCTCGACGCCGGGTACACGGTCCGCGTGCTGGTGCGCTCCCCGCCGAAGCTCAAGGCCGTCCCATGGCATGACCAGGTGGAGACCGTCGAAGGTGATCTCGGGGATGCGGCAACCGTGGCGCGGGCATGCGACGGCGTGGAGACCTTTTTCTACCTGGTCCACTCGATGGGCTCCGGCGAGGGCTTCGAGCGCAAGGAACTCGAGATGGCGCGGACGGTGGCGGACGCGGCTGCCCGCGCCAAGGTCGGGCGGATTGTCTATCTGGGCGGACTGCACCCCGAGGGCGTGGAACTCTCGCGGCACATGCGCTCGCGCACCGCCGTCGGACGGGTGCTGCTGGAAGGTGACGTGCCCGCGGTGGTGTTGCAGGCCGGCGTCGTTATCGGCTCCGGCTCCGCATCCTTCGAGATGATCCGCCACCTCACGGAAAACCTGCCCGTCATGCCCGCGCCGAGCTGGGTCCGGCGGAAAATCGAGCCGATCGCCATCCGCGACGTGCTGCATTACCTTGTCCACGCGCCGCAACTGCCGGCAGGGCTGAACCGCACCTTCGACATCGGTTCAGGCGAGGTGCTGACCTATGCGGGCATCATGTACGGCTACGCGCACCAGGCGGGGCTGGCGCGGCGGCGCGTCTACTCGCTGCCCATCCCGGCGCCGAAGCTGGCCGGCTGGTGGGTGGCGCTGACCACGCCGATCCCGCACTCGATGGCCGTGCCGCTGGTGGAATCCCTGCAGCACGACGCAGTGGCCGCCGAGCACGACATCGACAACTTCATTCCAACGCCCGACGGCGGACTGACCGGTTACCTCTCGGCGGTTCAGTTGGCGCTGGGCAAGATGGCCAGCGGCGAGGTGGAGACCAGCTGGACCAACGCCTCGCAGGCCCCGCCGTCGGATCCGCTGCCCAGCGATCCCGAGTGGGCCGGGCAGACGGTTTTCGTGGACGAGCGCACGCGCAGCACCGATGTGGCGCCGGAGCACGTGTGGCGGGTGATCGAAGGCATCGGCGGGGCCAACGGTTGGTACTCCTGGCCGGCTGCCTGGGCGATCCGCGGCGTCTTGGACAAGCTGGTGGGTGGCGCCGGGCACAACCGCGGGCGGCGGCATGCCGACCGGCTGAGCGTGGGCGACGCAGTGGACTGGTGGCGGGTGGAAGCCATCGAAGACTCCCCCACGGGCAAGGTGCTGCGGCTCCGCGCCGAGATGCGGGTGCCGGGCGAGGCCTGGCTGGAACTTTCCGCGCTGGCAGAGCGGTCGGATCACGGCGCCGGCGCCGGAACCACCTACCGCCAGCGCGCCATCTATTTCCCGCGCGGCCTGTCCGGCAAGCTTTACTGGTGGCTGGTGCTTCCGTTCCACGGGCTGATCTTCCCGTCCATGGCACGCAACATCATCCAGCGGGCGGCGGCATATCAGAGCGGCACGCCCATCTCTGGATGACTGGGAAAGATGGGAAGATGGCCCGTATGAACAATCTTCCGTCCCGCGAGTCCACTGTGGAACAGGTTGTCCTGGTTGACGACGACGGCGCCGCCATCGGCGTGGCCGACAAGTCCGAAGTGCACACGGCTGCCACCCCGCTGCATCTCGCCTTCTCCTGCCACCTCTTTAACCCGGACGGCCAGATCCTGGTCACCCGGCGGGCCTTGACCAAGCTGACCTGGCCGGGTGTCTGGACCAACTCCTTCTGCGGCCATCCGGCGCCGGGCGAGACCACGGAAGAAGCGGTGATCCGGCGCGCACCCCAGGAACTCGGCGTCGCCGTCACCGGGCTGAAGCCGGTCCTGCCCGACTTCCGCTATCGGGCGCTGGACGCTTCCGGCGTGGTGGAGAACGAAATCTGCCCGGTCTACACAGCCCTGCTGGAAACCGATCCGCAGCCGACGCCGGACGAGGTGTGCGAGTGGCGGTGGACGGATCCGGCCGCCTTGGTCCGCGCGGTGGACGCCGCGCCGTGGGCCTTCAGCCCCTGGCTGGTGCTTCAGCTGCCGTTGCTGGCCGCGGCCGAGCCCGAGCTGCTGCGCTCCTGACCCACGGCTTTCTCCCGCGCCCGGACCAGACCGTCGCGCAGCTCCCCCATGAAAGTGGACAGCAGCTCGATCTCCTCGGGTGAATGCCGCGAGACCACCTGGATCAGTTCTTCAACCATCGGCGAGAAGATTTCAGCCCCCGTGGTCCGGGCGCTGTCGGTGATTTCCAGCTGCACCTGTCTGCGGTCGGTTCCGCTGCGTTCGCGGACCATATGCCCCACCTTGCCCAGCCGGTCCACGAGCGCCGTAGTCGCCGCCGAACTGAGCGACAGCTGCGTGCTGAGCATGCCGGGCGTGACCGTGCGGCCCTCACGCTGCGCCTCGAGCACCGCCGACAACGCCATCAGATCCGTCCGGTGCATGCCGTAGCGCCGCCCCATCGCGTCGATGTAGCGGTCCGTCTCCATGGTGAAGCTCTGCAGCAGCATCATCAGTTCCCGCCCCGGGTAGTCGGCGCCGGGCGGCACCTGCCCGGCCTCAGCCCGGGCAACAGGCGTGGACGAACCCTCGGAATCAGAACTTGGCATAACGCCAATGGTAATCCTCGCTGGAACTTAGCCTCCCGCCGTCGTACTTTGGCGGTAAGTTTGAGAGATGGCTACGGACGATCAGGTGTACGAAGATTCGGTGGGCCGTCGCGAGACGTTCGAGGAGAAACTCGACCGCAACTGGAACGATCTACTGCAGGAACTGCGCGTCATGCAGACCGGCGCGCAGATCATCACCGCTTTCCTCATGACCCTGCCGTTCCAGGCCCGGTTCGAGGACCTGGCGCCGTACCAGGTTGGCCTGTACGTCGCGCTGCTGACGTTTACCGGCCTGCTGACCTGCCTGATCCTCACGCCCGTGGCCATCCACCGCAAGCTTTTCGGCCTGCATGTGAAGGATTCCACCGTGGCGCACGGGCACCGCATCGTGAAAATGGCCGTGCTCGGGATCGGACTCATGGCCACCGGCTGCGTCGCCTTCATTCTCGATGTCGTGGCCGGCGACCAGGTGGCGATTTACGTGGGCGGCGGCGTTCTGCTGGTCATGCTCGCGCTGCTGTGGGTGATCCCGGCCTTGCTCAAACGCGCGGTGAACCCCGACGAGCCGAAGCACCAGTACGGCGACAAGAACAACGACGCCGGCATGAACAGCGACGCCATCGAGTAACCTTTGCGTTCGGGCCGGTTAGCGCTGCTCCCCGTCGGCCTCGGTGTCCCGCTCCCTGTCCGGCTCCAGCACCGCCGCGGTTTCCCGCTCCCTGTCCGGCTCCAGCACCGCCGCGGTTTCCCGCTCCCTGTCCGGCTCCATGATCAGGACTATCGCGTCGTGCGGCACGGCTACCGTTTCGGGGATGCCGTCCAGGTGGATATCCACGACGTCCCTGGTCTGACGGATGATGAAGCCGGACAGCGTGCCGGCGTGGACGTCATGGTTGAAGCCGACGATACTCACGGCGCGGCCGAGGTCGGCGAGCCTCAGGTCTGCGGCCAGGCGTCTGACGGTTCCCATATCGGGTCCTTTGGAAAGTTTCCGTTAGATAGGGGCAGTCTATGCTCCAGATAGGCTAGAGGACATCGCCCCAGACAAGGAGATTTCATGAGTTCCCTGCTAACCCCGCTGGTCACGAGCGCCGGATTGATCGGCGGCTTCCAGACCGCCCGCGCCACCAAGAACCGTCCGCTCGGCGGCGCCGTGCTCGCCGCCGCAGGTGCGGCTGCCTTCGCGATGTGGAAGCGCGACGCCGGCACCGGCACTGCCGCTGCTTTGACCGGCGTATATCTGGCTGCGTTTGGCGCCTCCCACCCGCTGGCGAAGAAGATGGGCGCCTGGCCTGCCGTCTACACGGTCACCGCCGGTACTGCGGTAGCCTCGCTGGTGTTCGGCCGCCGCCGGGCCTGACCGAGACCAGATCAGCGGCCCGGCCCGGCCGCCTTCGAACGCGGCCGGCCCCGCGCTTCCCTCCTACACAAGCCACTACTCCTCCACATTGCCCCTTTTTCCGTGCTATTCGAAGACGTGTTCTATAGCGTGGAGGTATGGCAATCGCACCGTTCGAAGCGCATCAGGAGCCCGTGGGCTTCCTCGCTTCGGTGCAGGCTGCCCTTCAGGATTTTTCGGCCGCGTTCCAGCAGGACTGCCTCCTGCAGTCTCCCAAGGAGCTGGCCGCCACCGTTGCCGGTATTGAAGAGATCTCCAAATCGGTCGAACAGCTGCAGGTCATGGGGGCCCACGCCGTCGACCAGCAGAACATCGCCCAGATCGGTGAAACGGACCAGCGCATTCCCTGGGCGGACCCGGTGCAGGGACTCGGCGCGGACGGAAAACCGAAAAAGCCCGAACACAAGGACGCCGCCGAATACCTTCGCCAGAAACTCAAGATCAGCCGCGGTGAAGCCAAACGCAGGCTCCGCGTAGGTTCCAGCACCATGCCTTCGACCCTGATGACCGGAGAACAGGCGCCGCCGAAGCTCGAGCGTCTCGGCGCCGCACTGACCTCGTCAAAGATCAGCGGCCAGGCCGCAACCCTCATCCGCGACGCGATGGAACGCGTCCGCCCGCTGGCCTCCGCCACAAACCTGGCCGCCATGGAAAACCAACTGACCCAGCAGGCCTCCGAATCAGACATCGACGGCCTGCGCGAAATCATCAAACGCTGGGAAGCAATACTCGACCCGGACGGACTCGAGCCCACTGATGAACTCCTGCGCGCCAAACAGGGCGTGTTCCTCCGCGGCAAGCGGCAGGGCCTCCACCGGCTGGAAATCGCCGCCACGTCGGAACAATACGAATACCTCGTTACCGTCATGAACACAGCAACCAACCCGCGCATCAAGACCACCTTCGCTTCGGAAAACGGCACACCAGCAGACCGCACACCGGCCGGCGCCGCGCAAGCTCTCGCCGCCCCTGACACGGCCGGGGAACCGCCGGAACAGGAATGGCAAGGACCGACACGTCCGCAAAAACTCCTGCAAGGCCTCGTCGGTGCCTGCAAAATCGCCCTCTCCACGGACAAGCTCCCCTCCAGCGGCGGCCACCGCCCCCAGATCATGATCACCATCGACTACCAGGACCTGGAAAACCAGATCGGCGCCTCCGCCGACGCGGTATTCGGCGGACTGATCAGCCCCAAAACCGTCCGCAAAATCGCCTGCGACGCCGACCTCATCCCCCTCGTCCTCGGCGGCAAAGGCGAAATCCTCGACATCGGACGCGCCCAAAGACTGTTCACCCCCGCCCAACGCCGCGCCCTCGTGGCCCGCGACAAAGGCTGCGCCTTCCCCGACTGCACCATGCCCGCACCCTGGACCGAAGCGCACCACATCAAGTTCTGGGAAAAGCACAAAGGCCCAACATCAGTCCACAACGGTTGCCTTTTGTGCAGCTACCACCACCACCTGCTGCACGATGAAAACTGGAAGATCGAAGTCCGGGACGGGATCCCCTGGTTCATCCCGCCCCGTTACATTGACCCCGATCAAAAACCCCGGCGCAACCGATACCGATTCGCCGGCACACCCCTGCCCGGCGCCCGGGCCCAGGCCCCGCTTGTCGAGAACGGGACCGCAGCGAAACCTGCACCTCAGCCGGCCGAACTCTCACTGATACCAAGGTCCGGTCCCCCGGGCCAACAGGTAGAGACCCTGTTGCCGCTGAAGGAGCCTGAAACCGCCATGGCCAAGGGTCAACCTAAACCACCCAAAAGGCGTATCGCGTCAGATGTGCCGCAGGAGTCCACGCTTTCCAAGCAGCCGCTGATTGGAGAGGGAAAGGATAATTGGAACCGGCCGTTTGATGAATGGCCGCTGCAGCCAAACGAGCCACCGTGGTGACCATACATGGGCCAAGCTACATAGCCTCGAGTTCCTTGCCTTTGGTTTCAGGCACGAACTTCCAGACGAATACCAGGGACAACAGCGCGAAGAACGCATACAGTCCGTACGCCAGGGTCAGGTCGATATCTGCGAGGAACGGGAAGCTTGTGGTGATCGCGAAGTTGGCCAGCCACTGTGCGGCCGCGGCAACGGAGAGCGCCACGGCACGGATCCTGTTCGGGAACATTTCCCCCAGCAAGACCCAGACCACCGGACCCCAGGTGGCGCCGAAAGAGACCACAAACAGGTTGGCCGCGATCAGCGCCACCACGCCCCACGGCTGCGGCAACGTGACGTCTTCGCCGGTCCCGACGGCCTGGCTGAAACACAGGGCCATCACGCCAAGCGAGAGCAACATGCCGATCGAGCCGGCCACCAGCAGCGGCTTGCGCCCCACCTTGTCCACCAGCATGATGGCCACCACGGTCACCATGATGTTGGTCACCGAGGTAATGACAGTAATGCTAAAGGAGTCGGACTCGTTGAAGCCCACGGACCTCCACAGGCTCGTGGAGTAGTAGAAGATCACATTGATGCCAACGAACTGCTGGAAGACAGACAGGAAGATGCCGACCCACACGATCGGCAGCAGCCAGCCCTTGCCGCCTATCAGGTCTTTGAGTCCCTGCCGTTCCTCACTGTGGATCGTTTCGCGGATGGCCTGGATCTTGTCCTGCACCGCCTGCTTGCCGTTAAGACCGACGACGTCGCGCAGCACCTTGGCGGCGCCAACCAGTTCGTCTTTAGCCACCAAATACCGAGGCGACTCGGGTACCTGCAGGGCCAGCAGCCCGTACAGCACAGCGGGTACGGTTTCGGCCAGGAACATCCAGCGCCAGGCCTCCAGCCCGAACCACATCGGCTCCCCTGCCCCGCCAGCCACTGCGGCCAGGAACGCATCCGTCAGCAATGCCACAAAAATACCGAGCACGATGGCCAACTGCTGCAGCGAACCGAGGCGACCGCGGCTGTGAGCGGGCGAGACCTCTGCAATATAGGCCGGGGCAAGAACCGAGGCCATGCCGACGCCGATGCCGCCGATGAAGCGCCAGATGATCAGGTCGGTCACGCCGAAGGCGAGGCCGGAACCGACGGCCGAGATCGTAAAGAGGACGGAAGCCACCAGCATCGCCCGGACCCGGCCCTGGCGATCAGCCAGCGGGCCCGAGAGCCAGGCACCGATCATTGCGCCGAGCAGTGCGCAGGAGACAGTAAAACCGAGCAGTACACTGCCCAGTCCGAACTGCTGCTGCACCGCGTCGACGGCGCCGTTGATCACGGCGCTATCGAAGCCGAACAGGAAGCCGCCGAGCGCCGCAACGATGGCGACCATGACGACTTTGAGCGGAGTCTTTTCGTGGACCAGGGGCTTCTGCATGGAACTCAGCCTACTGCTCAGTAAACTTATCCTCGCCCGTGGGAACCTGGCTTCGCAGGCGAACACCCATATCGGGCCGGGGCATAGATCTTGCTGTTGGGCGGTGGTACGTTGGCGGTTCCTGCCAAACGTACGGGAGCACCGGCCCAAAGGAGGGACGTCTCATGACCGAGTCCAGTAGTGGTGGAACAAGCACGGATGTCGTAGATATCCTCACGACCGACCATCAGGAGATGGTCGCGCTGATCGGACGGATCGAGAGCACAGCCGATCCCAGCCAGCGCCGGGATCTGGCCGACACCGTGATCGCAGAGGTGATGCGTCACGCCGTCGCCGAAGAGATGTTCGTCTACCCGGCGGTAGAAGAACACGTGCCGAACGGCGCCAAAGAGGTCGAGCACGACAAGAAAGAGCACGACGAGATAGTCCACCTGATGAAGCAGGTTGAAGACGTCGACGCCGCTGACCCGGAATTCATGGAACTCATCCGCGAGCTGGAGGCGAAGTTGCGTCACCACGCGAAGGACGAAGAGTCCGAGCAATTCCCCCAGCTACGCGCCCACATCCCAGCCGAGAAACTCGTCGAACTGGGCGAAAAGGTGCAGAACGCCAAGAAACTGGCACCGACCCGACCGCATCCGCATGCGCCGCACTCCGAGCTGTTCCACAAGACTGTCGGCCCCGGCGTGGGCATGGTCGACCGGCTCCGGGACAAGCTCACTGGGCGGCACACCGGCTGATTGCGGTCGTGCTTATTGCGGGATAGGAGCCGGCGGCGTCGTTCGTTTGAGCAGAAGGACGGCGCCGAGGGCGGCAACCCACAGTCCCCACGTTGAGCTCCCGATCAGCCCTGCGAGATCCCAGACAGGGAAACCGGGCACGGCGGTGGCCAGGATGTCGCCCTGGTTGAGCAGATAAAGGACACTCGTGACAAGGCCTGCGGCGCCGAGCCAGCGCGGCAGGACGCGGCTGCGCAGGATCACCGCGCTGAGTGCGACAGTCCAGGCGATGACCAGCAGCTGGCCCAGATGCTCGCCCAACAGCGCCCCGCCGAACTGGTGCTGGGCAGTCCAGGCGGCGTCCACCGCGGTCCTGGCAGCGGCGTCGCCCCCGACGTAGGCTTCGGCCAGCTGCGGCACGACGAAGACCCAGCGCAGAAATCCGATCAGTGACAGCACCACGGATGTGGCGCCAAAATAGGTTGCCGCTTGCATCACCGGGTCCTCGCGCCGGCCCAGGGCGGAAGGCAGCAGCAGGATCGGAACGGCAAGAATGCCGTACGTCCAGGCGGTCGCAAACCAGGTCCAGACCAGCCCTTGGCCTCCGGCGGAGAAGGCAGGCAGTACTACGGCGGCCGGCTCGCGCAGGATATCCGGCCATTCGAACGTCGCCGATAGGACTGTGGCCGCCCCGGCGAATGTCAGGGCGCTGATGATGAACAACCCTCCGGTCGCCCGTCGGATGCCTCCGCCGGGTGGCCTGCCCAACTCCGTGCCTGGCCCCCTGCCGGTGGATTCCATGACGCGCCACACTTCCCCAGCGCAACCCATTGCTGCAGGTTTATACGCTGCGGCTTTTCTAGCGCTGCACAAACACTGTTCCCGCTTAGAAGGAAAGTCAAGAAGTGGAGAGGAATGTCAGGAAAACGCGGAGCCGATGTCAGGAAACTTATGTCAGGAAGCCGGCGCAGCCTTGTCCGGGAGCGCGTACTTGAAGACCTTCGCCCAGGAGGATCCGACCTGCTTGAACAGGGGGCCGGAGTTGTAGGGCAATCCGTAGCGGCGGCAGATGTCCCGTACTTTGGGTGCCACTTCGATGTAGCGGTTGGAGGGCAGATCGGGGAACAGGTGATGTTCGATCTGGTGGGACAGGTTTCCGGTCATCAGGTGCATGAATTTGGAACCGGAGATGTTCGCCGATCCGATCATCTGGCGCACGTACCAGTCACCGCGGGTTTCGCCGTCGACCATTTCCTCGGTAAAGGTATCCGCCCCGTCGGGAAAGTGGCCGCAGAAGATGACCGCATGTGCCCAGACGTTGCGGACGGCGTTGGCGGCCAGGGTTCCCCAGAGCGCCTGCTTGCCGGAGCCGGTGACCATGGCCACGATCGGCGTTGCGGCGTAGTCCTTGGTGAACTGGCGAAGGGCCTTGCGGCCCATGGCCTTGAGGTCCCTCACGAGAGCGGCCTTGGACTTCGTGCCTTCCTGGTAATCCACCAGTTCCAGGTCGTAGATGGCGATCCCCCATTCGAACACGGGCGCCAGGATCGCGTTCCACAGCGGGTTGCCCAGGTTGAAGGGCCGCCACGGCTGGTCCGGCGACATGCGCAGCAGGTTGTATCCGACGTCCTTGTCCTTGCCGATAACGTTGGTCCAGCGGTGGTGCAGGTCGTTGTGGGTGTGCTGCCAGGAACGCGCCGGGGTCACAAAGTCCCACTCCCAAGTAGTGGAGTGGATGTCCGGATCGCGCATCCAGTCCCACTGGCCGTGGAGCACGTTGTGGCCGATCTCCATGTTCTCCAGGATCTTCGCGAAGCTCAGGAGGGTGGTGCCGGTGACCCACGCGGCCTTGTTGCGCCCGGCCAGGAGTGCTGCGCGGCCGGCGATCTCGAGTCCGCGCTGGACCTTGATCACCCGCCGGATGTAGGCGGCATCCGAGGCACCGCGCTCGGCGATGACTTCGTCGCGGATGGCGTCCAGCTCGCGGCCGAGTTCGGCAACCTGCTCATCGGAGAGATGGGCGGCCGCGGGCGGGCGGACCAGTGGATGCCCTGATGCGGCGAGCGCACCGGTTCTGCGGGCTGTGGCCGTAGTGGAGACGCTTTCCATAATTTTCCTCCTTAGAGATCCAGGTTGACGGGTCCGGCGGCTGCCGTAATGCATGTCTGGATGAGTTGGCCTGGTTCGCCGAGGACTTCGCCGGTCCGCAGGTCGCGGACTTGCCCGGCGCGTAGTGGTGCGAGGCAGCTTTGGCAGATCCCCATCCGGCAGCCACTGGGCATCAGGATACCGGCCTCTTCGCCGACGTCGAGCAGCGGGGTGTTTCCGTCCGCCTCGATTTCACGATCGGACGCCTCGAAGGTGACCAGACCGCCGTCGTGCCCTTCGCCGCCGGCAAGGCCGGTACTGAAGCGTTCAATGGTCAGGGCGCCGGTAACCGCAGGAACGCCGGTTTTGGACACTGCCGCTTCGCGTGCCCAGAGCGCTTCGGCCTCATCGAGGAAGCCTTCGGGGCCGCAGGCGTAGGCGGCCCGTTCCCGCCAGTCCGGGCAGAGCCGGTCCAGCTCCGCGGGCGAGCTGAAATCGAACCGGCCGTGTTCCCCGGTGAACCAGTGCAGAACGTGCAGGCGCGGGAACTGGTCGGCCAGCTCATGCAGTTCCTCACCGAAGATGCTGTCCTCCGGGGTCCGGACGGAGTGGATGAGCACCACGTCTGCGTCCGGGCGGGCCGGCACGAGCGTGCGGATCATGGACATAACCGGAGTGATGCCGCTGCCGGCGGTGAGCATCAGCAGCGGCCGGGGCTGTTCCGGCAGGACAAAGTCACCCTGCGGCGCGGCCAGGAACAGCACGTCGCCGGGTTTGACCTTGCGCACCAAGGCACCGGAGACCGCCCCGATGTCGGTCACGGTGATGGCCGGGTCCTCGCCGGCGGCAGTGCTCAGCGAATAGGAACGCCAGTGGCGCACGCCGTCCAGTTCGACGCCGATGCGCGCCCATTGGCCAGCCTGGTGGGCTTGCCAGCCGGGGCCGGGGCGGAAATAAATGGTGGCTGACCCGGCTGTCTCCGGTACGACCCGGGTCACTACGCCGCGCATTTGGCGGGCCGAGAATACCGGGTTGAACAGGGACAGAATATCTTCGGGCGCCAACGGGGTAGTCAGAACGGACGCGGCTTGCGCCAGCTGCCGGAGCCGGATCATGCCGTCGCCCTTATGACGGATTGAGCCATAATTCTCCTCGCGGGACCTACGATCGTACTCCTGAAACTACCGTGTGGGAACAACTTTTGGGAGTCTTTGTGTCCAATTGCTGACACAATACCGGCAGTAGCAGCGTTCAGCGGAAAGGGGCATTCATGGCCGGGCCGGCTTGGGTCGAAAACGTCATATGGTGGCAGGTCTACCCGTTGGGATTCGTCGGGGCGGAACGGGACGCTCCTGCGACCGGCAGTCCGGTTCAGCACCGGCTGCCGCGGCTGACCGCGTGGCTGGACTATGTGGTGGAACTGGGCGCTTCCGGAATTGCGCTTGGACCCGTCTTTGCCGCCGAAACCCATGGTTACGACACTACCGACTACTTCCGCATCGATCCGCGCCTCGGCGACGAAGCCGACTTCGAGGACCTCATTGCCGCGGCCCATGCACGCGGGCTGCGGGTCCTGCTGGACGGCGTGTTCAACCATGTGGGTCGCAGCTTTGACAGGTTCCAGGAGGTCCTGCGGGAGGGGCCGGACGCGCCGTCGTCGTCCTGGTTCAAGCTCTCCTGGTCCGAGGGGCAATGGAGTCCGGGCACCGAACCGGACTACGAGGACTTCGAGGGGCACCACCATCTGGTTGCCCTGAACCACGCGGAGCCGCAGGTGCGCGATTTCGTTGTCGAGGTGATGAAGTACTGGCTGGCCCGCGGCGCGGATGGCTGGCGACTGGATGCGGCGTACGCGGTTCCGCCGTCGTTCTGGGCACCGGTGCTGGACGCGGTCCGCGCCGACTATCCGGACGTGTACATCGTCGGCGAGTTCATCCACGGGGACTACGCCGCCGCGGTGGCGGAGGGAGGGCTCGACTCGCTGACCCAGTACGAGCTGTGGAAGGCCATCTGGAGTTCGCTCAACGACGTCAACCTTTACGAACTGTCCGCCGCGCTGGACCGGCACAACGGCTTCCTCAAGTCCTTCGCGCCCGTGACCTTCGTGGGCAACCATGACGTCACCCGCCTGGCCAGCCGGCTGGACAACACCGCGCTGCTGCCCCACGCCGTCGTTATTTTCCTGACGCTGGGAGGCACGCCTTCCATCTACGCCGGCGACGAGCAGGCGTTCCGCGGCGTGAAGGAGGACCGCGCCGGCGGGGACGACGCCGTCCGCCCGGCTTTCCCGGACAGTCCGGCGGAGCTCAGCAGCCTGGGTGCGGACATTTACCGGTTGCACCAGGAGCTGATCGGCGTCCGGCGTCGTCATCCCTGGCTCCATCGCGCGCGCACCCGGGTTCTGGCCCTGGCCAACGCACACCTTGTGTATGAAGCGGCGGCCGACGGGCGCTCCCTGACGGTGGCGCTAAACCTCGCCGACAGTCACGTGAGCATCGATGCGTCTGGTAGCCGCGCGGTTCTGGCCAGCGGCGGCGACGTTCAGGTGCGCGGCGAAGGGCTGGAGCTGGGCTCCTTCGCCTGGGCTGTGCTCACCAGCGAGGACGGTTGATCGCATGTGTCTGGCATTACTCCCGCCACGGGGCAGTATGCCGCCGGAAGCGTTGCCGTTGGCCTATACTTTTTCGGTACGGTTCAGCAGCGGGCCGCTTTGGATTGCTCTTCGACGGGCTGGACGTGCCCGCGCAGTGCATGAGTGAAACGGCGCCAACGTTCTTGAGCACTGAGTCCACCGCTAAAGCGGATACCCATTTGAGCCAGCACCTTCAGGAGCTGGTTCTCAACAGCACCGACGTCGGGGAATTCCTCGACGGGCTGGCGAACCTGTCCTCCTCCAGCCTCTCCACCCCGGGCGACGAGGTCCTCACCGGCATCACCCTGCTCAGGCACAAGAGGTCCGCCACCGTGGCCAGCAGCAGCGAAGACGCGCAGGCCATGGACGAGATCCAGTACGCGTTCGGCGACGGCCCCTGCATGACCGCCTCGCGTGAGCAGGTCAACGTCCTCGTCCCCGATCTGCAGACGGAAGAGCGGTGGCCGCAATATACGACGGCGGTGCTCCAGCTTGGTGTGCGATCCATCCTTGCCGTTCCGTTCCATCTTCAGGAAGACACCAAGGCCGCCCTCAACCTCTACTCCCACCGGCCCGGACGCTTCGACGAGAAGTCCGTTGAGCTGGTCGAGCAGTTCGTGCGGCAGACGTCGCTGGGCCTGATGCTGGCGGTCCGCTTCGCCTACCTCGCCGAAACCGCAGACAATCTAAAGGCCGCGCTGGTCTCCCGGACGGACATCGACGTCGCCGTGGGCATCATCATGGCCCAGAACCGGTGCAGCCAGGAGTCCGCTGTCGAGATCCTGAAGACCGCATCCAGCACCCGGAACATCAAGCTGCGCGAGGTCGCGGCGGGAATCGTAACCTCGTTGGACCAGGGGCCGGCGAAGACCTTCTACGAGGATTAGCCGGCCGGGTCGGAATAACTTTTCGGCCCGCTCGGTTGCCTCCTGCGGAAGCATTACTGAGAAGAAGGACTTTTGTGAGCCTGTTTACCCCGCTGTCCGTCGGCGCCCTTGACCTCTCCAACCGCCTCATCATGGCGCCGCTGACCCGCATGCGCTCCGGCGTGGACGGCGTTCCGGGCCCGCTGGTTGTCGAGCACTACCGGCAGCGCGCTTCGCTGGGCCTGATCGTCACCGAGGGTGCTTACCCCAGCTACGCGGGACAGGGCTTCCAGCGCCAGCCGGGCCTGGTCACACCGGAACAGATCGACGGCTGGCGGGCGGTCGCGGACGCTGTCCACCACGACGGCGGACGGATCGTCGCCCAGGTCATGCACGCCGGCCGCGTCACGCACGAGGCCACCACCGGCGGCCACGAAGTTGTTGCGCCCAGCGCCATTGCCATCGACGGCGAGACCCGCACCTATGACGGCAAAAAGCCGTTCCCGGTTCCCCGCGCCCTGGACACCGATGAGTTGCCGGGCATCATCGACGAGTTCGTGCTGGCGTCGCGGAATGCCGTGGAAGCGGATCTGGACGGAGTGGAACTGCACTCGGCCAACGGCTACCTGCTGCATGAGTTCCTTGCCCCGAGCTCGAACCAGCGCACCGATCAGTACGGCGGATCGCCGGAGAACCGCGCACGGTTTGTCATCGAGGTTGCCGCAGCCGTTGCCGCCGAGATCGGTGCGGACCGGGTGGGCATCCGCATCTCCCCCGAACACAATGTCCAGGGTGCCCTGGAGCTGGACGCCGAAGAGACCCGGGCAACTTATGCCGCGCTGATGGACGGCCTTGCCCCGCTGGGCCTGGCCTACTTGAGCATCCTGCACAAGGAACCGGCCGGCTCACTGGTCCAGGAACTGCGCGCGCGCTTCGGCGGTCCGGTGCTGCTCAACAACGGCTTCGGCGTCATCACCACCCGCGAAGAAGCACTGGCCATCCTCGACGACGGCCTGGCCGACGGCGTTGTGGTGGGCCGCCCGGCCATCGCGAATCCGGATCTTGTCCGCCGCTGGCAGGAAAACCTCCCGCTGAACGATCCGGACTCGAAGACTTTCTACACCGACGGCGCCCCCGGCTACACCGACTACCCGTACCTGGCGAACTAGGCTGCTCCTAGAGCCGGACGTAGGCCCAGCCTGCCCATTGCCTGCCAGCCAGGTGGGCGATGGCGGCCGGAACTGTGGCGACGCCGGGCAGCAGCTGGTCGGACGGCACGGCCGCTGAACGCAGGCTGTTTGCGCACGCCAGAACGCGGATTTGCCGCTCCAGCGTGGCGGTGATTTCGGCTGCGAACCCGGATCCGCCAGAGAGCAGGGCCACCCCGGGGCCCTGGATGACTACTTCGATGGCGGTCCCCGCCGGCAGCGCGTCTGCCGCGTTGGTTGCGCTACGCAGCACCCCCGGGAGCCAGTCCTGGGCGCCCTGCCCTGCCCCGTGAACCAGCAGCCCCACTGCCTTGGGCTCGGCACGGGCATCTTGCATAGGGCTGTCCACTGTGGGCATGGTTCCTCCTCGTTCCGTTCTGAGCCGGCGCGATGCGCGGGCGGGAAAAGCCTTCCCTGTGCATGGTAGCGTGGCCATCGAAATGTATAGACATTCACGACGGCGAACCTCACAGCGGCCGGCCCGGGTGTGGCCTACGCCGAGCTCGACTGCGTAGCGGCCAGGATCGATACAGACTCCGGCGCCATTCTAGACACCGGCGACTTTGTCCTCCCGGTGTCCATGCTGCCCGATGGAACGGCCCTGTTCCCGACGAAGGAACGGACTGTCCATGCCATCGCCGTCCCCGAAAAGCAGGGCGTCACGGGATAGGTTCCGACGCCGGAGGTTCAGCGGCCGGGGAGTTCCGCCGTCGTTGTTTTCTGCGGCGCCGCGCAGCGGTCTTCGGACGTTGCGCGCCGGTAGAACGCCCAGCCCAGCAGTCCGATCGACACCACTGCCAGCAGCGGCTGGACCGGCTCGAAATACTGCATGGCGCCGGAGGTGCCCAGGGCCAGGAGCACCAATTTGTTGCAGACCGGGCGGCCGACGGCGAAGAACGAGACGATGGCGCCCGTGAGGCCGAACCGCTGCCCGCGCTCCGGTGGCGCCTCCGGCAGTCGTGCCACGTAGGTCGCGGCCACCAAACCGGCCAGCGCGGCCGTGAGGGCCAGGACCGGGAAGGACCACCAGGTCGGCGGAACCTCCCGGACGAAAAACGGCGTGTCGATCAGATCGGTCGGGACGGCCACCACTACATACGTGGCGGCGGCGGCGGCGAGCGCGGCCAGCCAGCGCCGGCGCGGCCACAGCACAAGCGCGGCCTTCAGTGCCACGAGGCCGCTCCTCATCGCTCTTCCTCCTCGTCCCGGGCCGCGAGGCTGACCGAGGCGAAGTCGCCACTTGCGCGCTGGGTCCGCTGGCTCCTGAGATAAAGCACGACGGCGACAGCCAGTACCGCCGCCGCGATCAGGGCGAAGACTGCGTTGGAGATGCCCGATGCCGCGCCGCTGACCGTGGTTTCCAGCCGGAACTGGTCTCCGACGCTGAGCACTCCGCCAAGCCCTGCCGTTCCGTCTGTCAACAGCAGCAGGACTCCGATGCCGATGGAGAGGATCCCGGAAATGACCATGATCCACGAGTTGGACCAGCGGCCGATTGCCAGCGGGCGCGGACGCAGCCAGCGCCGCCCGCTGATTCCCAGCCGGTCCCAGACCAGCGCCAGCGCGAACAGCGGCAGCGCCATGCCGAGCGCATAAATCGACAGCAGGACGCCGCCGTAGATGGCGTTGCTGCCGACTGCCGCCACGGTCAGGATGGAGCCGAGGATCGGGCCGGTGCAGACCCCGGCGACGCCGTAGACCGTCCCGAGGACAAAGACAGACAGACCGGAAGAGCCTGCTTGCGCATTGTTCCGGATGGCGCCGGCAGCCGGACTCCGAGGATCTGCGCCGCCCCGAGCAGGATGACCAGCGTGGCCGCCACCGCCACCAGGACGTGGCGGTGCTGGGTGACCAGGGATCCGAGCGCACCGGCGAAGACCCCCAGCGGCACCAGGGTAGAGAGCAGGCCCGCGTAGAACAGCGCCGTCCGGGCGACCAGCCGCGTCTTGGTGGAAAAGGCATAGGCGAAAAACGCCGGAAGCAGCAAGGCCGAACACGGGCTGAGCAGCGTGAGGACTCCGCCGAGGAAGGCGCCGGCATATCCGATTTCCATTACTTGCTTCCCGCTTCGTTCAGCTCGGCGTCGATCGCTTTTTCAAACGCCTCCAGCGGCTGGGCACCGACAAAGGGAGTGTCGCTGACCAGGAATGTCGGTGTTCCGGTGGCACCGAGGGAGGCCGCTTCCTGCGCGTCTTTGACCACCGCTTCACGCAGTTGCTTCGAGTCCAGGTCCGCCTCGAATTTCTTCATGTCCGGCACCCCTGCCTGCTCGGCGAACCCGATCAGGCGCTCCCGGTTCAGGTCCGCGTGCCCTCGTTCAGGTGCGGCGGCGTAGACGGCCTTGTTGAACTCCCAGAATTTGCCCTGCTCCCCCGCCGCACGCCCCGCCAGTGCTGCTTCCATGGACTCGTCCCCGAAGACCGGCAGATCGCGCCACTCGATGCGCAGGTCTCCGCTGTCGATGTACTTCTCCACCAGGGCGGGCAGCGTGTCGCGGGCGAAGAGTCCGCAGAAGGGGCAGCGGTAGTCCGAATATTCGACCATGACCACCGGGGCGTCCACGACGCCCAGGGCAGTGGGGTCGTCGGCTATCCGCCGGGACATGTCCAGTTCGCCTGCGCTGTCCTGCTGGGCGCTCTGTCCGGCTTGTTCACCCTGTCCGGCGCTGGCCGCCTGCTGCGATTTACCCCCTCGGTAGGCGAAGATGCCGACGAACAGCAGGAGCACGGCCACGCCAAGGACCGTCGCCGTCACGGTAAAGTTGCGGTTGCGGGGGGTGCTGGCTGGGGCAGTTGGCTTATGCGACGGCATTCAGGCTCCTCGTTGCGGCCGAAATGACCGCAAATGTTTATACATTTCTCCAATGGAGGCTACGTGACCGGGCAGGACCAGGCAAAACCTTCGGCTGCCGAGCCTGGCAGCACCCCGCCCGGAACTCCGCTCTGGGAAGCCATCAGCCGGGATCTGCACCGCCGGCTGCAGAAGGGCGAATTCAGCACCGGGTTTCCCGGCGAGCTGGCTCTGGCCAACGAATACGGTGCCAGCCGCGGCAGCATCCGCGCTGCCTTGCGCCCCCTGCGCGAGGCCGGGCTGGTTACCGCCCAACGCGGCCGCAAGCCGGTTGCCCTGCCGCAGGTGGTCGCCGGCAAAAGCACAGCCTACGGTCCCGTGTACAGCCTCTTCGCCACCATGCAGGAAGCAGGAATGGAGCACTACAGTGATGTCCTGGCCCAGGAAGTGGAGCAAAACGAAGCGGTAGCCCAGCGGCTGATGTTTCCGGCGGACGAACCGCTGTTCCACCTCTCGCGACGGCGTTATGCCGACGGCGTTCCGCTGGCGCTGGATGACGTCTGGCTGCCCGCCGAACAGGTCGGACCGTTGCTGGAGCGGGACTTTTCCAACACTGCCCTGTACCAGGAGCTCGAGGAAGCGTGCGGGATCTCGTTGGACGGAGGCGAAGAACGGCTCACCGCCGTCATCGCCACCGCGGAACAGGCCCGGTCGCTGCAGTGCGCGGCGGATACGGCCCTGCTCCTGATCGACCGCGTGGGTTATGCGGGAGGCCGCCCGATCGAGTACCGCCGCAGCTACATTGTCGGCGGGGACTTCGCAGTCTCCACTTCCTTCGGCGCGCGGACACCATAGGGAATCAGTACGGGCGGCGGGTGCGCCGGGTCCGACGGGGTGCGGCGGTTGAGTGTGGTTAGACGCCGGCGCCCAAGGGGATGACGTGCGGCCGTCCGGCGGTCGGTTCCTGCACCACCTGGGCGGCCAGCCCGAAGATCTCGAGCAGCAGTTCCGGCGTGACCACTTCAGCCGGGGTTCCCTGCGCGACGATCCGGCCGTCCTTCATGGCCACCATGTGGTCGCTGTAGCGCGCGGCGAGCGAGATGTCGTGCAGCACCATCACCACGGTGCGGCCGCGGTCCCGGTTGAGCCGGCGGACCAGCTCCAGGACCTCCACCTGGTGCGCCAGGTCGAGGTAGGTGGTGGGTTCGTCCAGCAGCAGTATGTCGGTCTCCTGGGCCAGCGTCATGGAGATCCAGGCGCGCTGCCGCTGGCCGCCGGACAGATCCTCCAGCGGCTTGTCCGCCAACTCCAGGCTGTCCGTGGCCGCCAGCGCGTCGAGCACCACGGCCTCGTCCGACACCGAGAACTGCTGGTACCACTTCTGCCGCGGGTGCCGCCCGCGCGAAACCAGGTCCGCCACGGTCAGCCCGGACGGCGCGACCGGCGTCTGCGGCAGCACGCTCAACTGGGTGGCAACATGGCGGGTGGACAGACTGGCCAGGGGTTCGCCGTCGAGCGTCACCGCTCCGGACCGGGGCGCCAGCAGCCGGCCGAGCCCGCGCAGCAGGGTGGACTTGCCGCAGCCGTTGGGTCCGATCACGGCGGTGACGGCGGCATCGGGCACGGTCAGCGACAGTTCCCGGACAATGTCGGGGCCGTCGTAACCGAGGGTCAGGGCGTCGGCGCGAAGCCGCCCGCCGGTACTGGGCGCGCTCATGTGAGCCTCCGTTGGTAGCGCAGAATCAGGTAGATCAAATAGGGTGCGCCGACCACGGCGGTGGCAACCCCCACGGGCAGCGCCACGCTCAGGGCGTTGGCGGAGACGGTGTCGGCCAACAGCACAAACACGGCGCCCACCAACGCGGAAACTGCCACCGGCGGCACCACCGAACCGGTCAGGATGCGCGCAATCTGCGGGCTGGCGAGCGCCACGAAAACCAGCGGTCCGGCGACCACGGTGCCCACCGAGGCCAGCAGCACGGCGATGGTCAGGGCCGTCAGCCGCACCGCGCCAACCCGGGTACCAAGTCCGACGGCGGTGTCCTCGCCCAGGCTGGTCAGCAGCAGCCACCGCCCGCAGAAGACGGCGGCCAGCACCAGCACCACGGCGATGGCCCCCATCGGCTGCACCAGCGCCCAGTCCTTGCCGTTGAGCGAACCCGTCATCCAGGTCAGGGCCTGGGCCGCGCTGCTGACGTCGCCGAGCGTGAGCAGCCAGGTGGTCAGGCTGACGGCAAAACCGTTGATGCCCAGCCCCACCAGGACCAGCCGGTAGCTGTCGATCCCGCCGCGGTAGGCCAGCAGGTAGACCGCGACGCCACTGAGCACGCCTGCTCCGAAGGCAGCCAGCGGCATGCCCAGCGTTGCCGCCAGTCCGCTCAGGCCGGCATTCCCGCCGCCGGCTACCACCAGTACGGTGACGGCGCCGAGCGAGGCCCCGGCGGTCACGCCCAGGACGTCCGGACTGGCCAGCGGGTTCCGGGCCACGGTCTGCGTGATGGCTCCGGCGGCGGCGAGGCAGGCCCCGGCGACGACGGCGGCAACCATCCGCGGTGCGCGGAACTCAGTCACGGCCAGATGGACTTTGGAATCGGACGTGTCGCCGAGCAGCGCACGCAGCACGTCCAGCAGGGCGAGCGGGGTGCCGCCGTTGGCCACGTGGATGACCATGGCCGCCACCAGCACCAGGATCAGCACTCCGCCCACGGACAGCCCGCGCGGACTGACCCGGATGGAGACCGGCCCGGCCCGCAGCACGCGGAGGGAACGGACCGGGTTGCCGCCGGTGCGGGTCACGGTGCTCATACGGTCACCAGCTTGCGGCGGCGGGCCAGGAACACGAAGAAGGGCGCGCCGATAACGGCCAGCACCACGCCTACGGAGAGCTCCCCCGGACGCGCGATGACCCGTCCGGCGGTATCCGCCAGGAGCAGCAGCGCGGCGCCGGTCACCGCGGAAGCCGGCAGGAGCCAGCGGTAGTCGGCCCCCACCATGGCCCGGGCGATATGCGGAACCAGCAGTCCGGCGAACGCGATCGGGCCGGCCATGGTCACGGCGGATCCGGCCAGCAGCGTGATCGCGGCGATTCCGGCGCAGCGCGCCCACAGCACCGAGATGCCCAAGGACCGGGCGGTGTCTTCGCCCAGCGCCAGCGCGTTCAGCGCCGGAATGTTCATCGCCGCCAGCACCAGGCCCGCCAGCAGGAAGGGCCAGATGGCCGGCAGGATGTCGTTGCGCCCGGCAATGGAGCCCACCTGCCAGAAGCGCAGGGTGTCCAGGGCCGCCTCGTTCAGCAGGACGATCCCGGTCACCAGCCCAGTACACAGGGCGGTGACGGCGGCGCCGGCCAGCACCAGCGTGATCGGCGTGGACCCGTGCCGGGCGGCGGTACCGATCAGGAACACGAACACGCTGGCCAGCAGCGCGCCACCGAACGCCAGCACGGCCTGGGTCAGCGGCAGCATTGTTCCGGCGATGGCGGTCGCGGCCACGATGGCCAGCGCCGCCCCCTGGTTGATGCCCAGCAGACCCGGATCCGCCACGGCATTGCGGGTATGCCCCTGCGAGAGCGTTCCGGCCACGCCGAGGCAGATGCCGGCGGCAATACCGGTCAACGTCCGGGGCCAGCGCAGCTGCAGGATGGTTACGTCCATGTTTGTTCCCGTGGGCGTCACCACCGCATGCCACGCCTGCGCCAGCGACGAAGGCTGGCTACCGATGCAAACACTGGCCACCACTGCGGCACAAAGTACGACGACGGCCGCGGCCAACCAGCGCAGCCGCACCTTTCCGCTGCGCACGGGCAGCCGCAGCGCGGTTTCGCGCAGCTCGGCAGCCGGAATGGAGTATGTGCCCGTGGCCGGTGCATCCACAGTTTTCAAGAGCGCCTTCTATTACGGGAGGTTTGGAACGTCGGTCTTTTCGACTGCTACAGTCTACGACGGGGACAAGCTTAGCCTTACCTAAGTGACGCGGCTTAGGCCGTTCGGACCGTGAAAGAGACTCGCATGAAAACACCCGTTCTGACCAAATTGCTGGCACTGGTCGCCGGCGCCTCGCTCCTGGGCACCGCTGCCTGCGGCGCACCGGCCGCCACCGAAGACAGCGCCGCTTCCGCTCCCGCGGGCGGCTCCGGCTACCCGCTGACCATGGAACATGCCATGGGTTCAACCACCATCGAATCCGAGCCGAAGCGCGTCGTCGCGCTGGACCCGAGCTACATCGATGCCGCCCTGCTGCTTGAGGCCGATCTGGTCGGCTACGTCCAGTACCGGCAGGATCCAGGCGATCCGTTTGCCGACTACCTTGGCGACGTGGACGAAGCCACCGCTGACGCGGTCAACGTCGGCACCCTCGCCGAGCCCAACCTGGAGAAAATCCTCGAGCTGGAGCCGGACGTCATCGTCTCCGCGCAGGTCCGCCACGAGGCGCTCTACGACCAGCTCTCCAAGATCGCGCCGACCATCTTCTCGGTCAGCACCGGGCCCACCTGGAAGGAAAACGTGGTTTTCCTCGGCGAGGCGCTGGGCAAGAAGGACAAGGCCGAAGAGCTCGTGGCCGGTTATGAAGAGCGCGCCAAGAAGGTCGGCGAGGAAATCCTCGCCAAGAACCCCGAAGCCACCTACTCCCTGCTGCGCTTCGCCGGCGAGGACACCGCGCGCTTGTACTCCACCGATTCGTTCATCGGCGAGATCATGGCCGACATGAACATCCCCCGCCCGGAAGGTGCGCCGGATACCACCGAGTCCATCTTCGTCCCGCTCTCCGAGGAGCAGATCCTCAAGGCCGACGCCGGCCTGGTCATGGTCAGCGCCTGGACTCCTTCGGGCGCCGAGGGCGATGCGTCGCGCGAGCAGCAGAAGACCTTCGAGTCCAACCCGCTGTGGGAACGTCTGAAGGGCGACGTTGTCCACGTCGACGACGAAACCTTCGTCGCCTCCGTCAGCATCCAGGGCGCGCACGCTGTGATCACCGATCTGGCCGAGCACTACGGCGTGGACCCGCAACTGCCGTAGTCCCTCCACCAAAACCAAAAATACCAAGTGCGACGTCGGTGCCAAGTTGGGCGCCGGCGTCGCACTTTGCGGATCCAACGGTAATAATTTCCCCATGACGAGCATTCCGCATGACGGTCCTGACCAGTCCCACCGCCGCCCCGAGGGCACGAGTGACGCAACGGTTGAAGCGCTGGGCAAGCTGTCCGAGGCGTTGGAGGTCGTTGAACACGCCCGCGGCTATCTGTACGGCTTCCACCGCCTGACAGGTAAGGCCGACCTCGCCCTGGGTGAGGCCGCGGAGCTCCTGCGCAAGGCCGGACACGGCGAGCTGGCCGACCGGGTCGAGCAGGACGTCGTGGGGCGGAATGTGATTGCTGGACGGTGGACGTTCCAGATCGTCGAAGACTACGACGACAACTACTACGCCGCGTTCAAGTCAGTGGAGCAGGCCGCCCGGGATGAACTCGCCGAGGGTAAGCGGCACTTGTTCGAGGCCGAAATGAAAGAGGACCGGCGCTCCCATGGGCGCGCCCACCACGAGGCACGCCCGCGCTAGGGCCGGATGGTGGCGTAGAGCAGCATGTCACGACGCTCGCCGCCGATGCTCTGGTGGCTGCGCAGCAGTCCTTCGCGCTGGTAGCCGGCGGCTTCGGCCGTGCGGATGGAGCCGGTGTTCCACGGTTCGATGTACAGCTCCACCCGGTGCAGGACGGGCAGGGTCCAGGCGAAGGCGGTGAGTGCTGACAATGCCGCGGCGCCCACGCCGCGGCCGCGTGCCGACGGCGCAACCAGATATCCCGCCGTCGCTCTTCCTGTTTCTATCGCCTTCAGCCACATGCCGATCTGGCCGAGCGCCCGGTCCGTCGCGGCGTCGGCGATGGCGAAGGAGTAGCCCATCCCCTCGGTGAAGCGCCCGTTCTGGTGCAGGATCCACTCCATCGCTTCTTCCGCGGTGGGCCTGGCCGGAATGGTGCTGATTAGTCGAATGTACGGATCCTGCGTGAGCTCGGCGGCGAGGTGCGCGTCGGAGTCGCGGAACGGGCGGAGCACCACGCCGGCGTGCGATGGCGGCGACGCAGGCCATGCGAGCGGCAGGTGGAGCTTCATGAGTGCGATTCTGCCATTCATGGCAGTTCCCGCAAGAGCAACGGCCGGATTGCCCCCTAGCCGCCGGAGGGCGCGGCTGTTTGCCACAGGCCCATCAGATTCCCCTCGCTGTCCCGGAAGTAGGCCGCGAACCCCATGTCGCCGACGGCCATTTTGGCTTCCACCGTGGACCCGCCCAGGCTGCCCACCTTCTCCAGCGCAGCATCGATGTCCTCGACGTCGAGCGTAATAATAGGTGTCTTCAGCTCACCTTCGCGCCGGAACATACCGCCGTTGATCGCGCCCGGTTCGCTCGGCATGCCCTGGTCATCCGTCGGCGTAGTCATGACCATGTTGTAATTCAGCTCCGGCATGGGCTGGATGTTCCAGCCGAAGGCCGCGTTGTAAAAGCTCCTTGCCCGTTCCTCGTCTTCCGCGGGAATCTCGAAATGCACTACACGTCCAGTCATTGCGCTCACCTGCATCCTGGTAAATGAACCCGATTACTGAAAGGCGCGGGCGGTCCACGCCCCAAGCGTTAAGTCTAGGAGCGGACGCACCGCTTGGGGAGGGGTGTGCGGGGCCAAGGTCCGGCCGCCTTGCCCAGCCTGTCAGTTTGCGGAAAGGTTGGTCGTTTACACTGTGCACAGACATTAGATGAGACGTCATCAAAGAAAGAGGAGTGGGCCGTCTGCAGTCGACAATTGATACAACCGCGTTCGGTGCTGGCCACCTCCCCGTCCCAGGAGTTAATTTGCCTGCCCCAGACGTTCCGAGCGTAACCGTGCGCCCGGCCACGCCGACCGACCTCACCACCATGGCGGCTTGGCAGTGCCGTTACGTGCCCGACGGGCTGTTCCCGCAGATGGGCGAACGCTTTGTCCGCCGCTGGCATGCGAGCTTCCTCGACTCGCCCTTTGGCATTGCGCTGGTTGCCGAACACGTTGATGCCCAGGGCACGCAGGCCGTCGGCTTCCTCGTGGGCTCTACCGATCAGTTCCGCCATATTGACGACGTCGTTCGCCGCCACCGCCTCCGTCTGGCCTTGGCCGGGTTGCTGGCTTTGGCCCAGCGGCCCCGGCTCGGCGCCCACTTCGTCCGTACCCGCGGACGGGCCTACCTCAAGCGCATCCTCACCCCGAAGTGGCGCCGCACCCCCGCCGCCGGACCGGCCGCCAGCACTGAGTCCAGTATTGCGCGCCCTCAGTCCAGTGCTGCGTCCCGAGCAACCACCGGGGCTGCGGCCAATGCTGCGTCCGGCGGGCAGATCGCCGTCGTTACTGCCATTGCCGTTGACTCCGCGGCACGGGGCACCGGCGCCGGCCAGGAACTCCTCAACCGATTCCTAAAAGATGCGCGCACTGCAGGCGCCACGCGGGCGGAGCTGGTCACGCTGCTCGGCGAGGGCAATGCAGCGCCCTTCTATGAACGCCTAAACTGGAGCGCGGTGGACGAGCATCCCACCCGGGACGGCATGCGCGCCCGCACGTACCGCTACGACCTCGGCGACAACGGGCAGTAAGCGCCGCAGACCCGCCGGGCCCTCCATGGGCAGAACTATCCACAAATGCTGCATTCGTGCCGTTTTCATTTGTTCATCTGAAGCTGGCCGGAGATGATCAGTAGTAAATCATTTCACCTCCCCGGATGATAGGACGGCTATGACCAGGCAAGTTCCGGACTTTCCGGCAGCTGCTGCTGCCAATCGGATCAACGACGCCGGAGAACGTTCTGATCCGGACACAACCGGCGTCGACGAGTTCCAGCCGCCCAGCCGACGATTGCGCAGGCAACAGAACGACGGCGAACCGGTGTCCTCGCGGGACGCGGGCAGCACCCAAGAGCCGCGGGCCACGGGCGGCGAGCCGGAGCCCCAGCCGCAGGAGGGTGTGCAGGCCCGGCGCCGGCGGGATCTTCGCGAGACGTCGTTCCTGGTCACCGGTTCGGCCAAGGAGCCGGCCACCAAGGGCTGGCGCGGCGTGCTGGCGAAAATGGGCGTCCGGGTGGAACCGTCCAAGGAGGAGCTCGCCGAGCGGGCGGACATACAGCTCGTCAGCCAGCATTGGCCGGGGCCGCGGACGGTCGCCGTCGTCAATCGCAAGGGCGGGGCCAACAAGACACCGACAGTGGTCATGCTCAGCGCCATTCTGGCCCGCTACGGCGGCGGACCGGTACTGGCGTGGGACAACAACGAATCGCAGGGCACGCTGGGCTGGCGCACCGAGCAAGGCCCGCATGCCTCAAGCGTGCTGGATCTGGTGGACTCGTCCAGCAAGCTCCTCTCCCCCGAATCCAACGCTGCCGATCTTGCCCACTACGTCCACCACCAGGCTGCGGACAAGTTCGATGTGCTGCGTTCGGACGAGAATGAGGAAGGCGACCACGAGGTGACCGCGGAGGAAGTGGACATCGCGCACCGGGTGGCCTGCAAGTACTACCGGCTGATCGTTATGGACTCGGGGAACACTTCCCGCTCCGCCAACTGGCGCCGGATGATCGACCACACCAACCAGCTGGTGGTGCCGGTGACCGCGATGGAAGACCGGGCCGAGGCCGCTCGGCTCACCCTGCAGACCCTCGCGGCGCGCGGCGACCATGAAGCGGAACTGGCGCGCAACGCCGTCGTTATTGTGTCCGAATCAACCGACGCCGGCCGCGGCATGACTGGCGAGACCCGCAAGCGCGCGAAGATCGAGGCGGACAGGATCGAGACCGGTTTCCGCGAATTCGTGCGCGAGGTAGTCCGCATTCCGTACGACCCTGCGCTGGTCAACGGGCCCATCCGGTTCAACGCCCTGCAGCCGGAGACCCAGCGTGCCTGGCTCCGCGCGGCCGCCGCAGTAGCGAGGGGTTTCTAGGCAGCGGTCACGCCTGGAAGAGGCGGCGGACCACCTGCCCCGATGCCAGCGCGTCCAGGCCTTCATTGATCTCGCGCAGCGGTTTGGTGTCCGTGTACAGCAGCTCCACAGGCAGCTTTCCCGCCCGCCAGTGCTCCAGGTACAGCGGAATGTCGCGCTCCGGCACCGCGTCGCCCATGTAGGACCCGAGCAGGCGTTTGCCCGCTCCGGCGAACTGCAGGGCCGGAACCGTCAGCTCGGCCGAGGGGTGGGGCAGGCCGACGGAGACCACGGCGCCGCCGCGGGTGACGTGCTCCAGGCAGGAGGCGATGACCTTGGCGGACCCGACCGCTTCCACCACGACGTCGACGCCGTCGCCGGTCGCTTCGGCGATCAGCGCCCCGGCGTTATCCGGCGTTCCCACGGCGGTGGCCCCGCAGTCCAAGGCCAGCTGGTGCTTGCCCGGATTCGGATCAATGGCAATGATGTCGCTCGCCCCGGCCAGGCTGGCCGCCATGACGGCCGAGAGACCCACGGCGCCGAGGCCGAACACGGCAACAGACTGCCCGGCTTGGACCGCTGCCGTATTGAGCACCGCGCCCATGCCCGTCAGCACTGCGCAGCCGAACATGGCCGCCACGGTGTCCGGTACATCATCGTTGATGACGACGACGGATTCGCGGGCAACTACGGCGTAGTCGGCGAAGGCGGACACGCCCAGATGGTGGTTGATCCGTTTCCCCTCAGCAGTTTTCAGCAAGGCTTCGCCGTGCAGCAAGTCGCCGGAGCCGTTGGTCTCGGCGGCGCGGTGGCAGAGGGCGGGCCGGCCAGCGGCACAGGCGCGGCAGCTTCCGCAGCTGGGGACAAAAACCAGCACCACGTGGTCTCCCTCTTTGGCGTCGTTGACGCCCTCCCCCGCAGTAACTACCCGCCCTACGGCCTCATGCCCCAGCGCCATCGGCAGCGGGCGGACGCGGGAGCCGTCGACGACGGAAAGATCCGAGTGGCAGAGGCTGGAATACGTAATGGACACGCCCAGCTCGCCGGCGCGCGGTTCGGGCCGCTCCAGTTCTTCGATGACCAGGGGCTTGGACTCGGCATAGCGGGCTGGCCCGGCTTGTCCGGACTCTCCGGCTGGCATGGCTGAGTGCAGGATGGCTGCGAACATCATTCTCCTTTGGGTAGATCAGGACGGGCACATTCCGGACGGTGGGTGCTACGTTCGCGGCGGGCGCCGCGGGTTAGGTCCGCGGCAGGCGTCGCGGTCATCGTCCGCCGCTGGTCTCTTCAGCGGCGAACTGGGCGAAGGTCCGCTTTCCTGTCGGATTGCCGGGGACGAGGTGGTTGCCCGCCTTGTACGCGGCGAACATCTTGCCGGGGAATCGCAACGGAACCACCCGCCGTCGTACGCCGAGGGATTCGAGGGTCAGGCGGGCGATTTCTTCGGCGGAAAGTATTTCCGGGCCGCCGATGTCCGGGGCCTTGCCCGCGGGGGCGGCGGCTGCCAGTTCCGCCAGGTGCGTTGCGACATCGCGGATGTCGATGGGCTGGAAGCGGAGGTCCGGGGCGATGACCAGCGGCAGCCGGCGTTGGGCGGCGAACAGGGCGAAGACGAGCTTGTGGAACTGGGTGGCGCGCAGGATGGTCCACGGCAGCGCGGAGGTTTCGATCCGCTGCTCGGCTTCGAATTTGGCCCGGTAGTAGAACATCGGGATGCTGTCCACTCCGACGATCGAGACGTAGATCAGGTGCGGGTTGCCGGCCTTGCGGGCCGCCGCGATGAGGTTTTCAGTGCCGGTGATGTCGCCGCGGCCGTTGGAAGTTGCGCAGTGGATGATCGTGTCGACGCCGTCGACCGCCGCGTCGATGCCGTCCCCGGTTTGCAGGTCGCCGCGCGCCCAGGTGCCCGGCTCGCGTCCGGCCGGCTGCTCGCGACGACTGAGGATGCGGACCGTGTGGCCTCGCTCGAGCAGGGCGGGTTCGACGGCACGGCCGAGGGTTCCTGTTCCGCCGGTCAGCAGTACTGATGCCACTGGTCATGCTCCTTCCTGGTGGAACGATTTGGCGCGGACGGCGGCAACGGGCGATGCTGAGATTGCCCCTTGCTGCTGATCATAGAGGACACGTGATGCGCGCCTACCTGATGTGCATTCTCGTGGTGGTTTTTTACTCGGGCAACATTCTCGTGGGCAAGGCGCTGGCCGACCTGCCGCCCTTCACCATCGCGTTCCTGCGGGTGGCCGTTGCGTTCGTGGTCCTGCTGCCGTTCGGGTACCGCGGCGCGCGGCAGGCCGTGCCGCTGTTCCGGCAGCATTTCAAGCCGCTGCTGTTCATGACGGTCACCGGGGTGGCCGCCTTCACCACCTTCCTGTATGCCGCGCTCCAGTTCACCTCGGCCACCAATGTCTCGGTGCTGGAGGCGGCCATCCCGGCGGTGACGGTGGCGCTCAGTGCCTGGCTGCTGCGGGAGAAACTGCGGTGGATCCAGCTTTTCGGGGTGGCGCTTTCGCTCTTCGGATCGGTTTGGGTGGTACTGGAAGGGCAGGTCTTCCAGCTCGGCGATCTGGGCTGGAATGCCGGCGACGCGCTGATGGTCGGAGCCGTGGCCAGTTGGGCGCTGTACTCGATCGGCGTGCGCAAGTACCTGCACCTGTTCCCGTCCTACGGCTCGGTGCTGGTCATGACCGGGCTGTCCGTGCTGATGCTGCTCCCGTTCATGGTGGGCGAGTGGCTGATCCTGGGGGTGCCGGATCTGGACAGCAGCGGCCATTGGTGGGGGCTGCTCTACCTGGGCGTCTTCCCCTCCGTGGTGGCGCTGATCCTCTATAACCGCGCCGTGGCAATCCTGGGTGCTTCGCAGGCCTCCGTGTACCTGAACTTCCTGCCGGTGGGCACGATGCTGGGCGCCTACTTCCTGCTCGGCGAGACGATCACGGCGATGCAGATCCTCGGCGCGGGCCTGGTGATTGCGGGCGTCCTGTTCACCACCCGGGCCAAGCGGACTGCTGCCGGGAGCTGATTTCGACGGCCGTTTTTCTACGGCGGGACGAAGCTCTTTACAGACTGTCCACTGCAGTCAACTAATTCCTTGACGTTCTACCCATACTTTTTGTGATGCAGGGCACATAATCTAGTCCGTAAGGGCAGCGGGAACACATCGCAGTTTCGGGGCTGCCTCCCACAATCACCTTTCGGCTGCACCTGTCTGTCAGTCGCCTTGGTACCGCAATTCGTAATTCTTTAGGAGATTCAATGACCATCGCAGCTGCTCCCGCCAACTCCGTCGCCGGACTCGAACGGCTGAAGACCCTCCACAACGGCACCAAGCAGAAGCTGACGTTCTCGGACGCCGAGTTCGAACGCCGCCTGACCGGACTGCGCCAGATCATGGCCGCGAAGGAACTCGACGCCGTCATCCTCACCAGCTACCACGGCATCAAGTACTACTCCGACTTCCTCTACACCACCTTCGGCCGCAACTACGCGCTGGTGGTCACCGCGAACAACTCGACCACCATCACCGCGAACATCGACGCCGGCATGCCGTGGCGCACCAGCTACGGCGAAAACATCGTCTACACCGACTGGCGCCGTGACAACTTCTACTACGGCCTGCAGGAGGCCCTGAAGCGCGACGGCGTGAAGGCTGCCCGCATCGGCGTCGAAGACGACGCCCTGCCGCTGATGACCCGCCAGTCCATTGCCGCCGCCTTCGACGGCGCGACCCTGCTCGACGTCTCGCAGGACGCGATGCGCCAGCGCATGATCAAATCCGCCGAGGAGATCGAGGTCATCAAGCACGGCGCCCGCATCGGCGACCTGGGCGGCGAGGCCGTCAAGGCCGCCATCCGCGAGGGCATCACCGAATACGAAGTCGCCCTGATCGGCACCGAGGCGATGGTGCACGAGATCGCCAAGACCTTCCCGCACCGCGAAGTGCGCGACACCTGGGTCTGGTTCCAATCCGGCATCAACACCGACGGCGCCCACAACTGGGCCACCACCCGCAAACTCCAGCAAGGAGACATCCTCTCCCTGAACTGCTTCCCGATGACCTCCGGCTACTACACCGCCCTCGAACGCACCCTCTTCCTCGGCCAACCCGACGAACGCTCCCTGCAACTGTGGAACGTCAACGTCGAAGTCCACCGCCGCGGCCTGGAACTGATCAAGCCCGGCGCCGTCTGCAAGGACATCGCCGCCGAACTCAACGAAATCTACATCGGCCACGGCCTGCTCCCGAACCGCACCTTCGGCTACGGCCACTCCTTCGGCGTCCTCTCCCACTACTACGGCCGCGAAGCAGGCCTGGAACTACGCGAAGACATCGAGACCGTCCTCGAACCCGGCATGGTCGTCTCCATGGAACCGATGATCACCGTCCAAGACGGCGAACCCGGAGCCGGCGGCTACCGCGAACACGACATCCTCGTCATCGGCGAAGACGGCGGCGTCGAAAACATCACCAAATTCGGCTTCGGCCCCGAAAACAACATCATCAACGCCTAGCCTGCCTCGGGCGGTGCCGGTCCCGGACCGGCACCGCCTCTTCGCACCCAGATCCTCGCCCCGTAAACGTGGCTGCCCGCGTGTATTCCACGCGGGCAGCGACGTTTAGGGGGCGGGCATCCTGTCAGCTTGCAACGAATCGGAGAGACGATGCGCAACAGTGTTTACATGGAGGAGCTGGACTCCTTCACCTACCGCGAAAAGATTTCGGACGGCAAGGCGGCCGTCCTCGTCCCTGTCGGCTCCATCGAACAGCATGGACCGCACATGCCGCTCAACGTGGATGTCCTGCTCTCCCGCGCCATGGCAGGCAGTGTAGCCGAAGCCGTTGGCGGACTGGTCGCTGCGCCCATCACCTATGGCTACAAGTCCCAGCAGCGTTCCGGCGGCGGAAACCACATCCCCGGGACCACCAGCCTCGATGCGTCCACCGTCATTTCCATTGCCCGGACGCTGACCCTCGAATTTGCCCGGCACGGCGTGCGGAAAATCGCTTTCATCAACGGCCATTTCGAGAACTACCAGTTCTTGTATGAAGGTGTTGACCTGGCCGTCACTGAACTGCAGCGGGCCGGGATCAACGATGTGAAGGTCATGCTGCTGTCCTACTGGGACTTCGTCGACGAAGCAACCATTGCAGAGCTGTACCCCGACGGTTTCACCGGCTGGGATCTGGAACACGGCGGCGTCCTCGAAACATCACTCATGCTTCACCTATACCCGGAGAAGGTTGAGATGGACAAGGTCGAAGATCTGCCGCCGGCGGTCCTGCCGAATTACGACGTTCTGCCGGTTCGTCCCGAGCTGACGCCGGCGTCGGGATGCCTGTCCTCCGCCGCCCAAGCCACCGCAAACAAGGGCGAAATCCTGCTCAAGCGTGCAAGCGTCGCTATGTCGGCCGCCCTCGATGCCGAGTTCCAGGATGTGATCGACAATGACGTTGAGCAAAAATGAGACAAGGCCCGCAGCACCGGTGGAATACCGCGCTGATCTGAACCCGCCAGAGCCTCGGGAAGATAAGAAGCGGCGCGTCGACGACGTTGTCATCAAGACCGCCGCCATCGTCCTGGTAGTTTCGATTCTCACGTTCGCCGTGGCCGTTCCGGATGCGACCGCTACCGCCATCGGTGCGGCACGGACCTTTGTCACCGAATACTTCACGTGGTTCTTCGTCGCTTTCTCCGCGCTGGCGCTGGGCGTCTGCGGGTGGCTGGCGTTCGGCCGGTTCCGCCACATCCGCCTCGGCGGGCCGGATGCCAAGCCCGAATACGGCAAGTTCGCCTGGTACTCCATGCTCTTCGCTTGCGGTCAAGGCATTGGACTGATCTTCTGGTCCGTCGCCGAACCGATCATGCTCAAGGACGAGAACCCGCTGTTCCCTGCCGGTTCCGCCAGCCCGGTGGACGGGGCGATGGCCTGGTCCTACTTCCACTGGGGCCTGACGGCCTGGGCGATGTACTGCATCGTAGCCATTTGCCTGGCTTACTCGCACCACAACCTGGGCAAGAAGCTCACGTTCCGCGACGCCGTCGTCGATATCTTCCCGCGCAAGTCCCGCCGCGGCGCCGGCATGGTTATCGAGTTGCTCGCGATCCTCGCCACGGTGCTCGGCCTCTCTACCTCGTTTGGTTTTGCCACGCTGCAGTTCACCTCCGGCATCAGCGCCATCACCGGCATTCATGCCAGCGCCCCGCTGTGGATTGCGATCATCGTGGCATTAGGGGTCCTCACGGCAGGGTCGGTATTCTTCGGCATCAGCAAGGGCATGAAGCGGATCAGCGAGATCAATTCTGTGCTGAGCATCGTGCTCCTGGTCGCCGTGTTCGCGTTCGGTCCGATCATCTACCTGGCGTCCACCTTGTCGCAGACCTTCGGCGCCTTCTTCCAGAATTTCCTGGCGATGAGCCTCTGGACGGATTCCGGCGTCGCGGCCGAAGGCATCGGTTCCTGGCAGGACAGCTGGAACGGCTGGTGGACGGTCTTCATCTGGTGCTGGGTCATCGCGTTCTCCCCCTTTGTGGGAGCCTTCATCGCCCGCATCTCGCGGGGCCGGACCATCAGGGAATTCGTCCTGGGCGTCACAGTTGTTCCGTCCCTGATCGTGATGATCTGGATCGGCATCATCGGCGGCGCCGCGCTGTACTACGACAACGGGACCAATGGGTCCATCGCGGCTGCGGTTGCCGAAGACACCTCGCAGGGGCTGTTCGTGATGCTCGAGTACATCCCCGTTGTCGGCACCATCCTGCTGGTCATGGCGACCATCCTCGTGGCAACGTACTACATCACCTCGCTGGATTCGGGCGTGCATGCCCTGGCAGAGTTCGTTTCCTCGGGGCGGACGCCGAGCAAGCTCTTCCGGGTGGTCCTGGTGGCGAGCATTGTGGCCATCACCGTGGCGCTGCTGACCCTGGGCGGCACCTCCGTGATCGATACCGTCCAAACCGGCACGATCATCGGCGCGTTCCCCTTCGCCTTCGTCATCATCATCATGGTGGTCAACTTCGTGAAGCGGCTACGAAACCGCGAAAGCGCACAGGTTGAGGCAGCAGCGGCGGAGCAACCAATCGAGGAGCAGTTAACCAAATAGCAGTGCCGGCAGCTTGACCGGCCAACACTGACACCAGGAGGGGCTGCCGCGGCAGCCCCTCCTGTCTGCGGTCGCCGGAGCCAAGGCAGTTGACGAGGCGCGACCACCGGCGCACCGTGCTGAACCTGGACGGCGAGGTGGCGATATCGGGGAACAGCGGCCGGGCACATAGGCTGGCGGTATGGACTCCCCTATCCAGCGCTACCTGACGCACATCCACGAGGAGATCGCGCGCATTAAGGACGGCGAACCCGCCAGCTACATTCCGGCGCTGGCGGATGTGGATCCGGACAACTACGGCATCTGCCTGGCCACGGTGGACGGCTACGTCTACGAAGTCGGCGATACGCGCGAAGAGTTCACCATCCAGTCCATCTCCAAGCCGTTCACGTACGGGCTGGCGCTGTCGGACCGCGGCATGTCGGCGGTGGACGAGAAAATCGACGTCGAACCCTCCGGCGATGCCTACAACGAGATTTCCCTGGCCGAGGGCAGCGGCCGGCCCTCCAACGCGATGATCAACGCCGGGGCGCTGGCGGCGACGTCGTTAGTTAAAAGCGCCGGACCGTACTCGCGTTCCCGCCGGATCCTGAACATGTTCTCCGACTTCGCCGGGCGCGACCTGGCCGTCAGCGAGCGCGTGTACAAATCGGAGCTGGCGCACGGGCACCGGAACAAGGCACTGGCCTACCTGCTGCGCTCGTTCAACATCATCGAAACCGACCCGGACCCGGTGGTGGAGGACTACTTCCGGCAATGCTCGGTGCTGGTGAACTGCCGCGATCTGTCCATCATGGCGGCCACGCTGGCGAACAGCGGCACCAACCCGCTGACCGGCGAGGACCTGCTGGAGATCGGCGAGGTGGAGCGCGTGCTGTCGGTCATGACCACCTGCGGGATGTACGACGATGCCGGGGCGTGGATGAGCTCGGTGGGTATGCCGGCCAAGTCCGGGGTGGCCGGCGGCATCCTGGCCGTGCTGCCGGGCCAGGTGGGTCTGGCGGTGTACTCGCCGCCGCTGGACGCGCACGGCACCAGCGTGCGCGGCATCGAAACCTGCCAGCGGCTCTCGGACGACATGGAACTGCACTTTGTCCGGGCCGGGCGCACCGGCAAGTCCGCCATCCGCGCCGGCTACGACATCACGGACTCCCCCTCCGGCATCCGCCGCACCGACGAGGCCGCGGATGTACTGCGCGAGCACGGCCACCGCGCCATGGTCATCGAGCTGAACGGGGACCTGCTCTTTGCCGGCTCCGAATCCGTGGTGCGCGAACTCAGCGCGTTGAGCGACGACGTCGAACACGTCATTCTGGACCTGCGCCGCGTGGACGAGGTGGCCGCCGTGGCACTGCGCATGCTCGCCGACGTCCGCGAACAGCTCACGGCTGCCGGGCGCCAACTGGTGCTGATCGACGGCGAAGGCACGCTGGCGGCGTCGTTTATGGAGGTCGACGGCGAAGTCCCGACCTTCACCACCCGCAGCGCTGCGGTGGAGTGGTCCGAAAACCAGCTCATCGCCCGGTACGGCGGCGACCTTGAGCTCCCGGATGCGGTGCGGCCGTCGGACAGCCCCGCCCTCAGCTCCCTCAGCGAGGACGATGCTGCGGCGCTCGAGCAGCGAATGGAACCCAAAACGTACGACGACGGCGACGTTATCCGCCGCGTTGGGCAGCGGTTCGGCGGCGTGTTCTTCATTGTCTCGGGCAAGATCACCACGTCCGTGCCCGGGCCGAACGGAACGCGGGTCAAACTCAGCACCCTCTCCGCGGGCATGACCTTCGGCGAACTGGCCCTGGGCAGCGAGAACCGGCAGGAAACCACGGTCAAGGCCGTGGGCCCCGTGGAGCTGATGGTGCTCAGCGCCGACAAAATCCTCGCGCTCGAAGAGGACGATGCGCGGCTGGCCCTGGAGCTGTGGAAGGCGCTGACCCGCGATGCCTACATCCGGGTGGACCAGTACCTGCGCGAAACCGCCGTCCGCATCCGGGACTGACTGCTCCTAGCGGGCGCGCAGTCCGGCCAGGACCGCATCCACGCCGAAGAGGAAGGCCTCGTCGTCGTTATCCTGGCGTACGTTTTCCGGCAGCAATCCGGCTGCGGCCAGCTCGGCGTGGGTCTGCTCCTCCGCCACGGCGCCAAGAATGAAATGGGTCAGCGTGCGTGCGCCCCAGCGCGTCTGCTGCTCGGTCATATCGGCGTCTTGCAGAAGCGTGCGCAGGGTGGCGATCGCCGGAAGCGCCTCCGGGTTCAGCGCATGTGCCAGCGACACCACGTCGGCACCGTCCCGAACGGCCAGCAGCGCGGCGCGGATGTCCGCGGCCAGCCGGCGAACGGGATCGCCGTCCACCGCTGCGAGGTCAACCGCCTCCGCGTCCACCTGCGCCAAAATCTGTTCGGCCAGCACGCCCAGCAGGTCCTGCTTGTTCTTCACGTGCCAATACAGCGCCCCGGGCTGGACACCCAGATCACGCGCCAGCCGGCGCATGGACAGATCGCCCAGGCCGTAATTGCGCAGGATGTCCATGGCTGCATCCACAATCTGCCGCCTGGTGAGGCTCATCCGTTCCTCCTGATCCATACGCCGAGGTCAAAACACAGTCCTGTTCCATCATGCCGTAACGGCCGCTGACCGGTGCGCACCGCTGCCCCGTTACTGTCATTGCCCATGATTCCCGTCCAACGTCGCAGGTCACAGCCCTTTTTCGTGACACCCCTCACAAAAGTCACCAAAATGCGCTATCGTTGCGTGGTCAGACCATAGTGGTCCGACCACCGCCCCGGTTCCGCCCCGACCATGCGAAGGAAAACCTGTGGAGACATTTACCCCCACCACTGATTCACTAGCCGGCAGCGTCGCGCTTTCGGCCGTAGTCTCGCTGCTACCGCTGCTGACCTTCTTCGTGCTGCTCGCCGTCGTCAAGACGAAGTCGCACGTGGCCGGGCTGGTGTCCCTGCTCGTGGCACTGCTGGTCGCCATTCTGGCCTTCCAGATGCCCGCCGGTCTGGCCCTGATGTCCGGTGGGCTCGGAGCGGTCTTCGGCGCGTTCCCCGTCGTCTGGATCGTCGTGATGGCCGTGTGGCTGTACCAAGTTACGGTCATCAGCGGCCGCTTCGAAGACCTGCGGCGGGTCTTCGATGTGATCGGCCGCGGCGACGTCAGGCTGCAGTCCATCCTCATCGCTTTCTGCTTCGGTGGCCTGCTCGAGGCGCTCGCCGGGTTCGGGGCGCCCGTCGCGATTACCGCCACGATGCTGCTCGCGCTGGGCATGGCTCCGCTGCGTGCCGCCGCCGCCGTGCTGGTCGCCAACACCGCCCCGGTCGCCTTCGGTGCGGTGGCGATCCCGATCACCACCGCCGCGGGACTGACCGGGCTGGACGCCGACCACATCGGCGCCGTAGTCGGCCGGCAGGCCCCGCTGCTGGCGTTCGTCGTTCCCCTGATCCTGTTGCTGATCCTAGACGGAAAGCGGGGGCTCAAGGACTGCTGGCCCGCCGCCTTGGTCATCGGCTCCTCGTTCGGCATTGCACAGTTCCTTTGCTCGAACTACTTCTCCTACGAACTCACCGATGTGGTGGCCGCACTGGTCGCCATGGGTGCCGCCGTGGCGTTCCTCCGGGTCTGGGAACCGCGCGGCAGGACGGCTGCCCGTGAACGCATCTGCGCCGAGGTTCCGGTCGGCGCGAGTAGCGTGCCGGTCGCTGGTAGCGGTGTGCCGGCCGCTGGTAGCGGTGTGCCGGCCGCTGGCCACGCCGTGCAGGGTGGCGGTTCCGGCGTACAGAGTGGCGGGTCCGGCGCCACCGGGACAGACACTGCCGCGGAACGGCTGACCCCGGTCCGTACCTGGCTCGCGCTCTTTCCGTACTTCCTCGTTATCGTGGTCTTCGGTATAGCCAAACTGTGGACCTTCGGCATGGACGTCCCGGGATGGCTGGCCTCCACTGACATCGCCGTGCCGTGGCCGCTGCTGTACGGGAACATCGTCGACGCCGCCGGCGAACCGGTGTCTTCCACAATCTACAAGTTCACCTGGCTGTCCAACCCGGGCACGCTGCTGCTCATTGCCGGCCTGCTTGTCGCCGTCGTCTATTCACGTTTCGACGGCGCCGGCCGCTACCCGCTCCGGGTGGGAACGGCGCTGGCCGAAATCCCGCGCACAATCCACCGCATGCGCTGGGCCGGTTTGACCATCCTCACCGTGCTCGCCCTGGCCTACGTGATGAACCTGTCCGGGCAGACTGTATCCATCGGCACCTGGCTGGCGGGCACCGGGGCGTTCTTCGCTTTCCTCTCTCCGATGCTGGGCTGGATCGGCACCGCCGTCACCGGTTCCGACACCTCGGCCAATGCCCTGTTCGCCAAGCTGCAGCAGACCGCCGGGCTGAAGGCGGGGATTGACCCCAACCTGCTCGTGGCCGCCAACACTTCCGGTGGTGTGGTCGGCAAGCTGATCAGTCCCCAGAACCTGGCCATTGCCGCCACCGCAGTCCGGCTCGACGGGCAGGAGTCCCTCATCCTGCGCAAGGTCGTTGGCTGGAGCGTGGGCATGTTGCTGGTGCTCTGCATCGTCGTCTACCTGCAGTCGACACCGGTCCTGGGCTGGATGCTGCCTTAGGGCGCCGAGTCCACCGGCGGCCGGGCATGCCTCGCAAGGCGTGCCCGGCCGCGTGCGCATGCGAAGATAAAGCCGTGACCAGCAAGATAGCTAAACCTGCACCGCGCGCCTATGAGGCGGTGCTCCAAAGTATCGAGGCGGAGCTGCACTCCGGGGCGCTCAAGCTCGGCGATCAGCTGCCCGGCGAACGGACGCTGGCCGAAAAACACGGGCTGTCCCGGGCCTCCGTACGCGACGCCATCCGCATCCTGGACGTGCTCGGGGTGGTGCGTACTTCCACCGGCTCCGGCCCCAATGCAGGCGCGGTCATCGTGTCCCAGCCCGCCTCCGGGCTGGCCGCCGCACTGCGGTTGCATGTGGCAACCCGCCAGTTGACTGTCGGCGAGATCGTGCAGACACGCATCCTGCTCGAGACCGGGGCCGCCGAGGCCGCTACCATCGATCCGGAGAACGAGGCGACCCGGGCCAAGCTTGACGAAGCCGCGGAACTGCTGGAGTTGATGGACAACCCGAAGCTCGCCCGAGCGGACTTCCATGCGCTCGATGCCCGCTTCCATGTGCTGCTTTCCTCGCTCGCCGGCAATGCGGTCATCGAGGCGATGATGGAGTCGCTGCGCCTGTCCATCAGTGACTACGTTGCGGAGTCGATCCGTAGCGACGAGGCGTGGGAACCTGTCGCCGATATACTGCGCACCCAACATCACGGCATCTTGGCTGCGGTGTCGGCAGGCGAGGGCAAGCGGGCCTCACAGCTGCTCCGCGAGCACATCGAATGGTTCTACGCCGAAACCCAGCGCTGAGACCCTGCCCGCCGGTAGGGGGGGCAAGGCCCAAGGGATCCGCGGCTCGTGGACGCACGCCAAGCGGCACGTCATAATCCTGAACACTGTTCAATACTGTTGACACAGCTTCCGCGTCTCAACACACTTGAACGGTGTTCAATTACTTTCAAGACCTGGCCGATCGGCAACTGGCCGGCGGCACCCTGACCCGCGAGGAAGCCCTCGCCGTCCTGCACGCCCCCGACGAGCAACTCCTCGACGTGGTGGCCGCCGCGGGCCGGCTGCGCCGCGCGCACTTCGCCAACACCGTCAAGGTCAACTATCTGGTGAACCTCAAATCGGGCCTGTGTCCCGAAGACTGCACCTACTGTTCCCAGCGGCTCGGTTCCGCCGCCCAGATCCTCAAGTACACCTGGCTCAAACCCGAGGAAGCCGTGCAGCAGGCCGCCACCGGCATCCGCGCCGGCGCCTCCCGCGTCTGCCTCGTGGCCAGCGGCAAGGGCCCCACCGACCGGGATGTCGACCGCGTGGCTTCCATGGTGGAGGGACTCAAGGACGAGCACCCGCAGGTGGAGGTCTGCGCCTGCCTCGGCATCCTCAAGGACGGCCAGGCCTCCAAGCTCAAGGACGCCGGCGTCGACGCCTACAACCACAACCTCAACACCAGCGAGTCCAACTACGCCGACATCTGCACCACGCACGAATACGCCGACCGCGTGCGCACTGTTGAGCATGCCAAGGACGCTGGCCTCTCCCCCTGCTCGGGCCTGATCGTGGGCATGGGCGAGACCGACGATGAGCTGATCGACGCGGTCTTCGCCTTACGCGAGCTGGACAGCGACTCGATCCCGGTCAACTTCCTGATGCCGTTCGAGGGCACGCCTCTGGAAGGCACCTGGCTGCTGACGCCGGCCCACTGCCTGCGCATCCTCGCGATGATCCGCTTCGCCTGCCCCGCCACCGAACTGCGCATGGCCGGTGGCCGCGAGATGCACCTTCGTTCGCTGCAGCCGCTGGCCCTGCAGGTCGCCAACTCGCTGTTCCTGGGCGACTACCTTACGAGCGAGGGCCAGGAGGCCAAGGCGGATCTGGACATGATCGCGGACAACGGCTTCGTGGTCCTGGGCGCCGGCCCGGATTCTTCGCTCGGGTCCATCGGGTCCGCTGTGTCGGCTGCGTCCGCCGTCTCCAGCAACCTGCAGGCAAACAACGACGGCGGCGCCCCGGCTTCCGCAGGCCAGGTCACCATCCGCCGCCGCGGCGCCGGTACGGAACTCGCCCCCAATGTCTGAGACTGTCCTCGCGCCCGCGGCCCCGTCGCCTGCGAGCCCGACGGAAATTCCGGCCAGAACACCCGCAGATGCCCGCACTCTGGACAAGACAGCCTCCGCTGCGCCATCGCTCATCGCCCGCGACCGCGGACTGCTCTGGCATCCCTATGCCCCGTTGGACGGGCCGGATCCCTACGCCGTTACCGGAGCGTCGGGGGTCCGGCTCCGGCTTCAGCCTGCGGACGGCGAGCGCTTCGAGGCGGTGGACGCGATGAGTTCCTGGTGGTCCATGATCCACGGCTACCGGCACCCGGTGCTGGACGAGGCGGTCCGCCGGCAGACGGAGCAGTTCAGCCATGTCATGTTCGGCGGCCTCACCCACGAACCGGCTGTCCGGCTCGCCGAGCAGCTGGTGGAGCTGGCGCCGGATCCGCTGGAGCACGTGTTTTTCGCGGACTCCGGCTCTGTTTCGGTGGAGGTGGCCCTGAAGCTGGCTGTGCAGTACCAAGCAGCCGTGGGCCGGCCCGGCCGCCAGCAGTTCCTGGCCCTGCGCGGCGGCTACCACGGCGACACGTTCGCGGCGATGAGCGTGTGCGATCCGGTGGACGGCATGCACGCAGCGTTCCCCGGCCTCGTCGCGCAGCAGCATTTCCTGCCGCGTCCGCCCGCGGCGCGGCTGAACAACGACGGCGAACTGGTCGCCGATGCGTCCGAGGTATCCGGCTGGATCGCCCAACTGGAAGAGACTGCGGCGCGGCATGCCGGCGGGCTGGCCGGCATCATCGTGGAGCCGGTGCTGCAGGGCGCCGGCGGCATGTACAGCTACGCCCCTGAATGCCTGCAGGCGCTGCGCCGGGTGGCGGACGAGTACGGACTGTTGCTGATTTTCGACGAAATCGCCACCGGCTTCGGCCGCACGGGCCGGCTTTTCGCGTCCGAGTGGGCCGGTGTCGTGCCGGACGTGATGTGCGTGGGCAAGGCACTGACCGGCGGCTACCTGACCCTCGCCGCGCTGCTCTGCTCCGGCGAGGTGGCTGCCGCCATCACGGCCTCAAAGTTCCGCGCGCTGCTGCACGGTCCCACTTTCATGGCCAACCCGCTGGCCTGTGCGGTGGCCACGGCATCCCTGGAACTGCTGGACTCCGCGGACTGGCGGAAGCAGGTGCAGCAGATCCAGCAAGGATTGTCCGCCGCACTGGCACCGGCTGCCGGCTTGGCTTCCGTCTGCGATATACGTGTGCTTGGCGCCGTCGGGGTGGTCCAGCTGGACCGGCCGGTGGACATTCCCGCCATCACCCGCGCCGCACTGGAGCACGGTGTGTGGGTGCGGCCCTTCCGCGACCTGATCTACACCATGCCGCCCTACATCTCCTCGGCGCAGGATATCGCCACCATCGGCGCCGGGATCACCGCCGCCGTCGCCCGGGTCCACGGCTGATGGGCGCCATGCAGCAGTGGCTCACGGACAAGGCCCACGTGCGCACCCGGCGCGGCACGGTGCGGAGCACAACCGCCCGAAACATTACCGAGCGCAACTCGGCCGCCAGGGGCTCGGGCGTTCATGACGCCCTGCTGGACCTGGCCTCCAACGATTATCTGGGCCTGTCCACCGATCCCCGGCTCAAGGCCGCCGCCATCGACGCTATTGCGCTCTACGGCACTGGAGCCCGCGCTTCCCGGGTGGTCACCGGCACGCAGCCGGTGCACGCGGAGCTCGAAGAACAACTCTGCAGGCTGACCGGCCAGCCCGCTGCCCTGGCGTTCTCCAGCGGCTACACGGCGAACCTCGGCATCCTCACCGCGCTCGGCGGCCCCGGCACACTGATCGTCCGGGATGAACACTGCCACGCCTCGCTGATCGACGGCGCCCGGCTCTCCCGCTCGCCCGTGGAGGTGTTTGCCCATGGCGATCTCGCCGCGCTGGACGGGTTGCTGGCAGGCCGAAGCCAGCCGCGCGCCGTCGTCGTTGTTGAATCGGTCTACTCGGTGCTCGGCGACGCCAGTGATCTGACGGAAACCGCGCGCATCTGCGCCAGACACGACGCTCTGCTGGTGGTGGACGAGGCGCACGGAATCGGCGTCGCCGGCGGTGGACGGGGGGCCGTCCACGCGGCCGGACTGGCGGGCGCGGAGCATGTGGTGCTCACGGTGACCTTGTCCAAGGCGCTCGGGGCCCAAGGCGGCGCGGTACTCGGTCCGGCCGCCCTGCGCACGCACCTGGTCAACACTGCCCGCAGCTTCATTTTCGATACCGGGCTGGCCCCGGCCGCAGCCGCCGCGGCGGCTGAAGCCTGCCGGATCATAGCCGCCGCGCCTTCGCTGGCGCAGGCCGTGCTCGGCAATGCGGCCATCATTGCGCAGGTCTGCGGAATCGAGCAGGCCGCCGGCGCCGTGCAGTCCGTTCCCGTGGGCCGGCCGGAAGACGCCGCCCAACTCGCCGTCCGACTCGAGGATGCCGGGGTCCTGATCGGATGCTTCCGGCCGCCGAGCGTGCCGGACGGCATCTCGCGGCTGCGGCTGACGGCCCGCGCGGATCTGGCGCCGGAACAGGTGCGGCAGGCCGCCGGGCTGGTCGCCGGCATGGTGGCCGGAATGGACGCTTCAAGGGTGGCAGCGCGATGAGCTTCCACGTGGTTTCGAATCCGGCGGAGGTGCGCGAGGTGATGCGCCGGACCGAGGATTTCCTGCCGACGAACGCGCTGACCTCCGTGGTGCCCCTGGCCCCGGCCGCCCTGCGCATCCTCAGCCGCGCCCGCTTTGCCCTGCCGCCGGTGCTGGCGTCGGCCACCGGCGCCAAGCACCGCCACGTCCGCAAACTGGTGGCGGGTTTTTTCACCCCCGCGAAAGTGGCTGCTATCGGGCCGCAGGTGCGGGAGCTGACCCGGGTACGCACCGCTGCGACCGCCGAGCTGCTGCATCAGGGGCCGGTAGATCTGGCCGACGCGGTGGCCAAGCACATTCCGCCGATCATCATGGCGGAGCTGACCGGCATCCCATGCCCTGACCTGGACATCCTCAAGCGCTGGAGCCGGGACTCGCTCGAGCTGTTCTGGGGCTGGCCAACTGAAGACCGCCAGCCGGTCCTGGCGGAGAGCGCCGCGGAATTCTACGGTTGGCTGCGCGGCGAAGTAGCCGCCAGCCGCGGCAACGCGTCACTCTTCGGCGTGCTCGACGCCGCCGGGCTCACGCCGTCGGAAATCTGCTCGCTGGGCTATTTCCTGGTCATCGCGGGGCAGGAAACCACCGCGCAGCTGATCGGGACGTCCTTCTACCGCGCCTTGCAGGAACCGGGACGCTGGCAGCAGCTCGCGGCCGGCACCAAGGCAGGGGCCGGAGCCGAGACCGGGAACGGAGTCGCCCCTGCGGCTACCACCGGAGCCGCGTCCTTCGTGCGGCAGGTGCTGGCCACCGAATCCTCCGTGCATACCTGGCGGCGGGCCGTCCCCCGCGATACGCGACTGGGCGGCACCGAGCTCCCCGCCGGCGCGGAAATCCTGCTCGAGCTCAGCGGCAACCATCCCCCGGACACCGCCGGAACCGCCTATTCGCTGGCGTTCGGGCACGGCCTGCACCGCTGCCTGGGCGCCAAACTGGCCGAGCTCGAAACCGTGCTGGTGCTTGAGGAGACGGCTCGGGCACTGCCGGCGGTAAGGCTCACCGGGCCGGAGCCGGACTGGTTGCGCCTGCTGTCCTTCCAAACCCCGCTCACCGTAACGGTGGAACAGGAGGATCAGTGACCGAGGATCCCGCCCTGCGCAGCCTGGCCGGTCCGGCCAGTCCCTCCGAACTGCCGCGGGTCATCTTCGTCACCGGCACCGACACCGGGGTCGGCAAGACGATAACGACGGCGGCGCTCGCCACCGCTTTACCGGGCACCGTTTCGGTCTACAAGCCGGCACAGACCGGGGTTGCCGACCGTGAACCGGGCGACGCGGACGAAGTGCGCCGGCTCTCCGGCGTGGCTGGTGTCTCCGAGGGCATCCGGCTGCTCGAGCCGATGGCCCCGGTGGCGGCTGCCGCGCGGCAAGACGCGGCATTGCCTCCCCTAGCGGACCATGTCCGGCACATCGAGAAGCTCGCTGCGGGATCGGACCATGTCCTGGTGGAAGGCGCCGGCGGGCTCCTGGTGGAACTCGATAGCGAAGGCAGGACCCTCGCAGACCTCGCGGCCCGGGTGGAGAACTCCGGCTTCGGCAGTGCCAGTGACAGCGGTGCCGCCAGCCGCAGCTCCGGCGGCTGCAGTGCCGGCGTCGTCGTTGTCTGCCGCAGCGGACTGGGCACGCTGAACCACACCCTGCTTACGCTCGAGGCCATTATGGCCCGCAACCTCACGGCCGCCGGACTGGTCATCGGCTCCTGGCCGGCGGAACCTAACGCGGTGGAAGAGGACAACCTGCGGTACCTGCAGAATCTGGACGTGCCGTTCCTCGGCGCCATCCCGCAGGACGCTGCCGCGCTTCACCCGGCCGGGTTCAAGGCCGGCGCCCGGGAGTGGCTCCGGCTGCGCCAGCACTAGGAGCCGGCGTTGGCGCTAGCTGCTGGCGTTGGCGCAGGCGTCCTGCAGGGCGTTCACAGACTCGGCCGGCACCCGGTCTCCGGACTGCGCAATGTCACCCATCGGCGTCGTAATTTCGGCTGGCACACCGGCCTGTTCAGCGGCATCGACGAGGCCGGAAAGCAGTTGCTTCTCCCCTGCGCTGATCGTGCCGTCCGCCACAGGTTTGCAGACCTGCTGCAGCACTTCATCGACGGCAGCCGATGTGATTCCTGACACAGCATCAGACGCGGCCTGGCTGGCCGCATCCTTGGCGCCCGAAACGGCATCATTGGCCGCATCGGTGGCGGCCTGTTCAACTTGGCCGCACCCCGTGATGAGCAGGGCAAACATTACAAACACGAGGGCAAAGCTTCGACGGATCATCCGGCAAGATTACTACGGAACGGCACCACCACCCGAACGCAATCCACCGGCCGTCCACTAGCACTGAACCACCCCGAAACCTGCCATTCGCGGCGTGTCCGTTTTGCGGAGTTATCAATCCGTTATGTAGGGTGGCAACCACGTCGGCGCTTCCTGGGCCGGCCCCCTCGGAATGGCTTTGCCTAACTCTGCCACCGTTCCGAGTCCGTTCGCTAGACAGACGGCAGAGGCGGGGGACCCACGTTTACCGGGCTCCCTCCAGAGCCCTTGGGGTTAAGCCGCAGTTCACCACGGAGCGATTTTCCGAGGTGGAACGCGGCCGGGTGACTCCCATCCGAACCCGACAGCTTACCTCGCAGGCATTGGGAGAGGCTACAACCTTGTTCAAGAACAATTCCGCACGCCATCGTGCCACCGCGGTCCACAGCAACCCGTTCAGCGGAGTTTCGAAGGCCGTATCGTCCCACGCAGGTACCGTTGGCCGCAGTGCCGCAGTTGTCACCGCTGCCGGTGGCCTGATGCTCGGCGCCGGCCTGCCTGCCAACGCAGCAGCAGACGTATCCTCCAGCGACTTCGCCGCATCGGCCCAGGCTGAGACTGTTGCCGCTCCGGCCGCAGCTCCGGCACCCGCGCCGGCCTCCTCGGAGGACGCTGCAACCCACACCGTCAAGGCCGGCGACACCCTCGGCAACATTGCCGCGCAGCACGGCATCGAGCTGAACGACGTCTTCGCCGCCAACGGCCTCGGCTGGGAATCGGTCATCTACCCGGGCGACGTCATCCAGCTCGCCGGCGCCGCACAGGCTCCGGCCGACGACCACGCTGCGCATGCTGCTCCGGCCGAGGCACCGGCGACCCAGGCCGCGCCGCAGGAAGAAGACTTCACCGTTGCCGCTGCAAGCGCCAACATCGAGCCCGCTTCCGTCAGCACGGCCAGCACCTCGGGCATCGTCGCCACCGCCAAGTCCATGGTCGGCACCCCGTACGTCTGGGGCGGCACCTCCACCAGCGGCTGGGACTGCTCCGGCTTCGTGCAGTGGGTCTACGCCCAGCACGGCATCGACCTGCCCCGCGTCACCACCGCACAGGCCGGCGCACTGACCCCGACCAGCAACCCGAAGCCGGGCGACCTGGTTCTCCAGAACGGTGGAAGCCACATCGGCATCTACCTCGGCGACGGCCAGATGATCAGCGCCCTGAACCCGGGCGAGGGCACCAAGGTGCACCCCACCAGCTGGATGCCCGTAGACGGCTACTTCACCAAGTAAGCCCTGCGGCCGCACAGCGGCACAGTATATAGAGGTATGCTCCTATATATAGGTATGCACCGTCGGATTTTCCGGCGGTGCATACCGCGTTAAGTGGGGCATCTTATGTGAGGCTCACCCCTCTATGGGACCGGCGGGAATACTGCTTCCACTATGCTGGTTAGTCTTGCTATCGTCGCCTCGCGCAGGCACCGCTTCCCCCCAAAACCATTGAGGATACCTTCCGTGAGCCAACAGTCCCCGGCCGAACCCGCCGTCGTAAATTCCGGCGCGGCGCCAGTACCCGGACCGGGAAGCGACGGCGCCGACCATCGACGCCGGAACAACCGGGTCATCCGGTTGCTGCTGGCTGCCTCGTTTGTGGTCATCCTCAACGAGACGATCATGAGCGTCGCCTTGACCGAACTGATGGACGACCTCGGCATCACCGCGCGCGCCGCCCAGTGGCTGACCACGGCGTTCATGCTGACCATGGCGGTGGTCATTCCGATCACCGGCTTCCTCCTGCAGCGCTTCAACACCCGGCCGGTCTTCACCGCGGCCATGTCGCTCTTCTCCGCCGGCACGCTGATCGCCGCTATGGCGCCCGGATTCGAACTCCTGCTGCTGGGCCGGATTGTCCAGGCCACCGGCACGGCCATCATGATGCCGCTGCTGATGACCACCCTGATGACCCTGGTGGCTCCGGCCGAGCGCGGCAAGACCATGGGCAACGTCTCGATTGTCATCTCCGTCGCGCCAGCCATCGGACCGACCATCTCCGGCATCATCCTCAACGCCCTGTCCTGGCGATGGATGTTCTGGCTGGTGCTGCCGATCGCCGTCGCCATGCTGATCATCGGCAACCGGCGGGTGGACAACGTCACCGAACCGAGGCCCGTACCGCTGGACCTGTTCTCCGTGGTGCTCTCCGCGTTCGGCTTCGGCGGCCTGATCTATGGCCTGAGCCTGGTCGGCCAGGGTTCCGGCGAGGCCGGCCAGGCTGTTTCTGCCGTTCCGATGTGGATCTCCTTCACCGTGGGGCTCGTGGCCCTGTCCGCCTTCATCCTGCGACAGCTGAGGCTCCAGCGGCGGGACCGCGCGCTGCTGGATCTGCGCACCTTCCGCTCCAGCACCTTCGCGGTCACCGTGGGCCTGATGGTCATCAGCATGGCCGCCCTGTTCGGCACCATCATCCTGCTCCCGATCTATATGCAGCAGGTGCTTGCGCTCGAACCGTTCCAGATCGGCCTGATGCTGCTGCCCGGCGGCCTCCTCATGGGTCTGCTGGCGCCGTTTGTGGGCCGGCTCTACGACAGGTTCGGGCCGACCGTCCTACTGGTGCCGGGAACCATGCTGGTCAGCGCGGTGCTGTGGTTCCTGTCCACGCTCACCGAGAACACCTCCCCGTTCACGCTGCTGGCCGCGCACATCGTCCTGAGCATCGGCCTGGCCCTGCTCTTCACCCCGCTGTTCACCGCGGGACTGGGCGCGGTAAAGCCGGAGCTGTACTCGCACGGCAGCGCTATCATCGGCACGGTCCAGCAAGTGGCGGGTGCTGTCGGGACCGCCTTGTTCGTGACCGTGATGTCCATCCAGTCCGCCGCCCTGGCCGCGGACGGTTCGGCGGGTACCGTGGCGGTGGCCGGCGGAGTGCGTGCCGCGTTCATGGCCGGCGCGATCATCTCCGTCTTCGCCGTGGTGGCAGCCTTCTTCGTCCGCAAGCCCGCGGACGACCACGCCGAGTCACCGGCGGAGTCCGTGGCCGCGTTGGCCGACGGCCGCTGAGGTCTGCTCCGGAGGCTTCACTGGCCGGCAGCCCGTAGAAAGAGCAAGGGCGTACGACGGCGGACCGCACCATAGCGTGAAGGCGTCACCACTGATTCCGGTCGGCATGAGGACCGGAGCTGTCCTCAATTCCCTTTCCGAAGCCGCCCGGCCTTTTCTAAGATGCCACCATGACGATCATCGAGGCCCGCGGCCTGACCAAGATCTACAAGACGAAAACCGGCGCAGTCCATGCCTTGGACGGGCTGGATCTTTCCATCCCGCGCGGCACGGTTAAGGCCCTGCTCGGGCCCAACGGTGCCGGCAAGACCACGGCCGTCAAGGTCCTGACCACGCTCATCAAGCCGGACCGGGGCACCGCGCATATCGACGGGATCGACGTCGCTGCCGCGCCGAAGGAAGTGCGCCGGATCATCGGCGTCGCCGGGCAGTACGCGGCGGTTGATGAGAACCTCACCGGCTTCGAGAACCTGGAAATGGTCGGCCGGCTCTCCCATCTCGGCGCTAAGACGGCCCGGCGCCGGGCGCAGGAACTGATCGACCAGTTCGAATTGACCGAAGCCGGCAACCGTCCGGTCAAGGGGTTTTCCGGCGGCATGCGCAGGCGGATCGACCTCGCCGGCGCCCTGGTGATCAACCCCAAGATCCTGTTCCTGGACGAGCCGACCACCGGGCTGGATCCGCGCAGCCGGCTCGCGCTCTGGGGAGTGATCAAGAACCTCGTGGCCGAGGGCACCACCCTGCTGCTGACCACGCAGTACCTCGAGGAGGCCGACCAGCTTTCGGACGACATTGCCGTGATCGACGGCGGCAGGGTCATCGCCGAGGGCACCGCGGATGAGCTCAAGGCGCAGATCGGCGGCCACCGTGTGGTTGTCACGCTGGTGGACGAGGCGGACGCCGGCGCGGCCTCCGGCATTCTCGCCCGGCACGGCGAGGGCGAGGCCCAGGTCTCCGGTGACGGCCGCGTGGTGGAAGTGCCGGTAACCGACGGGCCGCGCGCGCTGCAGTATGTGCTCGCGGACCTCGGCGAGGCCAACATCCAACTGCACGACGCCGGCATGCGCCGCCCCACGCTGGACGATGTCTTCCTCAAACTCACCGGCCGCAAGGCGGAAACCGACGCAGACGACGACGACGGCGGTGCGGGCACCAGCGCCGGCTCAGGTCGCAATAAGACGGAACTGGAGAATGCGAAATGACCACCCTCACCCGCCCGGATTCCACGCCCGCCCTGGCCAGCACCGGCAGCAGCTTCGGCCAGTTCGTCTCCGACGGCTGGATCGCCACGCGCCGGAACCTGGTCAAGATCAAGCGCGTGCCGGAAATCCTGGTGTTCACCATCCTGCAGCCGATCATGTTCGTGCTGCTCTTCAGCCAGGTCTACGGCGGCGCCATGGCCATCGACAACTACACGCTGTTCCTGATGGCCGGCATTTTCGCCCAAACGGTCATCTTCGGCTCCACGTTCTCCGGCGCGGCGATGGCGCAGGACCTCAAGGACGGGATCATCGACCGCTTCCGAACCCTGCCCATGAGCCCGGCCGCGGTCCTGGTGGGACGCACCAACGGCGACTTGGCCATCAACTCCATCTCCATGCTGATCATGATGGCAACCGGCTGGGCGGTCGGCTGGCGGGTGACGACGTCGTTCTGGGGTTTCATCGGTGGCGTCGCCATACTGCTGCTGTTCTCCTACTCCTTCAGCTGGGTCATGGCGCTGCTGGGCATGAGCGTCCGCAGCCCGGAAATCATCAACAACGCCTCGTTCATGATCCTGTTCCCGCTGACGTTCATCTCCAACGCCTTCGTGCCCATCCACACCATGCCGGATATCCTGCGCATCATCGCCGAGTGGAACCCGGTCTCGGCACTGGTGGCCTCGGCCCGCCAGCTGTTCGGCAACACCTATGCGGAATTCCCGGAGCCCACCGCGTGGACGCTGCAGCACCCGTTCGTCACCGTGTTCATCGGCATCGCGGTGATGCTGCTGGTGTTCGTGCCGCTGGCCATCCGGAAGTTCGAGTCCATTAGCTCCCGGTGACCGCCCCACCCGCCGTGCTGTAGCGCAGGAACACCACCCCGTTGCCGAATCGGCGCTCCTCCAGCAGTTCGAGCTGCATCCGGAGACCGTCGGGCAGGAACCGCTTGCCGCCGCCCACCATCACCGGCGAGACCAACAGGTGGCACTCGTCGACCAGCCCGGCCCTGAGCGCGTGCGCGGCAAGTTCGGCTCCGTCGACTATCAGGTCCCGCTCGGCCGACGCCTTCATCCGCCGGATCTCCTCCGGGTCGAAGCTGCGTTCAATCCGCGTCCTGGCCGATGGCGCGGTTTCCAGGGTGGTGGAGTAGACAACCTTGTCCGCGTTCAGCCAGATCCGGGCGAAGTCCTGCTCCACGGGCGGCAGGTCCGGATCATCCGCCAGCTCCTCCCACACCACCATCACCTCATACATCCGGCGACCTAAAAGGTAGGTGCCGATCGGGCGCGTCAGGTCGTTCACAAAGGCGTGCACTTCCTCGTCCGGCATGCTCCAGTCGAACTTGCCCTCTGCATCCGCGATGTAGCCGTCCAACGAGGTGATGCCGGAGTAGATCAACTTGGCCATGGCGCAAATTCTGCCACCCGGAGCTGCATCCCTTAAGATCAATGGGTCCCCTTCGCAGCCAGGCACTGGCAGAAAGTTCTTGATGCGCTCCACTGAACAAGCTGTCTCCAACTGGCACACCCAGAAGGACTTCAGGCTCAGCCCTGCCTGGAAGCTGCTCTCCGCGGCACCGTGGACCATCGCCTTCTTCCGGGCCGAGTTCACCTCGAACCGGCCGCGGATTGCGCTCGAGGAATTCCACGCGGCATTGGCTGCCTTCCTAAAGGAACTCCGGCACGAGAACCTGAATCTCAACGAGCAGTGGCAGGCGGCCAACTATGCCGATTCCTGGGTGCGCAACCAGTTCCTCGCCCGGCCGATGGTGGACGGCCAGTTTGTCTACGAGCCCACCGCGCAGACCCAGCGGGTGCTGAACTTCATCGACGGTTTCACGCAGGAGCGGACCAACCTCAACAGCTCCCGGCTGAGCGCCCTCCTGAACAGCATCGAATCGCTCGCCCATGAGTCGGACCCGGATCCGGCCGCCAGGATCAGCCAGCTCGAGGCGGAAATCGCCGAACGGCAGGCGCAGATCCAGGCGCTGGAAACCGGCCAGGAACCCGCGGTCCTCCCGCACGAAACCTCCGTTGCCGCGGCCCGGAGCATCCTCGACCTGGCCTCCACCCTGCCGGCGGACTTCAAGCGGATGCGCGACGGCGTCGAGGCCATGCTGCGCACCATCCGGCAAGAAATCATGGAGTCCAGCGTGGCCAAGGGCGTCGCCGTCGGCCAGGTCCTCGAGGGCGACCGCCAGCTGCGTAGCACCGCCGAGGGCGAGACTTTCCGCGGCTTCACGGAGTTCCTGAACAATCCGCAGCAGCAGGCCCGCTTCCGCCAAGCTGTCCGCGAAGTGCTCGAGCGCGATTTCGTGTCCGATCTGAGCTCCGACGAGCGCAACACCCTGGCCAATCTGGTGCGGGAACTGCGCCGCCAGGCCTCCGAAGTCCATGCCATTTATGGCCGTCTCTCCGAGAGCTTGCACACCTACGTCCAGAGCGACGAGTTCCGCGAGTCCATGCTGCTGCGCAAGGCCATCCGCTCGGCCGAGCTGGCCGTGGCCCATTCGCCGGACCTGAAGACCAGGACGCCGGCGGTTCCCGTCAACGTGTACCTGCCGGAGTTCGAAACGCTGGCCGGCATCGGGATCTTCAACCCCGAGGACCATGTCCCGCCGCCGCGGCTAGCGGAGCCGCCAGCGCTCAGCGACGCGGACATCCACCGCACGCCCACTACGCCAAAAGCCGACGCCGGTGCCATCCGCCAGGCGATCACCGCAGCTACCGCTGCGGCGAAGGACGGCAAGGCCACGCTGGGCGCGGCGTTCGGACTGCTGCCGCCCGAGCACCGCCACATCAACTCCATCCGTGGGCTGGTGCTCACGGCCCGCCACACGGACCAGGACATCGGCGACCGGTTCGAAGTCCTCACCTACAAACAGATCGACGGCGTCGAGCGCACCGCCTACCTCCCGCTTGTCACGTTCACCAAAGATTCAACGGGTTTAAAGGATGAGAGCAAATGACCGAGACCGAGGCTGACATCGCCGCAAGCGGGTACCGCGCGGAGCGGCAACTGTTCGACGGCGACACCGGCACCTTCCCGCTGCAGCTGCGCCAGACGATTGTGCGCCTGCTGCGCGGGCCGTACATCGACGGCGTTGCCGATCCCCGGCTGTGGACCACCGTGCTGGACAACCGGCAGGTCATCGCCGACTACCTGTGCGAGATCTTCCTGGTCCTCAGCGTGGATCCGGACCGGAAAATCGCCATGCTCACCCCGGCCGAAGTAGACGCCCCGCACACCACCGCCATCCAGCCGCGCAAGCCGCTGCGGCGCGAGGAGACGCTGCTGGCCCTGCGGCTGCGGCTGCTGCTGGACCGGCACGCCGGCTCAGGTACCGACGCCACCATTTCGCGCTCCGCCGCCCGGGAAATCCTCGAAGAACACCGGCAGCCGGGCACGGTGGACGACAAGCGGCTGGAAGAGCTGACAGATGCCTCCATCTCCCGCCTGCTGGCGTTGAAGCTGCTGCTGCCCACCGAGCTGGCCGGCGTGTACCGGGTCAGCAACGCGCTGGCCATGGCGCTGCCGTTCGACAGCATCGACCAGATCCCGGCCTACATCGAGGCGTTGTCCCGCAGCGACGCCCAGGAACTGCTGGACCCCGACCTGCTGGATGCTGAAGCACTCGATCCGGAGGTGCTGGATCCTGAGCCGCCCGCCCCGGATGCCGAAGGCCACGCTTCCGGCAGCACCGTCCCTAACAACACCGCCGCAAGCGAGGAGGAACTGTGAGCATTGCCCAGACGCTCCCGCTCGGCGAGGAGATCAACCCCGGCCAGTACCGGCTGAGCAAAATCCAGGTGATCAACTGGGGCACGTTCCACGGCCGGCACACCATGTACGTGGACCGCGCCGGCACGCTGCTCACCGGCCACCCCGGCGTGGGCAAGTCCACGCTTTTCGACGGCATCCAGCACATCTTCTATGCCGCGCCCCGGCTGAACGAGTCCGCCAACGAGGCCAGCAACCGCAAGGACCGCCGCACCACCTTCAGCTACATGCGCGGGCGGAAGGCCAAAACCGCTGCCGGCACCACCTACCAGCGGCCCAGCGCCACCTGGTCCGCCATTGCGCTGGTCTTCGACGACGGCCTCGGACGCCAAGTCACCATCTCCGCTCTCTTCGACCTGCCAGCCAACGGGCTGGAAGGCCAGGTGGGCAAGCACTACGTCATCCACACCAAGCCGCTGGACACCGAGGCACTGGAAAACCACGGCGGCCGGCGCTTCTCCCCCACCTCCCTTCATGCCGCGCTGCCCGGCTGCGAGGCGTTCGACGTGCACAAGGCCTTCGCCGAGCGCTTCCGCCGCAGGCTGGGGATCGATAATGACAAGGCCTTCAGTCTGCTGCGCACCCTGCAGAACGGCAAGGGTCTGGACAAGGGTGTGAATAAGTTCTTCCGCTACGAGGTGCTGGACATCCCGTCCACGCTCAAGGCGGCCGCCGGAGCCATCGAGGACTTCAGCCACCTGCGCGGGATCTACCGCCAGCTGGAAGAAGCCACCGGCCAGCGCGACGCGCTGGCGAAGGTACCGGCGCAGCACCTGCGCTACCGGGAACTGCGCGAACAATTGGAGCGGAACCGGGAGCTGGCCGAGGTGCAGCTGCCGCGGGTTCGCCAGCAACTGGCGTCCGGGCTCCTCGAAACCGAGACGGCCAGGCTCGCCGGTCAACGCGAGACCAAGACCCTGAGGATCCAGGCGGAAGCCGCCGCGAAGGAGAGCCTTGAGTCGCAGGTCCAGCGGCTGGACGAACGGCATGCCAGCCACGGCGGCCGCGCCATCGAAGCCTTGGAGCGGGACATCCGCGCTGCCTCGGTGGAACTGGAGCAGCGCGAGCGCGTCCGGACCCAGGTGCAGCAAGACATTGACGACGCCGGGTTGCAGCTCGAGTGGTCCGCCGACGGTCTGGAGTCTGCCCGTCTGCAGGCCGCCGCAGCCGTCGAAGAACTTACCGCCGAGGCCGCTGCCGCCAAGACCCTCGAATACGAGGCCGTGGCCGCAAGCATCAACGCCAAGGACCGGGAGAGGAAGCTCCGCGCCGAAATCGCGTCCTATGCCCGGCGCGGCAACAATATCGACGGCGCCAGCGCAGCCGCCCGGCGGCAGATCAGCGCCGAAACCGGCATCGCGCCTGAGGACATGCCGTTCGCAGGCGAGTTGGTGGACATTGCCCCGGAGCATTTGCCGTGGCGGCCTGCCGCCGAAAAGGCGCTGCGCTCGCTGGCCACCACGCTGCTGATCCGCGGCGAGGATATCCGCACGGTGACCAAGGCGATCGATGCGCTGGACAGCCACGGCAAGCTGCGCTGGATCAACATCGCCACTCCCCCGCGGCCCGGAACCGCCGGAGACCGTGATCTGGTCGGCAAGCTCGAGTTCAAGAACTCCGAGGCCGGCGACTGGCTGCAGCAAAAAATCACCAGCGACTATGCCTTCACCTGCGTGGATTCCGACGCCGAACTGCACCACGAGGACAAGGCGATCAGCCTCGCCGGCACCCTCAAGCTGAACAAGAACACCTTTGAACGGGACACCCGGAAGGTCAATCCGGGCGACTACCTGCTCGGCTTCAACAACACAGACAAAATCGCCCTGCTCGAAGCACAGGCCGAGCGCATTCTGCAGGAACATGCGGACGCCGCCGAGCTGGCGGACCAGCGGAGCAAGGCCAAGGATGTGCTCGCCGGACGGCTGGACGCGCTGCATCGGGTGGCCGCCGACACCCGTGCATGGTCCGAAGTCGACAGCAGTGCCCAGCGCGAGGTGCTGGAAGGTCTGCAGGACCGGCTGCGCGAAGCGGTGGACAGCAGCGCCACCCTCGCGGAAATCCATGCCGAGCTCAAGGCCGCCAAGTCCGAACTGGAGGCCAGCGTGGGCCGGCTCGCCGTGCTCCGCCACGACCTCGAGGAGCTGGACAAGCAGTTCCGCAATGCCGAAACCGCCCGGGACAACACTGCCCGCCGGGCCGAAGAAAACCCGCCGGCGGACTGGGCAGCCGAGGCCATAGGCCGCTACCTTGAACCGCTGGGCGAACCCACGGGGCTGGAGGAACTGGAAACAGCCTTCCACCGCCTTGCCCTGGAGCTTAAGGACGCCGCGGCCACCCTCAGCGATGAGCTCCACAAGACGGAGACGGCGCTGACGGATACCTTCAAATTCTTTGCCCGCGACTGGGGCGAGCATCTGAGCGCTTCCTTTGGCACCGGCGTCGAAAGCGCCGCGCAGTATGAGCAGCTCTACCACGACATCATTTCCGAGGGCCTGCCGCAGCGCGAAGAGGCGTTCCGCGAGTACTTCAACAACCGCTCCTACGAGCGCTTTTCGGATCTGCTCCAGATGCTGGAGGAGGAACGCCGCGCCATCGAGGAGCGGATCCTGCCGCTGAACCAGATCCTGGACGATGTCCCCTTCGACAACGGCAGCCACCTCAAGCTCGAGGTCCGGACCAGCGTTCCGGAGGAAGCGCGCACCTTCCGCACGGATCTGAAGAACGCGCTGGGCAACGCCTACATCAAGCAGACCCCGGAGCAGATGGCCGCCAGCTATAAGGCGCTGGAGCGCCTGGTGGACGCGTTGAACGATCCGGCGAAACAGCACTGGCGGGACACCGTGCTGGATGTGCGCCAGCATGTCACCATCAGCTGCAACGAGCACCGGCCCAACGGGGAGATCGAGACCGGGCTGGAACCGGGCACGCTCTCCGGCGGCGAAGGCCAGCGCTTCACCTCCTTCATCATGGGCGCCGCCCTGGCCTACCAGCTGGGCATTGCCAGCCAAGGTTACAGCACCTACGGCACGGTGATGATCGACGAGGCCTTCATCCAGGCGAACTCCGAGTATGCCGGCGCCGGCATCAACGCGCTGCAGGAATTCGGCTTCCAGTTGCTGCTGGCCGCGCCGGAGGACAAGGTGGACCTGTCCCGGCACCTCGGCTCCATTACCGACATCATCAAGCATCCGGACGCGAACGTTTCCGGCTTCGTGGAAACGGGGGCCTCGCCGGCAACGGCCACGGCGATTGTGCTGCGCTGACCTAGACTGGTCGGATGCCAGAAGAAGCAGTCATCACCGTCACGGGTCACGAGCAGTACAGGGCGTGGCACGCCAAGGAATTCCCGCCGGTGGAACAGCTGCGTTCCAACGTCTGGTCTATTCCGGTGCCGTTCCCGGGCAATCCGCTGCGTTACACGATCAGCTATCTGCTGCTCGGCACCGGAGCATCCGTGCTCATCGATCCGGGTTGGGACAGCGACGACGGCTGGCAGCACCTGGCGGCTGGGCTGGAGCAGGCCGGCATAACACCCGGGGACCTGACCGGAATCGTGGCCACCCACTATCATCCGGACCACCACGGCATGACGGCCCGGTTGAAAGACGCTTCAGGCGCCTGGCTGGCCATGGGCGGAGACGAGTGGATTCCGGATCCGTCCCGCGATGCGGACGAAGTCCGTGAGGCGGACATGTTCCGCCTCAGCCACTGGGGTGTGCCACAGGACCGGCTCGAGGAGCTGACCTTTTCCCGCCGCACCGACCGTCCGCGGCTGCTGCCGCCTGATCTCCCGCTGGCCTCCGGCGAGATGCTTCCCGTCGCCGGGCTGCAGGTCCGCGCCGTCTCCACTCCGGGGCACACCCCGGGCCACCTCTGCCTGGTCGATGAGGACAACGGGCTGGTCTTCAGCGGCGACCACGTCCTGCCGCGGATTTCCCCGCACATCTCCCTCGAACACGAGGGCCTGTCCAACCCCCTGGCCGATTACTTCGACTCGCTCGCCACGATTGATTTGGGCGACGACGTCGAAGTCTGCCCGGCGCACGAGTACCGCTTCACCGGTCTGTCAGGCCGGGTGGCCCAACTGGCACGCCACAATCAGGCCCGTTCGGATGAGGTCCGGCTGGTTCTGCAGGAGCAGGCTCCAGCCTCGGTCTGGGAGGTCGCGCGCGAGCTGACCTGGTCCCGCGGTTGGGCATCCTTGAACGGGTTCTCGCTGCGGCTCGCCTTGGCGGAAACCGCCAGCCACCTGGTGTATCTGCAATCGCTGGGGCATGAGGTGGACGTCGCCGTCGATTTCCCCGAGCCGGTCACCGCCGTCGCTACCGATAGCGTCCGCTGACAGCCGGCCGGGCGCCGCAGACGCTCAGCGCAGATTCGCGGACCGCTTCTGGCGCCGGTCCCGCTCCTTCGCCACGTCCAGTTCCCGCTGCAGCGCGGCGTTGATCTCCTCGAGCTGCAGGACTTTGTCGACACCGGCCAAGTTCAGCCCGTCGTCCACCAGCTCCCCGATCCGGCGCATCCGCTCCACGTCGTTCTCGCTGTAGCGGCGCGTGCCGCCCTCGGTGCGATCCGGTTCCACCAGCCCTTTGCGCTCGTAGAGCCGGAGAGTCTGCTGGCCCACACCAACCAGGTCCGCGGCGACGGAGATGCCGTAGACGCCTTGCTCCGCCCGCAGCCGCTGCTCGTCGTCCTTGCCCAATTTCTTCCTCCGAACTTCTTGCAAAATATTGTAGCGCAGCGTCATAATATCTGTGTCGGCAGACATAGATAATCTGCCGAAGATAAGACAGAAGAACTGAAGGAGGCAACCATGTTGATGCGAACTGATCCGTTCCGGGAGCTCGACCGGCTGACCCAGCAGGTCTTCGGATCGCAGACCCGCCCCGCTGCCATGCCGATGGACGCGTGGCGCGAGGGCGACGAGTTCGTCGTGGAACTCGACCTGCCCGGCGTCGATCCCGCAACCATTGATCTGGATGTCGAACGCAACGTTCTCACCGTTGCCGCCGAGCGCAAGTCCCGGCTGGATGACGACAAGGAGGTAGTGGCCGCTGAGCGCCCGGTCGGCACCTTCAGCCGGCAGCTCGTCCTTGGCGACACCCTGGACACGGACAAAGTAACAGCCAATTACGACGCCGGTGTGCTAGCTCTGCGGATCCCCATCCGTGAGCAGGCCAAGCCGCGCAAGATCGAGATCCAGAGCAGTGACACACAGCAGCAGATCAACGCCTAATCCCTAGTAATCCCAAGGAATACGGAGGTACGCAAGGAGGCTGACAACCGAAGCAGGATCTGTGGTTGCCCTGTCTGACTGCAGGGCAACCCTTCCTGCCTTGATCACCTTGCGAGCATCCTTGTTCCGCGGACGGCAGTCCGGCAGAGGAGAACCGAGATGGAAGAGCAGGATCTTTACGCGGTCCTGGAGGTGGACCGCGACGCAGACCAGGAACAGATCCGCCGAGCCTATCGTCTGCTGCTGCGCCGGTATCACCCCGACCTCCAGCTCTCTGCAGATCCGGAAGCAGCCAGAGCGGCAGCCCGCAGGATGGCCCGCATCCTGGATGCCTACGGCGTGCTGGGCGACCCCCGGCGCCGGGCTGCCTACGACAACCGCGGGCGGCACCGCGCGTCCACCCTTCCGGACACGCCGCCGGCCACCCGCGGACGCCACGCGGCAGTAACTGTGCAGGATCAAGATCCGGTGGTCCTGGGCTGGACGGCATCGCCCGAAGATACGGTGTGGCTGTTTCCTCCGGTCTCACCGCTCCGCCCTCCGCGGGACGTGTTTGATCTGCTGGTCCGGCGATGGTTCCTGGGCTAGCGTGACCCGATAATCACGAGAAAGGACTGCAAAGTGTCGAACTGGCGGCGCTACGATTCAACCCTGTTTCCCATCTTCCATGAGCGCTTTGAGGAACGCTGGGGCGAAGGCACAGCCCCGTTCCTGAGTCCCAGTGTTTTCGACGAGGACCAGCCCCGTCCCCGTGCCCAGTGGATCAACGTGGACACCGGCGCCGCCGTCGCCGTCGTCCCTATTTGGGAGGATGACCGCAAGCACCGGTCCTTCGCCGTTTTCTATCTGCCGCCCGCCGGCGGCATCTGGGTCCTGCGGCCTGGTTTCACGCAGTACATCGAAACAGAAACCCAGGACGACGTCGCGCAGCTGGCCCTCCGCAATGATTCCTTCAAGAAAGCCGTGGCCCATGCCGAGGAGTTCATCTTCGGGCCCGAAGGGAGGCAGCCGCCGTCGTAAATAATTTCCTCTGTAACTGAACCTTCAACGGGGTCTTTGCGTCTCATGCAGTAAATGGCGCGCGCCTTGCGCACCATCGGAAGCAAGAGGAGACTCTGATGCCTGCCGTTCGCGATGACCCCACGCACTCCCAGTTCATCATTTTCTCGGACGGATCCGTAGCCGGGACCCTGACCTACCGCATCAAGGGCGCAGAAATCTGGTTCCTCAAAACCACCATCGATCGGGGCTTCAGAAACCAGCAGCTGGACACCGCCCTGATCATCAGCGCCCTGGACAGTGTCCACCGCCGGCAGCTGATGGTGCGTCCGATGGACGCGCTGGTCAAAAAGACGATGTACGAGCATCCCGAGTACTTGCACCTGCTGCCGCGCCGCCCCCATGCGCCGGCACGGCACGGCCGTTATCCCGTTGTAAACCAGTCGCGCCGCCATCCGGTTGCATAACGGACGCATCCGCGAGCCGGCGATGTAGCTGCTCGCGCCCGCCACCGCACAGCGCCTCTTTTTGGCGAGGTTGGCAAGGCGGTGCAAAATGAACGCTATCCGGTCGGGGCCGGGTCCTAGGCTGAAACCATGAACAAAGAGCAGCCGCCGCAGAGCCGTTGGATCCACCGCACCCGCGCTTCGGAGGCCCGAGCCGGACCGGCCGAACCTTCGGGAAATCTGCAGGACGCAGCAGAAGTCGCGCGGCTGTTTTGCGAGGCCCTGATGGATCTCGCCCATTTCCGGCACACCCTGGAAAGCCTAGTGGTACCCGGCTCCCGAGAGTACTGGGGAGATTTCGGCGTCGCTGCCGGGGAACTGCAGCATGTCCCGGGCTGGGACACTGCCCCGGTGGCCGAGCCCGCTGCAGGAAATCCGGCAGTGGCGTACGTCGGGATCTTCCCGGCAGGGGCGACACCAAGCGCACTATCCAGCGAACGTCCGGCAGACGCGGTTGCGGTAGTCACTCTGGTCTGGCAGGACCACCTCGGTGCGTGGCTGGTCTATGCCTTCGGCCAGCCTGCTGACCCGGCAACGGTCGGCGGAACCGTGTGAGTTCGCCTCCGGCCGCCTCCGCCCGCTACTCCGAACGCTGCTTCGCCTGCCGCCGACCGCATCAACATCAATGCCGAGAGCGACGAAGATTTCCTTTGCCATGTCCTTCCTTCCTCAGAGGTACGGCTCCAGCAGTTGCGCGTCGGGCTTACGGCCGCCGGCGATCAGCAGCGCCAGCAGGATGCGCGCCTGGAACAGCGGCAGCGAGCCCAGCGGAACGGAGCCGGCCCGCACCAGGTCGGCGCCGCCGCCGTTGCCGTAATAGGGAACCACCGGCCCTTCCGCCACACGGGTGGAAAGCCCAACAACGACGTTAGCGCGCACCGCTTCTTCCGCCCAGGCACACAGCGCGTGGTTGCCATTGCCCACCCCGGTGCCCGCAATAACGACGGCGGCAGCACCGGCCTCCACTGCAGCGGCGGCCAGCGTGGCGTCGGCTCCGGGGTAAACGCTGACCACGTCCACGCGTGTGCCGTCAAAGGCCGTTGTCGGTAGCGCTAACGCCGGCGGCCGGAGCGGTTGCATCGTGAAGCGGACGTGTGTCCCGTCGGTGCGGCCGATTGGACCGCCGTCGGCAGTTTGAAACGGAGCCGGGGCGACGGTACGGGCCTTGCGTGTACCCCGTGCGGCGTAAATCTGTCCGGCGAAGGAAATCAGCACGCCGTGGCCTCGGGACTGGGAAGCAGCCGCAACGGCAATGGCTTCGCGAAGATTTGCGGGGCCGTCAGTATCAACGGCGTCCGCCGGACGCTGGGCGCCGGTGAACACCACGGGCTTGGGACTGTCATGTACCAGGTCCAGCAGGTAAGCGGTTTCTTCCATGGTGTCCGTGCCGTGGGTGACGACGACCCCGTCAACCTCGGGCCGGGCCAGCTCCTCGGCGACGGCTTCGGCGATGAGGCGCAGATGGCGGTGTGCCAGCAAGTAGGACCCGAGCTGGAGCACATCGCGCGCTTCCACCGCCACGTCCCCGGACCCGATTCCCGACACGAGGTCCTGCACACCGCGGCTTGCTACCGATGCGCCGTCGGCACCCTTGCTCGACGCGATGGTCCCGCCGGTTGCCAGTACAGCCACTCGGGGCATTGGGCGCACCTTTCCGAGGAAGGCTGTTCCTCGTTCTGCAAGGAGATATTGTCGGGGTCGGTACTGCCAGCATGGTGGACGCATCGGCTTAGTTCAAGGGCCGTCCCCGCTGCGCTTCGTCCTGGCAGTTCACCCGTTTGGGGGAGCAAGTCCGCTCCGCCGGGGGATCTTCCGCCGGCCCACCGCGGGAAGACTGAAGTCATGATTGCTCATTCAGCACCTTCACACCCCCTCAAAACCGACACCGACGGCGGCTTCATGACCCGGATGCCGCTGGCGACGGCGGCCGCGGCTTTCCTCTACGCGGGAATCGCAGGCCTCTTGTTGCTCAACGGCGACCGGCTGCCGCTGCAGGATCCGCGGATTCCCGCAGCCGTGGCGCCGTTGAACGGGCCGCTGGGCGACTTCCTCAACTACGCACTCCCGGCTCTGGCAGTTGCCGGCGGTCTCGTCGCATTCACGGTCCACGCCGCGCGCAGACCAGGCAGGATCTTGGCTATTTCAGCCACGGCCTTTGCCTGCATCTACACCGCGCTGGTCCTGCTGGTCATTGTGGACAGCCGGATCCTCACTCTGCTCGGTTATCTGCCGTACCTGGCCATCAACGCCGTCATGGATCCCGGCGTCCTGGCCGCGATGCCCGAGCAGGGCTGGCACGTTCTCCTGCACCAACTGGCGGCCGTTGCCGGCGTCGGGCTGTGGCTGCTAACCGCTGCAACGGCCGTCCGGAAACATTCCGGTGACTGCATTAGGTGCGGCCGCAAGCACGACGGCGAGGGCTGGCTTTCCGCTGCATCAGCAGGCAAATGGGGCATTCCCGTGACCATTGCCGCAGCAGCCATCCCGGCCGTTTATGCCATCATCAGGTTCGCTTGGGCGGCAGGAATTCCGCTGGGGATCAGCTCCGACTTTCTGCGCCGGATGCAGGAAAACGGCATGGTCTACGCCGGCCTCGGCCTGGCGTCCATGGCTTTGACCGGCGCACTCCTGACGTTGGGCCTGATCCAGAGCTGGGGTTCGGTCGTCCCAGGCTGGGTTCCGCTGCTGGGCGGACGCCGGGTTCCGATCCTGCTGGCCGTGCTTCCAGCGTCGTTCGTCGCCGTCGTTGTTGTACCGGCCGGGGCGGAACTTATCCGGCTTGCATTCAGCGGCACCACCGGCGGCATCCCCTTCGACTGGACCAATTGGGGAACCATCGGCCCGGCGGCGCTGTGGATCTTCTGGGGCCCGCTGCTGGGTGCGGCGGCACTCGCCTACTACCTCAAACGCCGCGGAACCTGCCGCCGGTGCGGACTGGGTAGCTGACCACGGAACGATATTAGGCAAGAATGGGCCCATGGCGGACTCCGGCCGGACACCGGCCAAACGGGCAGGGCAGGTCTTCAGGCACTTGGTGTTCATGATGATCGGCGCCCTGCTCGCCGTTCCCTACATCGCGGTCTTCATCTGGGGCACGCAGCTGGCTGGCTCGCCCGAAGCCGGCCCGTTGTCCGCCGTCGTCGCCTTTATCCTCCTGTTTCTGCTGCTCGCCGTTCCTGCCCTGTTGTCCGTCACGCGCGCCTTGGAACGCACCGCGGTGCGCGAATTGCTGGACGTCGAGCTGCCCGAGCCCATCGGTAGCACCGCGCACAATCGGCGGTGGCGCGGAGCAGCCTGGTACCTGGTGCATTTGATGGCCGGCGGACTCACCTTGGTCACGGCGGTGTTTGCCATTCCTGTCATAGTGACGCTGTCCGTTATGCCGCTGACCGGCCAGACCCGGGTTGCCGACCAGCTTGCCGCGGTCCTCTCCCCCTTCGCCGACAGTACGACGGCGGTGCTTTGGTCCCTGGCGCTGGGCGCCGGGGTCATGATCTTCACCATCCTGACGGGGATGGCACTGCGGCATTGGGCCGGCGTCATGCTGGGCCCGTCTCCCGCGGAGCGGCTGGCCCTGGAAGAACAGCGTGCGCGCGCCGATGCCCGACGGAATGAACTGGCCCGTGAACTGCACGATTCCGTGGGCCATGCTCTGACGGTCACCACCCTGCAGGCCACCGCGGCGCAATCGCTGCTGGCCCGGGATCCGGATGCCGCGGTACGGGCGATGCAGGCCGTGGCGGACACTGGCCGGGCCGCATTGGCTGAACTGGACCACGTCATCGGCATCCTGCGCGAACCGGTCCCCGGCGCCCACGCGCTGGGCGCCGGGGACCGTGCGCTGGACGGCGGGGCCGGTTCGCTGACAGAGTTGCCCGGTTATTTGGACGTGCTCGCCAGGCAAGGGCTGGAGATAGAGCGGAACTTCGACCCCCGCCGGTTGGACAGCCTTCCTCCCGCGATCTCCACCGCCGTGTTCAAAATCCTGCAGGAAGGACTGACCAACGTGCTCAAATATGCCAGCCCGCAGCAATGCACCCTCACGATCAGCGCGGACCCGCGGATGCTGCACCTGGACCTGAGCAATCCCGTCTCCGGCGTCCCGCAGCTTCGCGGCGGTGGACGCGGCCTGGCCGGCATCGCAGAACGCGCCCGGCTGGCCGGCGGCAGCGCGCAAACATCGCTGACCAAAGGCAGCTGGGCCCTGGTTGCCAGCTTCCCGCTGGACTCCGGGCAACCGAACAATGGGCAGCCTGATGGGGCGCAGCCGGTTCGGGGGCGCAGGTGAACGCACCGATCCGCATTCTCCTCGTCGATGACGAGCCATTGATCCGCTCCGGCCTGTCAGCCATCCTGTCCCTCGAGGACGACCTCGCCGTCGTCGGCGAGGCAGGCGACGGCGCCGAGGCCTGGACCGAAGTGCACCGGCTGGAACCCGACCTCGTCATGATGGATGTCAGAATGCCCAGGATGGACGGGATCCAGGCAACCAGGGCCCTGCTGGCCGGCGCGCAGGACCACAACGTCCCGCGGATCCTGATCCTCACCACCTTCGAAAGCGATGACTACGTCTTCGAGGCGCTCAAAGCGGGGGCTGACGGCTTCCTGCTGAAGCGTGCCAAACCGGAAGAACTGGTTCAGGCGGTCCGCGCGGTGGCACGCGGGGAATCCATCATGTATCCGGCGAAACTGCGCGAGCTTGTAGCCCTACATGGCAGCCGGGGACGGGATCTCATTGCCGACGCCGGCCTGAGCAGCCGCGAAACCGAGGTCCTGCGGCAGTTGGCCCAGGGGCACAACAATCAGGAGATCGCCAGCCTCCTGCACCTGGGCGTGGAGACGGTCAAGACGCATATCAGCTCGATCTTGGCCAAGCTCAACGTGCGTGACCGGACCCAGGCCGTGATCGTGGCCTACGAATCCGGCTTCGTGCATCCCGGCCGCTGACCATCTAGGGTATGGCCATGGACAGCATGATGGATAGCGGACCGGACGAGCGCGGGACAAGGGACACGGGCGAGGTGCCGGAGAAGCAACTGCACAGGTGGAAAGGTGAGGGCGGTGCATTGCCTCCAGAGTCCGATACGGACATCGAGAATGATCCCGAAGCCGGCTCCGGGTCGGAGCTGCGTCCGGAAGCAGACGACTCCTGAGACGGTGCTTTTCCAGAGCCGGGATCCAAAATCGTGCGACCTGGTATTTCGCTTTACACAGAAACTCCCCAGACTCTTTGTCTAGGATGTGGGGCTGGAGGACTGCGCATCCTGATGGAAGGGGTGCGTGGCGAAGAGGCAACGAAAGCAGGCATATCCCATGGCAGGATTTAGCAAGTTCGGCAAGATCGCCCAAGAGCTAGCACGCAACCCGAAGGTCAGGCAGGCGCTGCAGAACCCCAAGACAAAGCAGGCCGGAGCCAAACTGGTTGAGCGGGCCGCCGATGCCGCGGACAAAGCGACCAAGGGCAAGCACACTGACAAGATCCAGCGCGCCCGCCATGAAGCCAGGAAGCGACTCAATGGAGGGGACAACAACGGCCATCCCGGACTTGGTGGAAATAAGCCTTCAGCGTAGTCGAGCGTCGGCATAACATCACAGGTGCCGATTTGAGCTTGCCCTCGCCATAATAAGCATGCTTGGCTTTAGTTGTACCCAAATTTGGAAGGCACGAACGAAAGCATGATTGACAGACCGAACGCAGTACCGTCGACCTTTAGCGCACCTTCACCCGCACAGTTCCTTCCCGCGGACGTATCGCTGCTTCACACGATGCGAAACAGGGTGCACTGCCGCAGGCCAATGCAGGTGGTCGATGCCGATCGCCTCTCCGTCACCGAGCCTCTGCTGGTCGGGGCGGAACCTTCAGGTGCCGCAGTGCGCCCCGCCATGGCCGAGCCGCATCCGGTGACGACGTACCGCTGCGAATGCGGCTTCACCCTCGAGGAACTGTTGTGAACGATAAAGACCGCCCCGACAACATCCGCGATGAGCAGCAGACCCAGGCCGGGGGTGCGGTTCCCGCAGGCTACGTCGGCAGTGGGGACCCGGCAGCCGATCGCAAACCAGAGGACGCACTCGCCGAATCAACCGAGGAGCAAGATCCGCTGAAACGGAACCAGCAGGACTGAGCATGCGGACTCCTGCAGCCCGGCGGAGGAACGTCATTTCCGGGCTGCTCTTCGGGTTGGGCGTCATCGCCTTTCTGGACGAGGTGGTTTTCCACCAGCTCCTGCATTGGCATCATTTCTACGACCGCGGCACCACAGCGGCCGGACTCGTTTCGGACGGCCTGTTCCATGCCTTCAGCTGGTTCGCCACCATCGCCGGATTGTTCCTATTCGCCGATTTACGACGGCGACACGAGCTGCGCCGCCGGCTGTGGGCGGGTGCAGGGCTCATCGGGGCTGGAGCATTCCAACTGTACGACGGCCTGGTCCAGCACAAATTGCTGGGCCTGCATCAGATCCGCTACGACGTGGACCTGCTGCCCTACGACATTGGCTGGAATATTACCGCAGTCCTGGTGATGGTTGCCGGCGCGGTTCTGCTGTTCCGCGGCCGGGCCACCCGGGACAGTCTGGAGAACGATGCATGAGCACGGCGGCTTCCTGCTCGAAGCGGCGCTCTTCCTGCCGGCGCTGGTCGCAGTAGCCGCGTATCTCTTCTCGGCCGCTTCCCCACGGATAGCCGGAGGGTGGCCGAAGCGCCGCTCGGCCTGCTTCATTCTCGGCGTGGTCACCGCCGCTTCAACCTTTGTCGGCCCCTTCGCGGCGCTCAGCCATCAGGATTTCACCGCGAACGTCGGCGCCCATCTGCTGGCCGGTATGGTAGCGCCGTTGTTCCTTGTATTGTCCCGGCCGATCACCTTGGCGTTGCGCACGCTGGAGGTTGTTCCGGCCCGGCGGCTGTCCGCGCTGCTCAAAAGCAAGCCCGCACGTGTTCTGGCCGATCCATCCGTTGCCGCGGTGCTGAATGTGGGCGGCATGTGGATGATGTACCGGACGGACCTTTACCAGGGCATGCAGGGCTCCATCCTCATCCACTGGCTGGTCATGGGCCACGTGCTGGCCGCCGGCTACCTTTTTACCGCAGCCTTGGTGGGACGGGACCCGGCTCCGCATCGTCCGAAGCATGGCTACCGGTGCGCGGTGCTGGTCGCGACCATCGCTGCACACAACGTATTGGCCAAGAGCCTGTACGCCATGCCGCCAGCCGGAGTCCCTACCAGCCAGGCAGAAACCGGAGGCCAACTCATGTATTACGCCGGCGGCGCGGTTGAACTGGCGCTCATTATCCTGCTGTGGCACCAGTGGTACCGCACCGGCGCACGCAAGGTTCCTGCCGCCGTCGTCCGCAGTTCCAGCATAGGGCCGGCAGCATGACACCCGAGCGGCACAAGCCGCCGGAGCTGGCAGAGGATCGTTTTGTCGGCAGCAAGGATCTCACGCGGTGGAAGACGCCGGTAGGACGGTTTCTCGCCCGCGCGATGGAATGGGCCAGCCGCCTGCTCGGTCCATATACCGCGCTCATCATCACGCATGCGGCCGGTGCCATCATTGCCACCGCGCTGACTGCACTTTCGGCCGAAGTGTATGAAGCCGTGGCCGAATCCGACGGCGTCGCCGTGCTGGACCAACCACTATTGGACACGGCTGTGACCCTGCGGTCGCCAGAAGCCAACGCGGCGATGACGGCCTTCACGAATCTCGGCGGCGGCATCGGCATGACGGTTCTGGCAGCCCTGGCGCTTCTCGCGCTGACGCTTCAGCGAAGATCCTGGACGCCCCTGGTTCTCATGGTCGCGGCGGCCGGCGGTTCCCTGTTGATGACCATTGCCGGGAAACAGCTGATCGGGCGCATCCGGCCGCCGCTTTCCTCAGCGGTGGCGCCCTTCGAGCATTCGCCGTCCTTTCCCAGCGGCCACTCGCTCAACTCGATCGTCATCGCCGGCATCGTCGCCTACCTGTTGGTTCTGAGGCAGAGTTCAAAGCGTGCCCGTATGTTGACCATTGCGGGCGCCGCACTTTTCGCCCTCGCCATGGGGCTGAGCCGGGTCTTCCTGGGCCACCATTGGTTTACTGATGTCCTGGTCGCCTGGACGCTGGGCATTGCCTGGCTTGCCGCCGTCATCACAATCCACCGGCTGTTCCTGACCGTCCGGTACCGCAGGGCGCGCGGCGGACCGGCAGGGGTGGAACTGGTTCCGGCGCGGGAGTACGGTGGAAGCATCAGCCCGCCCACGTGAGACGGGCGCGCCCGCTGGAGGACAGCAGCCATGACAACACCAGTATTTCCGCAGGAGAACGACCGCCGGCACAGCGAAGATGCTGTCGAAGGGGAGCTGGAGCAGATCCCGTACGTCGCCCATCCGCATTCACAGGACGCCGCGGAGGGCCCCGACGCCGACGATTAACAGCGGATCAGGGCCCAAACAGGTAGGCCGATTCCCGCTGTCCCGGTGACAGGCTCCGCGCCCGGTGGGAGCATGGGGAAGTATGGCATGGACGGAAACGAACCAGAGGAATCCGAGCGGCAAGACATTCTTCGGCCAGCCGCGCATGCTGGCCAAGCTGTTCAGCGTTGAACTCCGGGAGCGCTTCTCTTTCCAGGGCATGCGCATTGTCGTCCTGCTGTACGAATACTTCGCGCACGCGCAACAGCGAGATTGGAGCCTCCCGTGGCAGAAGAAACCCTCGGCAGCCCGACGCCGGAATCCGGCGGGGACATCAACAGGAACCCGGAGGAATGGGTCACCGGCGATGAACCGATGACCGACGCCCAACGCAGCTACCTGGACACGCTCGCCCGCGAGGCCGGAGAGGAACTGCCCGCCAATCTGACCAAGGCCGAAGCCTCGGAGCACATCGACCGGCTGCAGAAATCAAGCAGCCGGCTTTCGAAGGACCAGTAACCAACCACCGGACCCCGCACCGCGGGCACCGCAACCGGAGGAAACCATGACGGAGACCGAGTCCGGCAACGAACCCCGCGAGCACAGCGAGATGCCAGCCGAAGGCGAACGCCCGCAGCGGCCCACCGATTCCGGCCAGCACCCGCAGGCACCAGCCGAGGGCGTTGACACCGAACAAGGCCAAAGGCCGGACGAGCCGGACGCGGACTCCGCAAAGGCCTGACGGATTCCTGAGCGAACCCGAAAGAGATTACATTCTTCTGAGTTTCCTGCTGCCGGGATTCTCTGCCCAGTACAAACCGGCCGCGACGAACAGCAGGCCGACAACGGCCGCTCCGACGAAGCTGGCGTAAGCTCCCCACAGCACCGCAGTCGCTCCGCAAAGCACCAGCAGCCAGCCGGATACAAGGGTGCGGTGGGGAACGGCCGGAGCCGGAGCGAGGGACAAGGTTTGCACCAGGGCCGGATCATCCGCCCTGAGCTGCTGCTCAAGCAGGAACAGCTGTTGACGCTCGTAGTCAGAAAGCGTCATGGTCGTCTCCGACTTCTGCAAAGTCGAGACGTACGCATCGTTGCGTGTGGTACTTCATTGGCTTCTCTCCCATTAGAGGCCGATGACCAAGCTTTTGGTCGGAATAAGAGTACGAAAATTCACCCCGCGGAGCAACGGACATCGCCATGCGTCGAAGCCGCGTAACAAAACTCATTCCGGCCGGTCCCGGAAGAGCCCTTGGCAGGCTTGTTGGGCCTGCCTAGGCTGGGAGTGCAGGCCCAACCGCAGACCACTCAGCCGAAGGAAAGAAGGCAGAACATGTCTGAAGAAAACCCGAATACCGAGGCCCCCAACAACGCATCGGACGGGATTATTGGCAACCAGGACGACACAGAAGGCGGAGCCCGCCGGCTTGAGCAGGACGAGGACCGCGCGCACGGCGGAGATCCGGAGAAGGCGGAAGAGCTGGAAAAGAAGGCCTTCGGCGATACCGACAACGACGGCGACGGGGACGCGCCCTACGTGCAGTTCCCTGGCTAGCTGAAGCCGCCTGTCTAAGACGGGACATCCAGAATGGAAGCCGGGCCGATCCGCCGTCGTTGGTCGATCGGCCTGGCGGGACAGTCGTAGCGTTCGACCATCAGATCCTTCGCCCAGGCCCGCAGCCACATTGCTTCCACAACCGCATCGAGCAGATACACACCGCTGATCCGCCCGGTGCCGCCGTAGACCAGATCGACCGCGGCGAAAGTCCCCGCCGTTCCCACCCCGATTCGCCGGGCTGCGGCCAGTCCTTCCGGTGACGTCCGGCCGCGCAGCTGGGCATAGCCCGCGCCGACCGCCAGGCCGCCCACGCATTTGACCAGCCAGGCGTCAACTTTAGGCCCTGACACCGTCTCGAAACTGCGGTAGTGCAGCAACGGCCAGAGACCTGCCGCCATGTTGAACAGGCCATGGGCCACCGCCAGCCGGGATCTCTTCATGATGCACCTTTCGCCGGCCAGCAAGAAGTGATGGCAGCACCGTCAGCACTGCCATCACTTCGGAGCGGCTCCGCTTGTTCTTCGATGGGACTAGGTGTGCCGGACGGTTGAGCGGTTGCGGGTGAGCAGGACGCCGAGGGCAATCATGGCAACCCCCAGGACGAAGTGCAGCCAGTTGTCCGCGGTATTGACCGGGACGAAATTGGCGGCGGTTTCGTGTCCGATGATCAAGCCGTACAGCCACAGGACCAGGTATATGGCCCCGCCCCAGATCAGGTAGTTGCGGGCGCCCGAAATACTCTTCGCCATGGCAATGCCGCCGATGCCGAAGAGCAGGTGGACGATGTTATGGAGAATGGAGACCTGGAAAACGCCTAGAAGCATGGACTCCGATTCATGGCCGGCGAAGGACATCTGGTCGTAGTTGGTCGTGATGCCGGGGATAAACCCCAGAATGCCGACCAACAGGAATACGGCTCCGACGGCCATGGCGGCCTTCTGCACGTTGGTTTTTTCGTTGCCGCGGGCTTCAACGCGGCCTGATGATGCGGTCATTGCGTCGTTCCAATCTGTCCTGTTGCGGTCTGGCTTGACCGCAATGTTTGATTCACGCCGAGCTACGCTCTCCCCTAATGCTAAGGCAACTTAGTATTTTTGTGGAGAAACGACCATAACATTCAGGGCACGGATTTCCAGGGCACCGCTGGGCAGGCCAGAGAAAGATGCAGGCCCAAGTCCTTCACCGGACCAGAACCTACGGGTCGAAGTGTGTGGCGGGATCGCTTTGCCCGGTTGACGCGACTATGCCGGCGGCTATGTCGCGGAGTTTGATGTTCCGGCTGCTCGAGGCGGACCGCAGGATCTCGAAGGCCCTGTCCTGGCTGCAGCGGTTCTGCCCCATGATGATGCCGACGGCGACGTCTATCGTCGTACGGGACTCCATTGCCGCTTTGAGATGGGCCGCTGTTTCGGCCTGCTGGGTAAGGCGCACAGACAAGGACAAGCCCTTGGAAGCCTGTCCCGCGAACGTCTCCGCTGCCTGTATCGCCTCTTCGTCGAAATTATCGACTACGTGCGAATACAGATTGAGCCCGGCATTTGCGTCCCCGTCCAAGGGTATCGGGACCGCCAGCACCGAGCGGATCCCGTGCTGTAGCACTGCGTCCGCATAGTCATGCCAACGGTCGTCCGATTCAATGTCGGCTACATAGATTGTTTCCTTGAGCCTAGCGGCGCGAAGGCAGGGTCCGTCCCCGAACTGGTACTGGATTTCATCCATGTTCTTGGCGTGTTCGCTGCTGCTGGCAACGGTTGCGGCCGATTTCCGCCGCAGGAGCGTCACACCACAGAGGATCTCTGATTCCGATCCGGACAAGCTCTTGGCGGCGAAACGCGCGAATTCGTTGAGGAACTCCCCAACATCTTCGCTGTCCAGCACGAGGTCCTGAAGATACTCATGCACGGAGAAATCCTCAGTCCCATGGTCCTTGTTGTCTCCGTCCACGGCAGACTTACCCCGCCAGTTGGCGCAGGACGTACTGCAGGATGCCGCCGTGCCGGTAGTAGTCGGCCTCACCCGGAGTATCGATGCGCAGGTCGGCGTCGAACTCTCTGGTTGTCCCGTCCTCGGCCGTGGCTGTCACCCGGACGGTCCTCGGCGTCGAGCCGTTGTTGAGCTCCGTGACACCCTCGATGGCAAACGTCTCGGTGCCTGTCAGGCCCAGCGACTCCGCGGTCTCCCCCTTGGGGAACTGCAGCGGGAGTACGCCCATGCCGATCAGGTTGGAACGGTGGATCCGCTCGAAGCTTTCGGCGATGACGGCCTTCACCCCCAGCAGCGCAGTGCCCTTGGCGGCCCAGTCGCGTGAGGAACCGGACCCGTACTCCTTGCCGGCCAGGACTACCAGCGGCGTGCCGGCAGCCTGGTAGTTCATCGAGGCTTCGTAAACGGAGGCCTGTGGCGCGCCGTCCTGGCTGAAGTCCCGGGTGAACCCGCCTTCGACGCCGTCCAGCAACTGGTTCTTGATGCGGATGTTGGCGAAGGTACCGCGGATCATCACCTCGTGGTTGCCGCGGCGGGAGCCGTACGAGTTGAAGTCCTTGCGCTGCACGCCGTGCTCGAGCAGGTACTTGCCCGCCGGAGTATCCGACTTGAAGGACCCCGCGGGAGAGATGTGGTCCGTGGTTACCGAATCGCCGAGTTTGAGCAGGACCCGGGCCCCGGCCACATCTTCCACCGGCTGGGGCTCGGCCTGCATGCCCTCGAAGTACGGTGGCTTGCGCACATAGGTGGACTGCTCGTCCCAGGCGAAGGTCGCGCCCTCCGGCGTGGGCAGCGAACGCCAGCGCTCGTCGCCGTCGAAAATCGTGCTGTAACTGGACGTGAACATGTCTTCGTCGATCGAGGAATCGATAATGCGCTGGACCTCCAGCGGGTCGGGCCAGATGTCCTTGAGGAAAACATCCTTGCCGTCCTCGTCCTGGCCCAGCGGATCGTCCTCGAAGTCGAAGTCCATGGTGCCGGCCAGCGCGTAGGCGACCACCAGCGGCGGCGAGGCCAGGTAGTTCATCTTTACGTCCGGGTTGATCCGGCCTTCAAAGTTGCGGTTTCCGGAGAGGACAGCGGAAACGGCCAGGTCATTGTCGGCGATGGCCTGCGAGATCTCCTCTTCGAGCGGGCCTGAGTTGCCGATGCAGGTGGTGCAGCCGTAGCCCACCAGATAGAAGCCCAGCTTCTCCAGGTACGGCGTCAGCCCGGATTTCTCGTAGTAGTCGGTGACCACTTTGGAGCCCGGCGCCACCGAAGTTTTGACCCAAGGCTTGGAGGCCAGCCCCTTCTGCACAGCATTCCGTGCCAGCACTGCGGCGGCAAGCATGACGGACGGATTCGAGGTGTTGGTGCAGGAGGTGATGGACGCGATGCTCACGGCGCCGTGGTCCAGTTCGAACCGACGGCCGTCCGGCATCGATACCTCCACCGGATTGTGCGCGCTGCCCGAATCCGGGTCCGTCCGGGTCACGGTCAGGTGCGGGGCGTTCTTGACCTTGCTGCCGGCCTCCGTGTAGGTGGGCGGGTCCGATGCCGGGAAAGATTCCTCCACAGCCTCGTCCACAGTAGCGCCCTGGGCTTCAACACTCTGGTGGACGTAGTTTTCCAGGTCCCGGTGGAACTGGGCCTTGGCGTTGGTCAGCGACACCCGGTCCTGCGGGCGCTTGGGGCCGGCGATGGACGGCACCACGGTGGACAGGTCCAGTTCCAGGTACTCCGAATACTTCACTTCCTTGGCGGGGTCGTGCCACAGCCCCTGTTCCTTGGTGTAGGCCTCCACCAGGGCAACGTCGTCGTCGGAACGCCCGGTCAGGCGCAGGTACTCCAGCGTCACGTCGTCGATCGGGAACATCGCCGCCGTCGACCCGAATTCCGGACTCATGTTGCCGATGGTGGCGCGGTTGGCCAGCGGGACTGCGGCAACGCCTTCGCCGTAGAACTCCACGAACTTCCCGACGACGCCGTGGTCGCGGAGCATCTCGGTGATGGTGAGGACAACGTCCGTGGCGGTGGCACCGGCAGGAATCTCACCGGTCAGCTTGAAGCCGACAACCCGCGGAATCAACATGGACACGGGCTGGCCCAGCATGGCAGCCTCGGCCTCGATGCCGCCGACACCCCAGCCGAGCACGCCGAGCCCGTTGATCATGGTGGTGTGCGAGTCCGTGCCCACACAGGTATCCGGGTAGGCGCGCAACACAGTGCCGTTTCCGGTCTCCACCTCGCGCGTCATTACCGTGCGGGCCAGATACTCCAGGTTGACCTGGTGGACAATGCCCATGCCCGGCGGCACTACCTTGAAATCATCGAAAGCCGTCTGGCCCCAGCGCAGGAACTGGTAGCGCTCGCCGTTACGCTCGTACTCAATCTCAATGTTGCGCTCCAAGGCACTGGAGTTGCCGAACACGTCGATCTGGACCGAGTGGTCGATGACCAGTTCCGCCGGTGCCAGCGGATTGACTTTCTTGGGGTCGCCGCCGAGTACTTCCAGCGCCTCGCGCATTGTCGCCAGGTCCACCACACAGGGAACGCCGGTGAAATCCTGCATGATCACACGCGCCGGGGTGAACTGGATTTCCGTGCTGGGTTCCGCTTCCGGATCCCACTGGGCCAAAGCCCGGACATGGTCCGCGGTGATGTTGGCGCCATCCTCGGTCCGGAGCAGGTTCTCCAGCAGGACTTTGAGGCTGAACGGCAGCCGGTCGGCGCCGTCCACGGCACTGAGCCGGAAGATTTCATAGTCGGTTCCGGCGGCGTTCAACGTGCCTTGTGCACCGAAAGTATTTACAGAAGTCATGGCCTAGATTCCCTTCGACAGCGATGGGCAGACTTACAGCTAGGCTATGGCTCCTGCCCAGTTTTGTACACGGGGACGGGAAGACGGCAACCGACTCAGCCGGTGGTTAAAAGAAGCAGGGCGGGAAATTCTTCCCGCCCTGCTTGCCGGTCCTAGGACCTCAAATCACAAAAATTATGCAACCTGGATGTTGACAGCCTGGGGGCCCTTGGGGCCCTGCTCGGTCTCAAAGCTGACCTTCTGGTTCTCGTCGAGAGAACGGTAGCCGCCCGAGTTGATAGCGGAGAAGTGGGCGAAAACGTCGGCGCTGCCGTCTTCGGGCTCGATGAAGCCGAAGCCCTTTTCAGCGTTGAACCATTTCACGGTACCTGTAGCCATTTTTATTCATCCTTCTGAGATTGAAACTCATCCCGACTGTCGGGGAGTTTCAGTCGCGGCGTTCTTTTCCCGCTTCTACAGAAAGAGCGGCTGGCCCAGATGGGTTCGCCGCTCAGAATACAAAATGCGCAACACAACAACTTCCTTCACTGTACACGGGTTTGGGAGCAGCGCTGACCACCGCCCCACGGCCGGAAGAAAGGTGGGCCTGGTCGCGTTCCCGGCCCACAGACGTCGTGCCTCTGCCCTTAGGCCAGATGCATGCCGCCAGTCACCCCAATGATCTCGCCGGAGACGTAGCGGGCATCGTTGGAGGCGAGGAAGACAAATGCGCCGGCCACTTCGGCCGGCTGACCAGCCCGACCCAAGGGCGTGCTGTCGCCGAAGGAGGCCAGCTTCTTCGGCGTTGTAGTTGCAGGCTGCAGGGGCGTCCAGATAGGACCGGGCGCAACGGCATTGACCCGGATCCCCTTCTCCCCCAGCAGCTCGGCCAGGCTGAAAGTCAAGTTGTTCAGCGCTGCTTTCGTGGCCGCGTAATCCATCAGGCTTGTGGAGGGATGGTGTCCCTGGATGGAGGTGGTGTTGATGATGACCGAGCCGGGCCTCAAATGCGGCAGCGCGGCCTGGATCATCCAGAACGTGCCGTAGACATTGGTTTCAAAAGTCCGGCGCAACTGGTCCGGCGTAATATCCTCGATGCCGTTGGGCTGGCCCAGGTGATAGCCGGCGTTGTTGACCAGGATGTCCAGGCCGCCCAGCTCGTCGATCGTCTCGGATACGGCGGACTTCGCATAGTCCTCGTCGCGCACGTCGCCCGGGACGCCCAGTGCGGTGCGACCTTCGGCCAGGATCAGGTCCAGACAGTTCTGGCCGTCTTCCTCCTCTTCCCGGAGGTAGGAAATAGCGACGTCGGCGCCCTCCCGCGCGAACGCGAGGGCAACCGCACGGCCGATGCCTGAGTCGCCGCCGGTGATGAGCGCCTTCTTGCCCTTCAAACGGTCATTTCCCTTGTAGCTGTCTTCGCCGTGGTCGGGCCGCGGCTCCATCTCCTCGGTAAACCCCGGGTAATCCTGGGTCTCGGTGGACACATCCACGGCCGGCTCCCGCGGGTTTTCCTTGTCCAGCGTCTCCTGCGGCTCATTGCTCATGCGGTCCTCCTCGATGGGTACGCCTTCACGCTATAAGCCGACCCGCACCCCAGCAAGGCTAACGACGGCGGGAGGCATCGCCGTCGTTAGCCTTTGGGGTCTTGACGTGGCTTTGTATGGTGGGGACATGGCTGCTAATCGACCCATTGGATTCTGGCTCAGACTAGTTGACGGACTGATCAACGAGCAGTTCGACGCGACTGTGGAGGAACATGGCGTGACCCGCCGGCAATGGCAGATCATGAATGTGCTGGCGGAGGCCCCCGCCACGGCCGCGGAGCTGAACGAATCGCTCAAGCCGTTCTTCAGCCAGACCGCCGAAGAGTCCTCGGCCGAGCATTTGGACGAACTGCTGGAAAGCAATTGGATCACCGACGACGACGGCAAATACTCGCTGACCGAGCTGGGACGCAACAGCCTGGCACTGCTGGGCGATGTGGTGGACCGGAACCGCAAACAGGTCACCGAAGGCATTTCCGATCAGGAGTATTCCGCCACCATCGACGTGCTGCAACGGATGGCGCGGAACCTCGGCTGGGAAGGCTAGCATTCGGGCAATTCCGGGGTAGTCATGGCCGGGCCGCGCCGATAGGCTGGCAAGTGAGCAAAGATTCCGCAGACACTCGTCGAAGGATCGCTGATGGGCTTTGACCAATACCATGAGCCGGCAGGAGAACTCTCTGCCGAGACACGTACCTTTGCCCGGATGTGCGCCAACCTCACCGAGGAAGCCGAGGCCATCGGCTGGTACGAGCAGCGCATTTCGGTGGAGCCTGACGCCGCCGCCCGGAACATCATGAACAACTCTCTTACCGAGGAATACAAGCACTTCAGCATGGAGCTTGAGCATCTCTTCCGGGCCAAGCCCGTGTGGCGGGAGATTGCCCGCGGAATCCTCTTCCGGGACGGGGATATTGTCGCGAATGGCGAAGCCGCCGAAAAGGCCGGCTCTGAAGGTAGCGGAGCCAGCGCCGTGCAGCCGACGACGGCGGCTTCGGATCCGTCCTTGGGAATCGGCAGCCTGAAGGAGTCACGACCATGACGATGAACCATCTCCTGCGCGAACACGCCCCGATTACAGACGGGGGCTGGCGGCTGCTCGATACCGAGGCCAAGCAGCGATTGACCGTTGCCCTCGGTGCAAGGAAGCTTGTCGATTTCTTTGGGCCGCTCGGCTGGGACTACTCGGCCACCAACGTGGGCAGGACAGAGCCCCTGCCAGGTATCGATGACCACGGCATTGCTGCCCGCAGACGCCGGGTCCTGCCATTGGTCGAAATGCGCGCGGAATTCAATGTTTCCCGCTCCGAACTGCTGGACAATGACCGCGGCGCAGTGGACGTGGATCTGAGCAGCCTGCACGAGGCTGCCCATCGAATAGCCAGTGCGGAGAACGTTGCGGTCTTCCACGGCTGGGAGCAGGCGGGCATCGAGGGGATTACCGAAGCCAGTCCACATCCGCCGGTCCCCCGGGTGGAAGATTTCAACGACTATCCAAAGCGCATTGCCAAGGCTGTCGCGGTGTTGCTGAAGGCGGGCATCGGTGGCCCCTTCGGTCTGGCTCTCGGACCGGGCCACTACACAGCCGTGGTCGAGACAGCCGAACGCGGCGGCTACCTGCTGTCCGAGCATCTTCGCCGGATCCTTGAAGGACCCATCGTGTGGGCACCCGGGGTTCGCGGTGCAGTGGTGATGAGTCTGCGCGGCGGCGACTTTCTGTTCGAGTCCGGGCAGGATCTCTCCGTGGGCTATGACCATCACGACGCCGATAACGTCCACCTCTATCTTGAGCAGTCCTTCAGTTTCAGGGTGGCGACGCCGGAAGCAGCCATCCATCTGACGAGTGCAAACGACTAACTGCTTGCCTGTTTGTCAGGCTGGCCGGTACACGTTCGTCAACCATGCCTTTGTAGCTGCGGAGCGTGGCGCGATGGGGGTCATCGAAGTGGTTGACTAGCGGGTTCCGCTGGTGTGTGCTGGCACTACCGGATCTAGGGGGAGCCATGGATGCCAGCGACGAACTGATCGAACTGGAAGAGCGCGGCTGGATTGCCTTGTCATCCGGAGGTCAGACGGCGGCCGAGTTCTATCAGGCGATACTGGACGCGGAGGTGGTGATGTTGCTGCCCGGCGGGATGCGCCTGACGGACCGGAGTCTGACCATCGAGGCCATGAGCGGCGCGCCCTGGTCGGACTTCCGGCTCGAAGTCCCCCAGGTCTTGTGGCCCACCGCGGAGACAGCCGTCATAACCTACGGCGTCACCGCCCATCGCGACGGCCAGCCGGAATATTCGGCTCTTGTCAGCACCCTGTATGTCCGGCGGGACGACGGCTGGAAAGTGTCCTTCCACCAACAAACCCCGCGCTCTAAGCACGGGGTTTGGGGTGATTCGCAGGAAGCTGTTTAGCCTTCGCAATCGCGGCAGTATAGTTCGCCGTTCTTTTCGCGGGCTACCTGGCTGCGGTGGCGGACCAGGAAGCAGGACGAGCAGGTGAATTCGTCTTCACGTGCCGGAACGACCTGGACAACAAGCTCTTCGCCGGAAAGATCGGCGCCGGGCAGATCAATGCCCTCAGCGGTATCCGAGTCCTCGACGTCAATGAGCGCGGTCTTTGCACCACCGGAGCGCTGCGCCTGCAGCGCTTCCAGAGACTCGTTGCTCTGGTCGTCGTCCTTGTTGCGGGGTGCGTCGTAATCGGTTGCCATGCGGGTTTAGTGCTCCTGATGGTATTGGGGTTTTGACCTATATGTGAGCGCCCATTTTAGCTGTTCGGGCGAAAATTTCAACATCGCCTGCACAACGAACTGAACGCGTGAATAATTCCCGCATGTTTTAGTGCCATTCGGGGCCTCCGGCAACTCCCCTCAACCGCCGGGACCAAGGTAGCTTATACCCTTACTTTCGGCCCGGCACGCTGTTAGGTTATAGAAACCTCCGCCACGGTCTTGCCTCACGGACCAGCGGCGGCGGGGAACGATTCATTCCGGTGTCCACGACTCAGGAGGAAGTATGAACGACTCCCCCAAGCATGACGAACTGCCCTTGCCCGACTATGACCATATCCCCCTCGGCACGTTGCCAACACGGATTACGGCTCTGGACGAGGAGGGTGTGAGCACGTTACTGGCCTACGAGCGCGAGCACGGCAACCGACTGCCGGTCACCCAGGTCCTCGAACAACGGATCGAGGCATTGCGGAACGGCGCAGAACCCAGTGGTTCCGTGGCACAGGATCTGCCGGAAGTGACCCGGCATCAGACAGGGTCACCCGTATCGCCAGCCACGTCTGGGCCGCCCGTGAATCCCCCGTCACAGGGAGATCCGTCCAATCCCGCACAGCCTCGCTGACCAACTAGGCGGCCGCCACAGGGCGGCCGCTTTTTTGGGCGAACTCATGCCTTTTCCTATCCCGCCGTCTGTGATAAATAAAACTAAGTAGTCTTATTAATTTGCTGGTCGTAATGAGGGTGGACGAGATGCGCAGACTGACAAGAGCCGGGTCGGCAGCTGTCGCCATGGCGGCATTGCTCCTGACGTCCTGCAGCCAGCAGGATACCGGAGGCTCCACGGGGGACGGACCCGAGGCAGCAGGCGCGGGTGGATTCGAAACGGGCTCCTCCATTGGTGTACTCCTATCCGGCGATGACTCAGGCACTCTTGAACAGGCGATCAATAGCGCCATCACCGAGGCCAATTTTGAGCCTGACATTCAGACGGCAGCGAGCCCGGAGGAACAGCTTCAGCAATTGAAAACCATGATGGAGAACCCCCCGGAAGTTCTCATCATCGACCCAGCCGACCCGGCACAGCTTTCCAGCGGACTCGAAGCCGCCGGCGAACTTGGACTACCCGTGATCTCCTACGACACACTAATCACGGGTACGCCGAATGTCGGGTACTACGTCGCGCACGACCACTCGAAGGCCGGCGAATTGCAGGCCCAGGCGCTATTGGACGGTCTGGCCGCAGATCAAGGCGAGGGCCCCTACAATGTCGAACTGTTTGCCGGCCCCGCGGACCAGCCGGGCTCGCAGGCATTTTTCGACGGCGCCATGGGAGTCCTCCAACCGAAGATTGATGACGGCACGATCAGCGTTCCTTCAACACAGCAAGGGTTCGAGCAGGTGGCCGCACAAGATGCGACGCCTGAGGCCGTTACTTCCCGCATGGAGACGCTGCTCGCTGACACCTATGCCTCACAGGACCTGCACGGCGTGCTGGCAGCCACGGATGAGCAGGCCCAGGCCATCCTCGCCGCGGTCGAAAAAGCAGGGAAAGACCTCCCGGTGGTCACCGGAACCGGCTCGGAAGCGGAAGCCGTCGAATCCATAATGAACGACCAGCAGTACTCCACCACTTACGAAGATGATCAGGCACTGGCCCGGCAAGCAACGGCAATCGTCAAAGCTCTGGCGCAGGACGATGATCCGACTCCAACCGACTCGGAAACGTACGACAATGGCTCCAAGATAGTTCCGGCTTTCCTGTTGGAGCCGGAACCGGTGACGCGCGAAAATGCGTCGGAAGTCTATGCCGATGACCCTGAGCTTTCCCGGCTGGCCAAGTAGCTGTCGACCGCGGCCGGACGGCGGCTGACCGGCCACAAGCATCAGATAGCGAAAGCCAGCAGCCCGACGGCGGACCACGCCGTCCCCGCCGCCACGGCGCAGGAAACGGCAATCACCAGGGCGAATCCGGCCAGCCAAACACCGGAGGGAAGGCCCGTGCGCCGGGACAGAATGTAGGCATCGGAGTTGCCCAGGAGCTGGCGTCGGCGCGTGTGCACGCTCAAAACATTCAGCCAATCCCGAACTGCCCCGACCAGCAGCGCAATCCCGATGGCCAACGTCGCATGCCCGAGGAACGCGGGCGGCGCGAAAAACACCATCAGCTGGGATACGATCGCCAGGCCGACGGCGATGACCGCCCCCTGGACGTTCCGGATGAACAGCAGCGTCACCAGGAGCAGAACCGCACTCACAGACAGCGCCAGCGAGGACCAGCCGTTGAAAGCGGCCCACACCAGCGCGGCCCCGACGACGGCGGGAACCGGATAGCCCCAGAAGCCCGTCCAGGCCGCTGCGGCCCTCCCCGAGCCGCGGCTGATCATCGCCCCGGAATGGTCGAAGCGCAGGTGGATGCCCCTGACAATCCGCCCGGTGGTCAGCGCGGCGAACGCGTGTCCCAGCTCGTGGACCACGGTAACGAACAGCCCGAAGTACCGCCACGTGGCACGCGGCACGGAGAGCATCAAGGCCACCAACAGAATGAGCAAGAGCTCTATCGCCGGCGCGTCCAGCGCGGGGCCTTGCCGGAAGCCCGCGGCAATCCTGCCCCACCATTCGACCGCGAAATCCTGAACATCTTGTTCTGTGCTGATCATCTCATCCTTGGTTCTCGAACTGCATCCGAAGCGGACTGTAGCAGGGCAAGCTGGACGGTGTTCGGGAACAGCCAGGCCAGCCCAGCATGAGTACGACGGCGACACTGGTCCCCCGCAACCCGGACCAACGTCACCTGACTTGACACTTCAAGTGTTTTTCTGTCAGTCTTTTATTGAAGCGTCAATCAATTGATGCTTATCGCTCGTTCCCGACGGCCGATACTTTGACCATAAGAAACGGTGAAAACATCATGAACCAATTCGCTTTGACCAATACCGCCCGCACTATCCTGCGCGTTGTCCTCGGCTTCCTCTTCACCGCCCACGGCTGGCAGAAGTTCAACGAATGGACGATCGCCGGAACCCAGGCCTCCTTCGGCCAGATGGGCGTTCCCGCCGCCGAGATCGCGGCTCCGGTTGTCGCCACCCTCGAATTGGCTGGTGGCATCGCCCTGATCCTGGGTCTGCTGACCCGCCCGGTCGCCATCCTGCTGCTCGTAAACATGCTCGGTGCCTTGTTCCTCGTTCACGCCCCGGCTGGTGTGTTCGCCATGGACGGCGGCTACGAACTGGTGCTCCTCCTCGGCACCGCGGCCCTGACTCTTGCACTGGTGGGCCCCGGACGCGTTTCGGTGGATTATGCCCTCTTCGGCCGCAAGGATTCCAAGCTGAGCGTCCTCGCGTAACCAGTACCTAGGCTCAAGAACCTAGACTCAAAACCTTTGGGCGCGCCCGCAGTTTTGGCTGGAGTGGCAGCGCAACCTGCCGCATTCAACCCAATACCGCGGGCGCGTTTGCGTTCGTTCATGCGTGCAGTTCGAACGCGCTTAGTCTGCTGGTCCGTCCCATCGGACAATATTGCCGTTGAGCCGTGCTCCCTCTGCCACTTTGTGCGGCGTCAGCTTGCCGCCGGGCATCACATGCAGCACGTCCACGCCGTGCCGGAGGACCAGGACGTCGGAAATGAGCCGGCGGTGGCAGCGCCACCAGACAGTTTCGCTGCACATGACTGCTGTCGCCTGCGACCGCGCATAGTCCAGCAACCGCTCCAGGCCTGCGTCGAACTCAGGGGTCCGTGTGTAGGCGGCATAGGCGCGGAAAGCGGCCACCTTCCACCAACTGTCGGGCTCCGGCTCGCCGGCAGGAATTCTTCGCCGGCCGCCCAACTGCTCTTCCCAGCGGTAGTCGATACCGGCGTCGGGAAGCCATTTGGCCAGAGCATCCTTGCCCATGTCCGGATGCTTGCGGCTGCCCGGAAAGCGCCGCACGTCAACGAGCGCTTCGACGCCTGCTCCGCCCAGCAGTGCGGCCAGTTCATTCCGACTGCTGGTGCCGTGGCCGACAGTGAAGATTCGCAAAGCTGTACCGGACGCCATACCGACAGTCTGCTCGGCACCGAGGCGTCTGTCCAACGCCCTGGCCGGTTCCTCAGCACGGCGGAAGAGCTGCGGGTGGCTGCAACGCGACCACGATCCTGCTGCTTAAAAAGGAACAGGACGGGAAATCCCGCCCTGTTCCCTGGCCCGAAAGCCTCAGATCCCTATTTAGAGGACCGTGATGTTTACTGCCTGGGGTCCCTTGGGGCCCTGCTCGGTTTCGAAGCTAACCTTCTGGTTCTCTTCGAGGGACCGGTAGCCACCCGAATTGATCGCAGAAAAGTGCGCGAAAACATCTGCGCTGCCGTCGTCAGGCTGGATGAATCCGAAGCCCTTTTCAGCGTTGAACCACTTGACGGTACCTGTTGCCATTTTTATGCATCCTTCTGTTTGAGACTGTTCCCGACCTTCGGGAAGCCCCAGTCGCGGTGTCCATTGTCCGCTTCTACAGAAAAAACGGCTAGCCCTTTGGGTTCGCCGTTCCAAGTACATGCGCAACACTACAACTGTGACCTAGTGTACACGGACTGGCCCGACACGGACATAGTCCCTGCTCAGCGGAAGTTTGCCTCGCCCACAAACGGCTGCAGGCGGGACTTCTGCTCCGGCGTAACACGAAGTAACCGCTGGTCCGCCTCATGGAAGAACGCCAGCGTCGTCTCGGCCCGGACGCACTCGTCTTGCGTGACCGGATCACTGATGACATAGGCGATGGTCAGGCTGGCCGCCTTCAACGCGCTGACCCAGACCTCTACGTGCGCCGGGATGTTCCGGTAGTTCAGCGGCCGCACATACTTGACCCGGTGCTCGGTCACCAGCGCCTGGGCTCCCTCGGGCAGGTCGGAGAAGACCGGCAGGTCCACGTCCAGCCCCGGCCCACCGGTACCCGCCGGCGGGCCGAAAGCGTGGATGCGCGCCTCCTCGAGGATGCGCAGGATCTCCACGTTGTTGATGTGCCCGTAGGCGTCCATGTCCCCCCAGCGCATGGGAACGTTGCAGCTCAGCCGCTTCCCGCCCGTTGCGGTGTCAGTCTTCATGATGTTCATTCTGCCGCCGCTGGACTTCCAACAGGAATTTGATGCCGGCCTCACTCGGCGACGGGGAACTGCGCAAATAATCTTCCTCTTCGAAAACGCCGAGGCTGCCCAGCATGAGGCGCGATTCGTTGTACAGATACCGCCCTTCATGCTCGGGGATAGCGGCCCCGTCCGGCATCCGGAATCCGACGCTCATCAAGGTCTGCGTCACGGCTTCACCAAGCATGTCGTAAGACGGCACGCGGTCCTCCAGCAGCCAAAGGACGAGGACCCTCCGTACCATTTTCTCCGCCGGAGTGCGCGGGTTCGCGAAACGGTCGGCGAGGTGGCTCCAGAGCCGCACGTCGTCGTCGTACGCTTTTCGCCCCGCAGGGGTCCGCACCAGCTTTCCCTTGTATTTCCGCAGCAGGCCCCATTCCTGCAGCGCCGAACGCAAGTCCAAAACCGGCAGCGTCTGCGATTCCCGGTTGAACTTGCCGTACCAGCGCTTTTCCCAGCCGAGGCTGGTCATCACCTCGGCGACAACGGCGGGCTTGAGGTAGCCGTCCTTGGTCAGCTCGAGCCCGTCCTCGCCGACGCGCCGCAGCAACCACTTTGCAGGAAGTACGACGGCGGCCATTTCCTCAGGCGTGGGTGTCGCGTCCCCGAGTTGGGGACTTAACCGGGCGAGGCTCCGGTTGCATTTCTCCAGGTCGAATTCCTGGGGATCGAACTGTGCGGCAGGCTTATTGGTAACCCAGGAGTACCACTTGGCCAGGTCGTCATGCTGTTCGTGGTTCGGATCCAGCAGGATCTCGCACAGCTCCCGGTAGCCATCGATTCCGCCGGAATCTTCCACCGGGCCGCGGTTGTCGCCGGCGATGCAGGTCAGCTGGCCCGCGGGCGCCACGGCATGGCCGTTGATGCTGATCTCGTGCAGCCAGCTGTCGCCGAAGTCGTACTCGTAAACCAGCTCCGTGCTCTTGGAGCTGAACACGTCCTCAAGGCTGAAGGCCGCTGCCGGCTCAGTTTCCAGCTCCATGATCGTTTCCTCGTTGCTGGCGAACCGGCGCTCCTCGCCCGCGGCATTGGAGCTTCGGAACATGTGCAGGTGCCGGGTGTCCCAGCCGAACGCCCGCTGGATGACCTTGTGCAGGTCGGTGAGCGTGATGGCGGCGGGCACGCGCAGGTCGCGCCAGATCTCAGGTTCCGTTCCGGCAATAGTGATGTGCAGGTCGAGGGCTTTCTCGGCAGCTCGCATGATCGTCATTCTGCCAGCTTTGCCGCCAGTCCTGCCGCTAACGTGCGAAAGCGCACGCCTGGCCGTAGATCTCTGCCAGGTCCGCCGCTTTCCCTGCCTCCAGCAGGCCCACCCAGGTATCCAGCGCGGCGCGGGCCACGGCCCCGGAAATGTCGATGGCCAGCCGCAGTTCCATCTGGTCGGCCCGCTCGGGACCGAACTTTGCGCTCAGGGCAGCCAGCAGGTCCTCGGTCCGTTCCACCGTCTGCCGGACCTGCGCCGAGCGCAGCGACGGTTCCTTGCGGATCAGTTGGCTGACCTGCAGCATCCGCTGGGCAGAAGGGGAATCATTGTCTGTGTAGGGCAGGACGGTCAGTGCGTAGAGCCGGTCCACTTCGTCGCGGACATCGCCCTGCGGATCCACCGAGGGCAGACCCGCGGCAATGGCTTCGTTGAAGTCCTGGTGAACCGGCAAAGCGGCTTCTTCCTTGGTGGCGAAATAGCGGAAGAAAGTCCGCGCCGAGACTCCGGCTGCGGCGGCAATATCGTCCACGGTGGTACTGGCAACTCCGCCCTCCGCGAACAGCCGCAGTGTCGCATCGGTGATTTCCGCCCGCGTTTGCAGCCGCCGGCGCTCCCTCAAACCAGGTGAAACGGTAGCCGAATGGTCCGCCGTCGCCCGCGTTTCTGCGCTTTTGACCCTCATCCGCCTCTTTCGTCCCTTCCGGCGCCATCCCGGACTTCCCGTGGCGCCGGCCGGTTTCAAGGATATCCCACATTTGCCCACCCCCTGCCAATGTGGCAGTATCTGCCATAATGGCATGAAAGGGCATTATTCTCATGAAGCTTAACGTAGGCGACAGTCTTGTCTACCCGCCGCACGGCGCAGTGACCGTAACAGGCGTTACCAACCGCTCCTTTAACGAGTCCGACACCAAGTACGTGCAGTTCCGCGTCCACCACGACGGGCTGATGATCGAGGTACCCGCGGCCAAGGCCAAGGACCTCGGCGCACGCCAGCCGATCGGCAAGAAGGGCGTTCAGAAGGTCATCAGCATCCTGCGCACCCCGGTCTCTACCGAGAAGGAAATCTGGTCCCGCCGTTTCAAGGCCAACCAGGAAAAGATCACCAACGGGGACGTCTACAAGATCAGCGAAGTTGTTCGTGATCTGACCCGCCGCTTGCAGTCCGGCGTCGCCCCTGCCGGTGAGAAGCGCCAGCTGGAACAGGCCCGCCGGATCCTGGTGTCCGAACTCGCCCTGTCCGAGAACACGGACGAAGCCGGCGCCGGTGCCATCATCGACGACGTCCTGCGCCCGGAAGACGTGGAAGAAGCACCAACAACGACGCCGAAGCGCGTCAAAGCGGCAGCCAGCGCCTAGCGCGCAACTTGGCAGTACCGCCAGCGGAGCCGGATCGATTCCGGCTCCGCTGTTGCATTCTCAGGAGCCGTTGATGATCCCGAGCTCGTGCAGCTGGGCGGCGATCCCGGCGCCGTCCGGAGCGTAGATCCAGTCGATGCCCGGCGTGGCATTGGCCGGCTTGGCCTGCGAACGCCCACCGGCCAGCACAGCCTCGCTGACGGACAGCTGACGGATGGCAATCGCCGCAACATGCTCCGGATAGCGCTGGGCGAAGCCCGCGTAGATGGCTTCGTCATGCTGGCCGTCGTCGCCAATGAGCAGCCACTTCACGTCGGGGAATTCGCGGGCCAGCCGCATCAGCTGGCTGGTCTTGTGCTCCATCCCGCTGCGGAACCACCGCTCGCGGGTCGGTCCCCAGTCGGTGAGCAACAGGGCGCCGTCGGGGTACAGGTTCCGCGAGAGGAAGCGTGTGAGGGTCTGGGCTACATTCCAGGCGCCGGTGGAGAGATACAGCACCGGACTCCCCGGATGCTCGCGGGTGACGCGTTCGAGCATGACAGCCATACCCGGTGTGGCATTGCGGGCGTGCTCATCCAGGACAAAGGTGTTCCACGCTGCCAGGAACGGCCGCGGCAGCGCGGTGACCATGACGGTATCGTCAATGTCGGACAGGATGCCGAACTTAATTCCTGAGGGCACGATATAGACCGCTGCCTCCACCGGTGTCGAGCCCTCGCAACTGAGCGTCACGGTGGTCCAACCTTCCGGCAGGTCTGCCGGCACATGCGAATCGACAACGCCGCCGCGGTCTGCCGTGACTTCATGCTGCTCGCCGTTGATGCCGATGACGACCTTGGCGTTGGCGACGGGCGGACTGATAAAGTTGCGCCAGCCACGGATGCCGTCCGCCAGGATCTGCGAGGCAACCTTCCCGTTTTCGAACGCGCCTTCCTTGGCCATCACTACGCGTCCGAGTACACGGACCCAGCCATTGGTCCCGTAGCCGGTGAACGGCAGGACGGCGACATCATCGCCGCGGCCCCGAGCCCTGCGCTCACGCCAACTCTGCCACTTGTCCTCGAGGCGCATCCCGATATGGGCGGCCTTCTCCTGGATGTCCTCGTTCTCTACGCTGGATGACATAGCCACAGTTTGCCATGCTGGTACCGCCCCACGGAAAGATTGCCCCTCCAAGCCCAGCTGGTGCGTATTTCCCTCCCGCTCCGGCCATGCAGCCGCTAAGCTGACTTCATGGCTCAGGAACCGGTTGCTTCTTCACCTCTGAGTGTTCCCGAAGCCTTCCTGCTGCTCTGCCTGCGGGACGGAGACGGCAAGGCGATGCTGGACGGATCAACGCTCAGCTATGGCCTGGGCGGAGCCATCCTCAGCGAACTGGCCCTGACCGGCGCCATCACTATCCAGGACCGGAAGGTCGTTCCTACGCCCGGGTATGACGTCGACAGTTCAATTGGTTATCGGCCTTTCCTGCAGCTCATCACTGATGCACGCAGACCATATAAGACCGAACACTGGGTAACGAAGTTTGCCAGCCGCTCTCCCAGGAAGCTGGTCGGCGACCTGCTCGCCGCCCGGAAAATTGTGACCCGCGTAGAAGGCAGGATCCTGTGGGTCTTCCCCACCGTTAGATACCCGGAAGTCGATCCGGTCCCGGAGCAGCAGCTGCGCGAACGGATAGGCAACGTCCTGTCCGGTCTCCGGCCCGACGGCTTCAGCGCCAGTGTCATCGCACTGGCGGATGCCACGAAGATTCTGCAGAAGCGTTTGGGCCCGGTCCCCAAGGAACGGGTGAAGGAAATTACCGACGGCGACTGGGCGTCCAAGGCGGTCAAGGACGCCATCTCCGCCGCGATCACGGCTGCCACCACCGTGACCACCATGACCGCGGTGTCCTCAGCCGGCTCGAACTAGGGGACCGGCTTCAACCAACAGTCCGGGTCTCAGCGGGTCGGGCCCCGCCTGAGGCCGTCGGCGTTGGCCTCAGGCGCGGTCCACCACTTCCTGGTGTCCGGATTCCCTGGCACAGTGGGCACAGCAGTACATTCGCTCGTCCGCCTCGACGCCGTGGCCCAGAATGCGGCAGCCGCAGTGCTCGCAGGTGGGAGCCAGGGCGTGGATGGCGCATTCGAAACTGTCATACGTGCCGGTTTTGTCGCCCTTGGTAATGGTGAAGGTCTTGTCGTAATTGCCGCAGGTATCGCAGGTTTCCATGAGCATGTCCTTTCGTGCGGAAGGCGCCGGGACCCGATGCCGCGGCACTGGTAATACTCAGCCTACTTATGGCCCGTGTGGTTCGCCACCGTCATCACGGTGCTTGGCCGCCACCGTCATCACGGTGCTTGGCCGCCGCCGGTGACCGGTGGAACCGCAGCCGAGCAGCCGCCGTCGTTATTGCCGGCGGCAACTTTTCCATATGCTTCGCACCCCTGCAGCAGTAGAATTTAAGTGCTGGTACTCCGTCAGATACGCCCTACCAACAGCCGGGCATGCGCCCGGCGAAAATTGTTACTCACAGTTTTGGGAGGAGAAATGGCCACCGCTTCACCGTCTGCGCATCATGCACATGTCTCACGTGGAAATGTGCGAAACGCTGCGATGGGCTCGGGCATTGTTCTAATTGTTCTCGGCGTCCTGGGATTCATTCCAGGCATCACCATGGCTTATGACCAGCTGGCATTCGCCGCCGGTTCCGAGGCCATGCTCTTCAACGCATTCCAGATCTCCATGCTGCTGAACATCGTCTATATCGTGGTCGGTGCTGCGGGGTGGGCCATGAGCCGCACGGCTGCCGGGGCCAAGGACTTCCTGCTTGGTGCAGGCGCCTTGTATCTGGCCATGTGGATTTATGGCCTGATTATCAATCTGGAGTCCGCAGCTAATTTCATGTCGTTCAACATGGCCACTAACTGGCTGCATTTCATTGTCGGCGTGGTTCTGGCGGGACTGGGGGTTGCGTATATGGTCCGGCACCGTGGCGATACACGGATGAATACCTGACCGGGTTTCCAGGAAGAAGGTGCCCTGTACGCGAAACGTACAGGGCACCTTCATGTGCAGCTTCTTTTCGGCTCAGTCCGTTTCCGGGGTGGCCTCCAGATGTCCGGTGGGCAGATCCTCGTCGAGGGGCTGGTCGGTGTCTTTGTCCGTCTTGCCCGGCTCCGTTACGCCGAGAGCGTGCTCCCGGTCCCCCGATTCCTGCTGGATCTCTTCTTTTGATGCCATGACTACCTCCTGGTGCCGCCTCTGGCTCCGGCTGGATCCATTCCGGCGGGCCATGACCGACGGCTGCCGGTACTTCCACATTAACAGCGTCCGCGCCGAAAAATAAGGGTGTGTGGCACGGGCGCTCTGCAGTCTTCACGGGTCCGGGCGGTAGCGGTTTTATGGCTCACGCACGCCGGGAGCTTCCGGCCATTCCTGAACGCCGGCTGGGAGCTGGATTTGCCAGCGCCTGTTAGCGTCGGTGGTTAACTTGATTGGAAAGGACTTTATGAGCAGCAAGAAGTGGCTTTTGGCCTTGGCCGTGGCGGGTTCGATTTCTGCCGTTACCGCATGCAGTGCCCCCGCCGGAGAAGGCGGAAACAGCGCGAGCACCCAGCAGGAAGCACCGGCTCCGAGCGGCGCGGCCTCCGAAGGCGCGAATCCGGAGGCGCAGGAAATGCCCAAGCCGGACACCAAGGACGTTCCCGATGTGGTGGCGGAGGTCAACGGCGAAAAGATCGCCAAGAAGGACTTTGTCGCCGCCTATGAAGGCCAGTTCCAGCAAATGGCCATGCAGTCGCAAATGGGCGGGCAAAAACTTGACCAGGACCAGCTCAAAAAGCAGACCGCCGATGGCATGATCAGTTCGGTCCTCCTCACCCAGGAAGCAGACAACCGCGGCCTCGAGGCACCCAAGAAAGAAGTGGATGCCACCTTGGACGAGCTGGTGAAATCGAGCCAGCTCAAGAGCAAGGACGAGTTCCTGGCTGCCATGAAGGACCAGGGCATGGACGAGAAAACCGTCATGTCCGAAATCGAGAAGCAGGTAAGAGTGGAAGCGCTCGTTACCGAAGAATCCGGGGACACCAAGCCCACGGAAAAAGAGCTGAAGAAGGCCTACGACCAGGCCAAGGCCCAGCAGGAGCAGATGAAGCAGCAGGGCGGCCAGGGCGCCGAGATTCCGCCTTTTGAGGAAGCCAAGCCGGCACTCGAAGAGCAGCTGAAGGGCCAGAAGCAGAGCGAAGCAGCGCAGGCATTGGTCAAGGACCTGCGTGCGGATGCAGATGTAAAGATCCACCTGTAGCCCGTGTGCGGGACTGGCTGCCGCGCCGCGGCCGGTCCGGGTAGCGAGACAGGTCCACCCGGTCTGGTCCCGCCGTCGTACTTTAAATAGCTCCGCCCTGCCGCACTTCACAAGTGCTGCAGGGCGGAACTGTTTCTGCTGGACCCGTCTGATCAGGCGCTGACGGCCTGCAGTTCGGCGCGGATGGTGGTGAAGCCCTTGGCCCACGGGACCAGTTGGTCGACCATGGGAGCAAGCGTGCCGGCGTTCTGTTCGGTCGGCTTGAAGTCGGCGAAGTTCTCGAAGTCGGTGAAGAGCGAGAACATCACCTGGTTGCGGACGACGGCGATCTGCAGTTCGGCGAGAACGTTGCGCAGGTGCTCGGCGGAGCGGACGCCGCCCATAGAACCGTAGGAAACGATGCCGGCGGCCTTGTTGTTGAATTCCATGTTCAGGAACGACAGGGCGTTGGTGAGCGCCGGCCCGACGGTGTGGTTGTATTCGTTGGCCACGAAGATGAAACCGTCAAACCCGGCGATCTTCGCGGACCAGGCCTTGGTGTGCTCGTTCTGGTAGCTCTGGTACATGGCCGGGGCCGGCTCATCCAGCAGCGACAGATTGAAATCGGCGATGTCTACGAGCTCGAATTCGGCATCGGTGCGGCCGGCGGTCTGGGCCAGCACCCACTCGGCTACGGAGCCGTTCACCCGGCCCGGGCGGGTACTTCCAGTGAGGATGGCGATCCGGGGAAGTCCCGCGGCGCGCTCGGCAGGAGCGGCTTCGGCTACGGGAGCCGGAGCGGCAACATCGGCTGCTACCGGGGCGGGAGCCTGCTCAACAGGGGTTTCTGCGGAGCGACGGCCATTTGACGAGCGGAAGAGGTTCTTGAACCAGGACATGATTACCTTCTGTCTGTTGGTTGATTCTTCAACTATCCTAGAGGCAGGTTCATTGACATGTCAACAAGAGTGCGATGTTACGGCCTGCAGGCAAGGTCACACGTTGAACAGACGGCACCGACGGCAGGCTGGTCAGGGTGCGAGGGAACTGCCGGGCGGACGGACGTATTCGAAAATCACCGTGGTATTGGTGCCGGCCACTTCGGGCCGGAGGCTTAGATTGTTGGCCACGAGATCCCGCAGCGCCTCGGAGTCGGCCACCGCGACATGGATCATGAAATCCCGGTCCCCGGTGACAAAGAAAATACTCTCGACGGCGGACAAGCCGGCCAGGTACTTTTCGAACCTGGTCAGGTTGGACCGCGCATCCGCCTGCAGGCGGATGGAGATCAGCGCCTGCAGACCGCGCCCCACGGCAGCGGGGTCCACGTCCGCATGGAAGCCGCGGATGATGCCGCGCTCCTGAAGTGAGCGGATCCGGCCATGGCAAGTGGATGGTGCGATGCCGGCGGCAGCGGCAATGGCGTTGTTGGGAGTGCGTGCATCGGCCTGCAGCAGCTGCACGATGATGCGGTCCGTTTCATCCAAAACAGCGTGTCGAACGTTGTTCGGCCGGCGGGTATAACTTCCGGCTTTTGTTGAATCACTCGGCATAAATCCAGCTTCGCGCAGAATCATCGTCGAATCAATTGCGACTTGTTTTTAGATTGTTCACACTGGAGGAAATGCCATGTGGCACGAGTCATAGTTGAGGGAGAGCAAAATGTACTCACGCGCACAGTCGCCGCGCACCGCCGTCGTTGTCGGTGCTGGAATGGTTGGCCTGGCTACGGCTTGGCACCTGCAGGAACGCGGGATCGAGGTGACGATCCTCGATCGCTCCGGTGTAGCCGCCGGTGCTTCGTGGGGCAACGCCGGGTGGCTGACGCCCGGCATGGCCATGCCGTTGTCCGATCCGACCTTGTGGTCCTATGCGCCGAAGGCGCTTCTCGATTCGACCGCACCGCTGCACATCCCGGCCCGGCTGGATCCGAAGCTCTGGGCGTTCCTGGCACGCTTCGGCCTGCACGCTACCGCGAAGGCGTGGAACAAGGCGATGGCCGCGTTGACCCCGATCGACCGCATGGCCCTGGACTCCTTCGACGAACTGACGTCGAACGGCGTGGACGCGTGGACGCGGAAGGGCCCCTTTGTCATCGGCTTCGAGCAGGAAAAGGAAAGCGGCCCGTTCATCCACGAGATCCAGCAGGTGGAGAAGGCCGGCCAGCGCGTGCCGCTCAAGCGCCTGGACAATCCGCAGGTCAAGGTGCCCCAGCTATCCGCCGGAGTCTCCACGGTTTATGAAATGGAAGACCAGCGCTTCATCGAACCCGGTCCGTTTGTGCAGGCACTGGCCGACGCAGTGCAGGCCCGCGGCGCCAGGATTGTGACCGGCGGCGAGGTGCACTCGCTTCGCCACGGCCCGCAGGGAATCTCTGTGGACAGCTACGGGCAGGAACCGGTGAACGCCGACGTCGTGGTGCTCGCTACCGGGGCGTGGCTGCCGAAGCTGGCCAAGCCGCTCGGAGTGAAGACGCAAATCCAGGCCGGCCGCGGGTACTCGTTCAGCGTGGCCACCGACGACCCGGCCGAATTCCCCATCTACTTCCCGGCCCGCCGCGTGGCGTGCACGCCGTACCAGGGCCGGCTGCGCATCGCCGGCACGATGGAGTTCCGCGGTCCGGACGAGCCGCTGCAGACCGGACGCATCGACGCCATCCTCGCCTCGGTACGCCCGCTGTTTACCAACATGGACCTGGAAAACCTTGAGGACATCTGGGTTGGCGCACGGCCGGTCACGCCGGACGGGCTGCCGGTGGTCGGCGCCACCCGCTCCCCCGGGGTCTACGTGGCCGGCGGCCACGGCATGTGGGGCATCGTCCTGGGTCCGGCCACCGGCAAACTGCTGGCCGAGCAGATCACCACCGGGCACGTTCCGGATGAGATCCAGCCCTTCGATCCGCTCCGGTAACACCAGCCGCTCCGGTGACAGTGCGAAAGGCCGGGTCTAGCATTGATGTCACACGGAAGGTGGCGTCATGGAGACACTGAGCATTCCCAACCTGAACGCGCGCACCATCGAAGGCCTCCGCGTGCTGGCCGCTTGCCACGGCCGCACACTGGAGACCGAGGCGCGGGCCATTCTTGAGCAAGCTGCCCGTGGCCTGACCGAAGCGGATGAGTTCCTCGCCTCGATCGTCACCCACGACCAGCCGGCCCCTTGAAAGGACTCTGCCCTGCCGCACATTGGGGTTGCGGCAGGGCAGAGTCTTTTAGCTGGGTATGTTTTTGCCCGCGGGGTCAGCCGCCGAAGATCGGGGCGATGGCCTTGACCAGCTGCTGGACACCGAGGATGCCGAACAGCAGGGCACAGATGCCCAGGGCAATGTTGGTGTGCAGCTTGTTGGCCCATTCCTTCGGCACGCGCTTGCCGTTGAGCAGGCCGAGCAGGGTCAGAGCCAGGAACGGCATGAACAGTGAACCGAGTACGCCGTACGCCAGGATCAGGCCGATCGGCTTGCCCAGGATGAACAGCAGCATCGGCGGGAAGGTCAGCCAGAGCACGTAGAACTTGAAGTACTTGCCGCCCACGCGGGTGTCCGGGTGGCCGGATTCCTTCTTGCGCATGTGGCCCCAGAAGTCGGCAAACATCAGCGACACACCATTCCAGACGCCGATGATCGACGAGAACGATGCGGCCCAGAAGCCGACCAGGAAGCCGGTACCGACGACGTCGCCGTAGCGTTCATTGAGGACGCCGGCCAGTTCCAGCAGGCCTTCGTCGCCGCCGCTGATGGAGACGCCGGCGGAGCGGACAACCTCTGCACCGACAATGAGCATGGCCAGGACGAAGACGCCGGTCATGATGTACGCAACTGAGTTGTCGATCCGCATGACGCGCATCCACTTGGGCGTGTACCAGCCCTTTTCACGCAGCCAGTAGCCGTAGGCGGCCAAGGTGATGGTGCCGCCGACGCCGCCGGCGAGGGCCAGGGTGGACAGCAGGCCGCCTTCGGCCGGGATCGACGGGATCAGGCCCGTGAGCATTTCGGGGATGTTGGGAACCGCGATGACAGCCAGCCCCACAACGGTCACAAACATGATGCCGACGAGGGCAGCGGTGATCTTTTCGAAGGTGGCGTACTTGCCGAACCAGACCATCGCGAAACCGGCCAGGCCCATCAGGATCGCCCAGACCCAGAGCGGGAACACCGGGAACAAGGCAGCCAGCGGCAGGGCGGCCGAGGACATCGCGGTGGCACCGTAGACGAAGCCCCAAATGATGATGTAGGGCCCGAAGTACCAGGTGGTCCAGCGGCCCAGTGAGCGCCAGCCTTCGAAGATGGTCTTGCCGGTGGCCAGGGTGTAACGGCCCGCGCCCTCAACCAGGACGATCTTCAGGATGACACCGACGATCACGGCCCAGAACAGTTGGTAACCGAACTGGGAGCCTGCCACCAGGGTGGCGACCATGTCCGCGGCACCGACACCGGTCGCCGCAACGACGAGTCCGGGGCCAACAATTTTCCATTTGGCGGGCTTGCCGCCGTCGTCGTCAATCCGGTCGGCGTGGTTCACCGCTCCGGTTGGCGTGTTGCTGTCAGCTGACATCAGCCATTTTCCTATCCTTGGGGAGATTAGTCCCGGGCTCTGGCGGTATGCGGGCCATCACGGGGACCCGTGTATTGTTTCACAACTTCCGACCGGGCAGTCAGTAATACGTGGCCAGCACTACGGCCGGAGCGATGGGCGGGGTCATTTTGTCGGCAAGCGGATTTCGGCCCGCCCCGCGCTTGGCAAAGTCGCGTGCGCAAATTTTCCACCGGGAGCGGCCCATGCGGAAGAGGTAATGCGAAGATTCCACGTTTAAGTCCCAAGATTTCCTCACTCTCGACCAATTAGGGCACAAAAGTTTGACGCAAAGGTAAGCCTAAGTAAGGGTTGCCTTTGTTCCTTTCCCCGGCTACTTCAGGGAGTCTGCTGATGACTTTGCTGCCCCAAACGGAAGAGCGGGCCGACTTCGGCTCGCGGATCGAACTGGCTCTCGCCGCCAGCAACCAGCTCTTCAACGCCCGCAATTCCCCGCGCTATGTGGCCGATGTGCTGCAGGCGGTCAATCTCGTCGCCACCAAGGTCTCCCGCGTCGACCGGCCCTTCACCGGAATCGCCCCGGCACAGCTGGCCCCCGTGGTGGAGGCCGTCGACCTGGAAGCCCCGTTGGCGGACACTGCCGCTGCGCTGGAGGAGCTCGAAACCCTCTACCTTCGCGACGCCGTCTACTTCCACGACAGCCAGTACGCGGCCCATTTGAACTGCCCGGTGGTCATCCCCGCACTCGTGGGTGAGGCCGTCCTCTCAGCTGTGAATTCCTCGCTGGACACCTGGGACCAGAGCGCCGGCGCCACCCTGATGGAACGCCGGTTGATCGACTGGACCGCCGGCCGGCTGTGTCTGGGACCGGCGGCGGATGGCGTGTTCACCAGCGGCGGCACGCAGTCCAACCTGCAGGCCCTGCTGATCGCCCGCAACCATGCCGTCAGCCGGCTTCGGCAGGATCCGGCCCTTGCCTCCGAACGCCTGCCCGGCCTGCTGGACAGGCTGCGGATTTTCGCCTCCGAGGCAAGCCACTTCAGTATCGAAAAGTCCTCCTCGCTCCTGGGCCTGGGGTACGACGGCGTCATTCAGGTTCCGTGCGACGCCCACCAACGGATGGACCCGGCTGCCCTGCGAGAGGCTCTTGCAGCCAGCCGGGCCCGGGGCGAATTCCCGCTGGCCATCGTGGCGACGGCGGGCACCACCGACTTCGGCAGCATCGATCCGCTCGCCGCCCTGTCAACGCTGGCCGAGGAGTTCGGCGCGTGGCTCCACGTGGATGCGGCCTATGGCGGCGGGCTCATCACCTCGCTGCGGCACGGGCACTTGCTGGACGGGATCGGTGCCGCAGATTCCGTCACAGTGGATTACCACAAGACGTTCTTCCAGCCGGTCAGCTCCAGCGCCATCCTCGTGCGCGACGGCGCCATGCTGGGGCACGTGGCCTACTACGCGGATTATCTGAACCCGCAGAGCACGGCAGGCACCGTTTCCCTCAACCAGGTGGACAAGAGCATCCAGACCACCCGGCGCTTCGATGCCCTTAAGCTGTGGCTGACCCTGCGGATCATGGGGCCGGACGGTATCGGTGCCCTGCTGGATGAGTCAATCGACTTGGCCCGGCAGGCCGGCGAACTGCTGGCGAATGATCCGGACTTCGAGCTCGCCGCCCCGGCCCAGCTGAGCACTCTGGTCTTCCGCTACCTGCCGCAGGCTCCGGACTGCGTGGACGGCCCCAACGGCACCGTCGGCTTCGACGGAGAAACGGCAGACGCCCTCAACCTCCACATCCGCCAGGCCATCTTCGCTTCGGGCAAAGCAGTCATCGCCGGGACCAAGGTTGATGGCCGGCACTACCTGAAGTTCACCCTGCTCAATGCGGAGACCACGCTGGAAGACCTGCAGGAGATCCTCGCCCTGGTCCGGAACATCGGTGCCGGCTACTTGGCGGGAGAGCGGGCATGAACACCAAAATCCACGACTTCATCGCCATCGGCGTCGGCCCCTTCAACCTGGGCCTGGCCGCCCTCACCGAACCGATCCCCGAGCTCGACGGCCTGTTCCTGGATGCCCGCCCCGGCTTCGACTGGCATCCCGGTATGCTGCTCCAGGATGCCCATCTGCAGGTGCCCTTCCTGGCCGATCTGGTCACCCTCGCCGACCCCACGTCGTCGTACTCCTTCCTGAATTACCTGAAGGACACCGGACGGCTGTACCCGTTCTACATCCGCGAAAACTTCTACCCGCTCCGCGCGGAATTCAACCAGTACTGCCAATGGGTGGCGGCCAAGCTGCCCAACGTCCGGTTCGGCGAGCGCGTGGTCCACGTCGGCTATGACGACGGCGGTTACGAAGTCCGCACGCAAAACACCGGCACCGGCGATGAAACCGTCAGCCGCGCCCGCCGGCTGGTGCTGGGCACCGGGACGGAGCCCTTCGTCCCGGAGTCCTGCCGCGGCATCCTCGATGCCGGCGGAACCACGCTGCACAACTCGCAGTATGTGGAGCGGAAACGCGAACTGCAGGACAGCGCCAGCATCACCATTGTCGGCAGCGGCCAGAGCGCCGCCGAGCTGTATTACGACCTGCTGCAGGACATCGATACGTGTGGCTACGAGCTGAACTGGGTCACCCGCTCGGGCCGGTTCTTCCCGCTCGAATACAGCAAGCTGACGCTGGAAATGACATCGCCGGACTACGTGGACTACTTCCACGCCCTGCCGGCGGAAACCCGGCAGGGCCTCAATGCCAACCAGCACAATCTGTACAAAGGCATCGACGGCGCCCTGGTCAACGACATCTACGACTTGCTCTACACCAAGAGCTTGACGGGTCCCGTACGCACCCGGCTGCTGACCAATGTCTCGTTGGAGGCGGCGGAGTACAACCCGGTGACCGGACTCCACACGCTGGAACTGCACCACCTCGAACAGGGGCGGAGGTTCGCGGTGGAAAGCGCCGCCGTCGTTCTTGGTACCGGCTATACCTACCGGGAGCCGGATTTCCTGGCCGGCATCAACCACCGGATCCGCCGCGACGGCCAGGGCAGGTTCGATGTGGACCGCGGCTACGGCATCGGCGTCGGGCCCGGTGAGATTTTCGTGCAGAACGCCGAACTGCATACGCACGGCTTCGTCACGCCGGATCTGGGCATGGCCGCGTACCGGAATTCCTGCATCATCCGCGAGATGCTCGGCTGGGAGTACTACCCGGTGGAGCGGCGCATCGCGTTCCAGGAGTTCGGTGTTCCCCCGGCAGCTGCGTCCGGCGTTCGGCCTGCGGCGGCGCAAGCCGATGCCTCCGTGCCTGCCGCTCCGCTGAGCGCTCCTTTGGCCACACCGATGGCGGCCGAGGCGGCGCTGTGAATTTCACCTTTGAGCCCGTTGATCCCACCGCGCACGCACCCCTCCTGCACAGCTGGGTCACGCAGGAATACGCACGCTTTTGGGACATGCTGGACGCCACCGTCAGCGACGTCGCCGGGGAACACTCCAAGATCGCCGCCGACCCGCACCACGAGGCGTGGCTAGGGTGCGACGGCGGTGTCCCCGCCTTCCTGCTCGAATGCTACGAACCGCAGTACTCACCGCTGGCCGGCCGCTACGATGTGCTGCCGGGCGACGTCGGCATGCATCTGCTGGTCGGGCCGCCGGAGGTTCCGCGCACCGGCTACACTGCGGCCGTCTTTCGCAGCGTTATGCAGTTCCTCTTCGACCGGCCCGCAACCGAACGCGTGGTGGTCGAGCCGGACGTGCGCAATGCCAAGATCCTCGCCCTCAACGCCCGCATGGGCTTCCGGCAAGACCGCGTCCTCACCCTGCCGGACAAGGACGCCCTGCTCAGTTTCTGCACCCGCGAACAATTCAGCCAAGCCATCGAAGGAGTCCGATCATGACTACCGCAGCCGATTCCCGCCACGCTTCCCTGCCAACTGAAGGCGTCGCAACCCAAGACGTACCAACTCACGACGCCGCCTTTCACCCCGGTGCCTGGCGGAATGTCACGACACCCGGGCCCACAGCTGGTGAGCCTCTCCATCTGACGCCCGCCCGCTGGGCTGCGGCGAACCGCCATCTGGTCCGGAAAGCCCTGGCCGAGTTCTCGCACGAGCGGATCTTCACACCCGAACCCCGCGGCGGCGGCGCCTACCGGCTGGTCTCCGACGACGGTCGGGTGCAGTATCTCTTCGCCGCCGAGCTGCTGGAGCTGGACCACTGGCTGATCCCCGCTGCCAGTATCCACCGCGTGATCGACGGCGCGGAGCGGCCCCTCGATGCCCTCGACTTCATCACCGAGTTCCGCCGGACCCTCGGCATCAACGAGGCCATGCTCCCGGTCTACCTGGAGGAGATCAGCAGCACGCTGTCCGGACACGCCTACAAGAATTCCGGCCCGGCCGCGGATCCTGCCGCGGATCCGGCTATCCGCCCGGGCGCCCCGGATTCCGCGGCGCTGGCCCAAGGCGTCACGGGTGGGGCAGATCGTGCCTCGGACTTCCAAACCATCGAGCGGTCCATGTCCGAGGGGCATCCCTGTTTCGTCGCGAACAACGGCCGGCTCGGTTTCGGCCTGCACGACTATCTCGCGTACGCACCCGAAACCGGCAGCAGCGTCCGCCTGGTGTGGATTGCCGTGCACCGGGACCACGCGGCGTTCCACGCGATCGACGGACTGGGCTACCGGGACCACATGGAGGCCGAGCTCGGTGCTGCGGCCCTGGCCGCCTACGACGCCGAGCTAACCTCCCGTGGCCTGCTGCCGGAGGGCTACCTGCTCATGCCGGTCCATCCCTGGCAATGGGAGAACAAACTGACGGTCACCTTCGCCGCCGAGATCGCCCGGCAGCACATTGTCTATCTGGGGCCGGGCGAGGATCTGTACCAGGCGCAGCAGTCGATCCGCACGTTCTTTAATCGGAGCACCGGCACCAAGTGCTACGTCAAGACGGCGCTGTCGGTCCTGAACATGGGCTTCATGCGCGGGCTCTCACCCGACTACATGGAGAGCACACCCGCAATCAACGACTGGGTCTACCGCCTTGTCCAGTCCGACGGAACTTTGCAGGACCAAGGCTTCAGCATCCTGCGCGAAACTGCTGCAATCGGCTACCGCAACCGCTATTTCGAGGCCGGCTCGCCCGCCGGTTCCGGACACCGCAAGATGCTTTCGGCACTGTGGCGGGAGAGCCCGATGCCCTCGCTGGCACCGGGAGAACAACTGACCACCATGGCGTCGCTGCTGCACGTGGATGCGGACGGCCAGCCGATGGCCGCTGCCCTGATCAACCGCTCGGGTCTCTCCCCCACGGCATGGCTGACCCGTTACCTGCAGGCCTACCTGGTTCCGGTCCTGCACTGCTTCTACCGCTACGAACTGGTCTTCATGCCCCATGGCGAAAACCTGATCCTGGTGCTGCAGGACGGCGTCCCCGTGCGCGCCATCATGAAGGACATTGGCGAAGAGATCGTGCTGCTGGGCGATACGGTTCAGGTGCCGGCCGCGGCCGCGCGTATTCGGGTCGAGGTGCCGGAGCAGGACAAAGTGCTCTCCATTTTCACCGACGTCTTCGACTGCTTCTTCCGCTTCCTCGCCGCGATCCTGCATGAGCACGGCGAGCTGGACCAGCTTCAGTTCTGGCACACCGTCGCCGCCGTCGTGAGTGACTATCAGGAGCAGCATCCCGAACTCGCGGACGCCTTCGCCCGGCACGATCTTTTCGCGCCGGAGTTCACGCTGTCCTGCTTGAACCGGCTGCAGCTGCGCAACAACCAGCAGATGCTGGATCTGGCTGACCCCTCCGGCAGCCTCCAGCTGCAGGGAACGCTGGCCAACCCGCTGGCCCGCTTCCGGCAGTAAGGACTTAAGCACGCAGCAGCCGCCCCTCCCGCGCCCCATCAGGAAGGACGGCTGCTGCTTGCCCGGCTGGTTTGCCGCTCCCGGCGGCGTTCCCTTCGGCTACCGGCTTCGTGCTACTCGCTGGAAGACGTGTCCGTGGTCAGCCCGCGGTCGTCCGGTTCCTGCCGGTCCTTTTCCGCCGCCGGTCCCGTCGGTTCGCCTGCCACCGGGACTTCAACGGATTCCGGATCGGCCGATGCGTCCTCGGCGGAGGCCTGCTGGGGCGCACCAAGGTCCGGCGAACTTTCCTCGTGCGCCACCGGGGCGGGCCGTCCGTCATTCAGGTCATCGGAACCGCTCTCGGAAGAACTGCTGCTGCCCGCGCCGCTGTCGTCGGAGGAACCGCTGGCCGAATGCCCGGTGTCCTCGGGGGCGGCCTCCGGGGTCTCTTCCGGTTCGAAGGTGCTTTCCTCTCCGCCGGCGCCCATGCCCACACCGTCCTGTGTGTTGGGGATAGTCCCCTCCGGCTCGGTCGTCGGATCCTCTTGCGGATTGCTGGCGTCAGTGCTCATTGACCTTCTCCTTCTCATCCTCAGGCGGCGTTCCCAGGTTGCGTTGCAGTGCCTGCGGCCGGTGATTTCCACGCTAACAGTGCTTGTCGCCAAAGGTAAGGCTCCGCCGTCGTTCGCGTGGAGAAGCGCGGTAGTCAGTAGGCTTGGAAGATGAAACGACCGAGTATCCTGGCAATCATTCTCGCCGGCGGGGCGGGCGGCCGCCTGGGCGTGCTGACGGACCAGCGGTCCAAACCCTCGGTCCCGTTCGGCAGCCACTACCGCCTGATCGACATCCCGCTGTCCAACCTGAAGCACAGCCACATTTCGGACGTCTGGATTGTGGAGCAGTACCTCCCCTATTCGCTGAACGACCACATCGCCAACGGCCGGCCCTGGGATCTGGACCGCACCCACGGCGGCCTGCAGATCCTGCCGCCGTACCAGGGCGCGGACGGCGAGGGCTTCGCCGAAGGCAACGCGGATGCGCTCTACCGGCAGGCCAAATTGATCCGCGATTTCGATCCGGATCTGGTCCTGGTCCTCAGCGCCGACCATCTGTACCGGCTGGATTTCCGGGACGTGGTCGACACGCACCTTCGGGCCGACGCCGCGATGACCATGGTCACCACAGAGATCGACGGCGATGCCTCCCGCTTCGGCGTGGTCCAGGCCGACGGCGGCCGGGTCACCGGATTCGACTACAAGCCGGAGGAACCGCAGGGCAAGCTGGTGGCCGCGGAGGTCTTCCTCTACGACGCCCAGGTCCTGCTCGACACCATGGATCTGCTCGCAGACTCGGAGGCCGGGCTGCAGGACTACGGGGACAGCCTCGTCCCGTATCTGGTGGAGAAAGCAGCAGTGGCGGAGCACCGGCTGGACGGGTACTGGCGCGATCTCGGCACGGTGCCCAGCTACTGGGAAGCGCATATGGAGCTGCTCGACGGCGGCGGATTCAACCTGCACGATCCTGCGTGGCCGGTCCTGACCGCCAGCCCGCAGCTGATGCCCGCGTTCATTGCCGCCGGCGCGCGGATTGAGGACAGCCTGATCGCGGCGGGAGCTACAGTCCACGGGACGGTGCAGCGCAGCGTCATCGGCCCCGGCACCGTTGTGGAAGAAGGCGCCGTCGTCGCGGATTCGGTCCTCCTGCGCAACGTCGGTGTGGGCCCGGATGCCCAGCTGGTCCGGGTCATCGCCGACGATGGCGTCGTCGTCGGCCGCAATGCGAAGATCGGCGGCGACGGCGACATCACCGTTCTCGGCGCCCGAGCCCAGATTCCGGCGAACCGGTTGGTTGCCGCGGGGACGGAAATCGAACCGGACAACAGCACAACCGCCAGCAAATAGGTACGCCGCCACCGCGGCTGTGAGCTCAGCGCGAACCCGGCCACGGCCTGTCGGCGGTGCGTGACAAGATGGAAGACGTGCCCCAACTTTCTTTTCCGCAGGTGGATGCCGGCGAGATCATCCGCCATGTCGGCGGTGCCGCCTTTGCCCGCGGCAAAGCTTACTCCTCGGGCAACGCCGTCGAGGACCTGACCTGGGATCCGGACACCGGCGTGCTGCAGAGCCGGGTCAACGGCACCGCTGCGGTGCCGTACCGCTGCCGGGTCCAGCTCAAGAAGAAGCACGACGCCGGGTACAGCCTGCTCGATAATTCCTGCAGCTGCCCGGTGGGTTACGACTGCAAACACGTGGCAGCCACCCTCTTGTACGGCAACCTGATGAATCTGCGCGCGAACGAGGAATTCAAGCTGTCCGCTGATCCCGCTCCATTTGCCGGTTACGGCGCATCGGCTTCTCCGGCGGTTCCGCAGTGGCAGCAGGCGCTGGACTCGTTGCTGGCAGCGGGACCGCAGTCCACCCCGAAGCGCGCTGCCAGCAGCATCGGCCGCAAGACGCGCAGCCGCCTGATGCCGCTGGGGCTGCAGTTCGAAGTGCGGGACCAGACCTTGCAGGCGCACCAGCAATGGCGGCCCGGATCGGGCGTGAGCCATAGCGGCCGCGTGCCTACTAACCGGATCCAGCTGGGCGTGCGCCCGGTGGTCCGGAATGATAAGGACCGCTGGGTCAGGAACAATCTGCGCTGGAATTCCATCAGTTTCAAGACCTTCGGAATGAGTCTTGATCCTGAGCAGCACCGCTGGTTTTCGCAGTTCGTGCCGCTCCACCGCGCCAGCGGCCAGCTGCATTTCGGCGAGGACAATGACTGGCTGTATCTGGATGAGTTCAGCAGCCCGCTGCTGTGGCAGTTGCTTGACGAGGCCAAGCGCTTAGGTATTGCCATGCTCGGCGCCAAGGCGGACACCGCGGTCATCATCGGCCGGCACGCCGAGCTCCGCTTGGACGCCCGGGCACCCGAGGCCGGCCTGACACTGGAGCCCTCGCTCTACATCGACGGGACGCCGCAGCCGCTGGAAATGGCCGGCGCCATCGGCAACCACGGAGCCTACAGCTACGACAATGTGCTGCGCCAAATCACGCTTGCTCCCACGCAAAAGCAATTGACTGCCGGCGAGCAGCAACTGCTGCAGCGGCCCGCCGCCGTCGCCGTTCCCGAGCAAGATGTCCCGCAGTTCCTCGAACAGGTCTACCCCCGGCTGCAGCGCACCATCAGCGTCACCAGCAGCGACGCCTCCGTGGAGCTGCCGGAAATCCTGCCACCGGCGCTGGTCCTCACTGCGACCTACGGCAAGGCGAACAGCCTGAAGCTGGAATGGGTCTTCGAATACGGCCGGAATGAGTCGGCGGCCCGCAAGCCGCTCGAGGCAGACGCGCAGGAAACCGGGTACCGGGACACGGAAGCCGAAGCCGAGTTGAAGGCTGCCGTCCGCAAAATCCTGCACGTTGAGCACATTCCGGCCGAAACCACGGTCAAGGACATGGCCGCAGTGGATTTCACCCAGGAGACCATTCCCCGGCTGGAAAAGATTGACGGCGTGCGCGTGGACGTCGTCGGCGAGCAGCCTGACTACCGCGAGCTCACCGAGACGCCGGAACTGACCATCAGCACCGTGGAAACCGAGCAGACCGACTGGTTCGATCTGGGTGTCATGGTCACGGTGGCAGGCCGCAAGATTCCGTTTGGCGACATCTTCAAGGCGCTGTCCAAGGGGCAGAAAAAGCTCCTGCTGGTGGACAAAACCTACCTGTCGCTGGAACAGCCCGTGTTCGACAAGTTGCGCGAACTGGTGGATGAGGCCATGGCCCTGCAGGACCGCGGCAGCGGCGAACTGCAGATCAGCCGCTACCAGGCCGGGTTATGGGCCGAGTTCGAGGAGCTCGCCGAGGACACGGAGCAGGCGCAGGCCTGGCAGCAGTCGGTCAGTGGTCTGCTGAAGCTTGACCAGGTGGAGCCCACGCCCCTGCCGGCCGGACTGCACGCGGAGCTGCGCCCGTATCAGGCCGAGGGGTTCAACTGGCTGGCCTTCCTGTGGCGGTACCGTCTCGGCGGAGTGCTCGCCGACGACATGGGCCTGGGCAAGACGCTGCAGGCTTTGGCACTGATGCTTCACGCCAAAGAAACCGCAGCGGACGACCTCGGCCCCTTCCTCGTCGTCGCTCCCACCTCCGTAGTGCCCAACTGGGTGACCGAAGCCCGCCGGTTCGCTCCCGGCCTGCGCGTCACCTCGATCACCGATACCCAGGCGCGAACCCGCCGGCCACTGTCCGAGACGGTGGCAGAGGCCGACGTCGTTATCACTTCCTACACGATCTTCAGGCTGAATGCCGAGGACTACCAGGAGCAGAAGTGGGCCGGGCTGATCCTTGACGAGGCGCAGTTCGTGAAGAACCGCACCACGAAGGCACACCAGGCCGCCCGCCACCTGCAGACACCATTCAAGCTGGCCATCACCGGTACACCCATGGAAAACAATCTGATGGAGCTGTGGTCCATCTTCGCAATTACGGCCCCGGGGTTGTTCCCCTCGGCGCTGAAATTTGCGGACACGTACCAGCGGCCCATTGAACGCAGCGGCAGCACCGAACTGCTGGCCAGATTACGACGACGGATCCGGCCGCTGATGACACGCCGTACCAAGGAGGCGGTCGCTTCGGACCTGCCGCCGAAGCAGGAGCAGATCCTCGAGGTTGAGCTCAGCGCCAAGCACCGGAAGATTTACGACACCCACCTGCAGCGCGAGCGGCAAAAGATCATGCGTCTGGTGGACAACATGGACAAGAACCGGTTCACCATCTTCCAGTCGCTGACGCTGCTGCGCATGCTCAGCCTGGATGCTTCGCTGATCCATGATGACTACGCCGCCGTACCGTCGAGCAAACTGGATGTCCTCTTCGAGCAACTCGAGGACGTGCTGGCGGAAGGCCACCGTGCGCTGATTTTCAGCCAGTTCACCAGCTTCCTCAAGAAAGCAGCCGAACGCCTCGATGTCGAAGGCGTCGAGTACACCTACTTGGACGGCTCCACCCGCCGCCGCGCCGAAGTGATCAACCGCTTTAAGGAAGGGCACGCGCCCGTCTTCCTGATCAGCCTTAAGGCCGGCGGATTCGGCCTGAACCTGACGGAAGCGGACTACTGCTTCCTGCTTGATCCCTGGTGGAACCCTGCCAGCGAGGCGCAGGCGGTGGACCGGACGCACCGGATCGGGCAGACCAAGAACGTGATGGTCTACCGTATGGTCGCCAAGAACACCATCGAGGAGAAGGTCATGGCGCTGAAGGAGGGCAAGTCCAAGCTCTTCTCCTCCGTGATGGACGACGACGCCATGTTCTCCTCTAAACTCACCGCCGACGACATCCGCGGGCTACTCGAGGGCTAAAACGCCTCGCGGTAGACCCAGTTGCCGTTGTCGTCGCGCACAAACGTACTGACCTCGTGGTGCTCGTGGTCGGCGCCGTCCTGCCGGAAACGGGCGGTAAATTCGACGGTGCCCATTTTGTCCTGCGGGCTGCCCTTTCGAGTACGGAGGATCTCCAATCCCGTCCACTTCTGTTTCGGATCCAGTTCCACCGCGGTGGGTCTGGTCTCGACGCACCAGGTCTTTAGTAGGTAGTCTTCGGCGCCGACGGCGAAAGCTGAATAGCGGGACCGCATAAGTTCCTCCGCTGTGCCGGCCGCGGCGTCACCTCGGTGGAACCGGCCGCAGCATTCGGCATACTCCTGCCCGCTCTGGCAGGGACAAAGTATAGATTTCACCCGCCCATTATCCCCGCCGCTTCACCATTGGCTAATTCAGCCATTCACGCGCCGCGGTTACCAGCGCATCAATCCCGAGGCCGAGAGTCGGCCGGATAAGCGGAGCGAAATGCGGCGAGTGATTCGACGGAATGTCCTCGGGCAGCCTGCCAGTGGTTGCCAAGGTTTCGGCCAAGGACGGGTCGGCGCCACCGACAAACCAGAAAACAAGCGGCGCCCCGGCAGCTGTGGCTAGCACTCCGACGTCTTCGCTTCCGGAGATCGGACCGGGATCAATAATCCGCTGGCCAAAAACGTTGCCCAGTGCCGCCGTCGTTCGAAGGGTTGCCTGTTCGTCGTTGCGGGTCAGCGGGAAGTGTTCGTCGTAGCTGATCAGCGGGTCCTTGACGGCGCCCGACGACGATGCTTCGCCTCGGACGATCCGCTCAATGGCATTGACCATCTTCGTCCGGACCGGCTCATCGAAGGTGCGCAGGCTGATTCCCAAGGTGGCTTCCGCAGGGATGATGTTGTTCTTGGTTCCGGCGTGGAGCTGTCCGACAGTCAGAACCGCCGAATCGCCGGCGGCCAGCTCCCGCGAAACAATCCCTTGGAGCCGCATGGTTGTCGCAGCCGCCATGACCACCGGGTCGACGGTTGTTTCCGGCCTGGAACCATGGCCGCCCGCTCCGAACATCGTGATGTTGATCGAATCCGCCGAGGCCATGGCGACGCCGGGCCTGATGCCGATCCAACCCGCGGGAAATGGTGCTACGTGCTGGCCGAGAACCACCTCCGGGCGGGGAACAAGGTCGAAGAGGCCGGCGTCGACCATAGCTTGGGCCCCGCCGCCTGACTCTTCGGCCGGTTGGAAAACCGCGACGACCGTTCCTTGCCAGTTTGCGCGCTCGTCCGCGAGCCGCTCCAAGGCCCCGAGGAGGCAGGCGACGTGGACGTCATGGCCGCAGGCATGCATGACCGGTACGTCCTTGCCGTCCTGATCAACACCACGGGCCGTGCTGGCATAGTCAAGTCCTGTCGCCTCTTCTACGGGCAGGCCGTCCATGTCCGCCCGCAGCAGGACTGTCCCGCCCGGGCCGTTGGTGAGGATGCCGACAACACCGGTGACGCCGATGCTGGGGTGCACGGTGAAGCCCAAGGCATGAAGATGCTCAGCCACAATCCCGGCGGTCCGGTGCTCCTGAAAGGAAAGCTCGGGGTGCGCATGCAGGTCCCGGTACAGCTGCTCAACATCGATGCCCATACTGCAGTGTAGGAACAATGAAGGATCCGCGATAGAGGAACGGAACCCGGTTTTCAAGGACCTTTCAAGAACGACGACGGCGCCTTCCGGTGATTCATCGATGCCACTGGGGCCGTTGCCATAGGCAGCTGCTGATGGTTGCATGAGGCATGCAGTATTCGGCATGGACAGCCTGAGCCGTGGCAATTCTGTTCGCCCTGGGCTCGGCGTTCTTTTACGGCGTCGCGGACTTCGTCGGCGGTTTGTTGTCGCGACGGGCAGATCCAACAACGATCGCCCTCATCGGCCAGCTGGGCGCGCTGCTGCTCAGCGTGGGCGCCGCGCCACTCTTCCCGGCACCGTCCGTCGAGCTGGCGGACCTGACCTGGGGTGCAGTGTCCGGCATCGGGACGGGCATGGGCATGGTGTTCCTTTACCGTGGCCTCAGCCACGGCAGCATGAGCGTCGTCGTTCCTTTCGTAGCCGTTGGCGGCACCGCCCTTCCCGTCCTTGTCGGCGTAACGGTCCTAGGTGATCGTCCCACCGTCCCGGCCTGGCTGGGAATCGCTTTGGCCATCCCGGCACTGTGGCTGATCTCGGTCACCAAGAACGGCCCGCAAGGTTCACGCGCTGCCGGCACACTCGATGCCCTGTTCTCGAGCATCGGAATCGCACTGCAGTACATCGCCCTGGCGCAGGTGGGGGCAGAAGCAGGACTGTGGCCTATTGTTGCCGGCCGGGTCGCCGCTGCGCTGGCCATCCTGCCGCTCGCCCGGCCGTCCGCCGCCAAGCTGCGCGGCATCGGGGCGCGAACCGTCCTGGCTGCCGCGCTGATCGGAGGCATGGCCGCGCTGGCCCTGACGCTTTACATGCTCGCGGCCCAGTTGCAGTTGATGAGCATCGCGGTGGTGCTCTCGTCCCTCTATCCGGTGCTCCCCGTGGTCCTGGGCATCACCGTACTCAGGGAGCGGCTGGCCCCCCGGCAGTTGGTCGGGCTGGTCAGTGCCGGCGCGGCCGTCGGCCTCATCACCATGGGCTAGTCGGCCTCGTCGCTTGGGCTAGCCTCGCGCCAAACATAAGCAAAACCAGTTTAGATCTCCGGTTTAAACAGTTTTACAGGTCATTGCAGATACCGGATTATCGATAGGAAGTGATAAGCAACACAAGGAGTTCTGCAACATGACCGGTACGGATCTGACGCCACGCGTCGTCACCCTTGGCACCGCCGGCGGTCCACGCTGGTGGACCGGCGAGAATGCCGGGAAGCGCTCGGGGATCGCCACCGCCGTCGTTGTTGGCGACAGCACTTACCTGGTGGACGCCGGGCACGGCGTGGGACGCCAGCTCATGCTCGCCGGGCTTCCGGTCAACTCGCTGCGTGGCATCTTCATCACGCACCTTCATTCGGACCACACGATCGACCTGGGCAGCCTGGCGATCTTCGGCATGTTCACGCTGAAGGACAACCAGCACCAGATCAGGATCATGGGCCCCGGCGACCGCGGCGAGCTTCCCCCGGTTTCCGCCCGTGCCGCCGTCGCGCCTTCGCCGGTTTTTCCGGAGAACCCGACGCCCGGCACCAAGGCGATGTTCACCCATCTCATGGCTGCCTACGCCACGGACCTGAACGACCGCATTCTGGATGCGCTGCGGCCTTCGCCCTTCGACTACTTCGTGCCCGAGGACATCCAAATCCCGACGGCGAGTGGTTACCACCCGAACGATAATCCCACTCCCGCCATGGAGGGCTTCGAGATCTACCGGGACGAAAACGTCACGGTGGCGGCCACGCTGGTGAAGCATCCGCCGATCGCCCCCGCTTTCGCCTTCCGGTTCGACACCGAGCACGGCTCCGTCACCATCTCCGGCGACACCGCACCGTGCGAGAACCTGGTCCGCCTCGCAGCGGACACCGACCTGCTGCTCCACGAGGCCATCGATTTTGACTGGGTGCAGCGTGCCTATGGTTCGGCCGCGAATTCCACCGGCCAGGCCTCCATCGACCACCACAAGAAATCGCACACCAGTGCCGCTGAAGCAGTCGCACTGGCCAACCGCGCAGGGGCAAAAGCCTTGGCCCTGCACCATCTAGTACCAGGCACCACCCCCGTGTCCGTGTGGGAAAGCGCCGGCGCCGACTTCGGCGGCCGCTTCTACGTTCCGAACGATCTGGACGTTATTCCCTTCGGTACTGACTCCACTGACCGTATTCTGGAAGAAATGGCTACTGTCCAATGAGTGCTAACACCATGACTCCCCCGCAGCCCCAGGCATCCTCCATCTCGGAGAGCCTGAACACGAAGCAGATGCGCCGTATCCTGGCCTCCAGCTTCATCGGCAGCGCCATCGAGTTCTATGACTTCATCCTGTATGCGATGGCCGCGTCCATCGTCTTCAACCAGGTGTTCTTCGCGAACGTCTCCCCCGCCGTCGGGCTGTTCATGTCCTTCGGCACGCTCGCCGTCGGTTACGTCGCCCGTCCGCTGGGCGGGGCGATCTTCGGCCACTTCGGCGACCGGATCGGCCGCAAGACCGTACTGATCGTGTCCATGACCCTGATGGGTGCGGGCACTACGCTGATCGGTCTGCTGCCCACCACCGCGCAGATCGGCATGGCGGCGCCCATCCTGCTGGTGGTGCTGCGGCTTGTCCAGGGACTCGCCGTCGGCGGTGAATGGGGCGGAGCCATGCTGGTTGCCCTCGAGCACGCCCCGGCCAAGCGCCGCGGTTTCGCCGCCAGCTTCGCCAACATGGGCGGTCCCGCCGGTGCCGTGCTGGCCACGCTGACCGTTTCGGCCTTCTCTACCCTGCCCGAGGAAGCGTTCATGAGCTGGGGCTGGCGGATCCCGTTCCTGCTGAGCCTCGTGCTGATCGCCGTGGGCCTGGTCATCCGGCTCAAGGTTGCCGAAACGCCGCTGTTCCTGGAACTCGAAGCAACTGCGGAAAAGAAGAAGATCCCGTTCGTCGAGGTTGTCACCAAGTACCCGAAGAACCTGGTACTGGGTGTGCTGGCCGGCATGAGCTCCTACACCGTGCAGGGCCTGATGACGGTGTGGGCGGTCTCCTACATCATCGAGGCCGGCGTGGACACGACCTCGGTCCTCAACATCAAGGCTGTCGGCGCCACCCTGACCATCGTGGCCATCTGGTTCGCGGCCCGCCTGAGCGATAAGTACGGCCGCAAGCCGGTCATGCTGGCCGGCATGATCGCCGGAGCCGTCCTGGCCTACCCCATCCTGTGGCTGCTGCAGACCGACACGCTGTGGGGCTTCGCCATCGGCCTGTTCCTGGCCAACGGCATCATCCAGGGCGTGATCTTCGGGCCGTTCGGCGCCTTCGTGGCCGAGCTCTTCCCCACCCGGATGCGCTACACGGGCGCCTCGCTGACCTACCAGTCTTCCTCGACCCTGGGCGCTGGCTTCACGCCGATGATCGCCTCCGGCCTGGTCATCATCGCCGGCGGGGAGCTGTGGCTGGTCGGCCTGGTCTGGCTGCTGTCCTTCGTCGTGGCGGCCGTCTGTGTGCTGGCCACCAAGGAAGGCAAGAACATGGACCTGAGCAGTGAAATGAAATAAAAGTACGACGACGGCGGTGCCGGTTCCTGCGGGAGCCGGCACCGCTTGGTTAAGCGGTGTTTCGGTTCGGCCGCCCGGTCAGCCCTGCCTCGCCGCTGCTCTGCCGCCCAGCTGCCCTGTCGCCGGCGTCGACGCTTTGGGCGCAATAATCCATCAGCGCGGTCAAGCGCCGGCTTAACCGTTGGCGCCCAGGGTAGGCGAAACAGATGTCGCTGTGGCCGATATGCCCGTCGATGGGAACGCAGACGAGCGGCAACCCTTCGTAGCTGACATCCAGCGGAGGCCGCTGGACCAGGACCGTATAGCCCAGCCCGCGGGCTACCATCCCGCGCACCGCTTCGAAACTGGTCGACCGCCACGCGATTTTCGGGTCCAGCCCGGCGTCGCGCAGGTTCGGCAGCTGGTTGTCGCGCACCGAGGGGATGTCCAGCAGCACCATGTCGTCCTCGGCGAGTTCCGGCAGCGCGATCTTCTCGCGGTCGGCCAACCGGTGCTCCGCGCCCAGCAGGATGTAGGGCCGACCTTCCTTGATCACCCGCATTTCTGCGCCGCCGGTGACATGCCGCGTGTGGGTCAGCACGGCGTCGAGCCTGCCCTCCAGCATCTGCAGTTGCAGCTCATCGGCCGCCCCTTCAGTGATGGTCAGCTCCAGTTTGGGATTCGGCGCCGCGAAACCCGCCGTCATCAACGGAACCCAGAACGCCGAGAGCGTGGTGTAGCAGCCGATCGCCAGCGGCCCGGCCAGTTCCCCGTGCCGTTCCTCGATCCGGGCCTGGATCTCCTCGGCTTCGCGCAGGAGCACCTGCGCGTCCTTGAGGAAGCCCCGCCCGGCAGTGGTCAGGGTAATACCTTTCGCCTTGCGCCGGACGATGAGCTGGGTCCCGACGGCCTTTTCCAGCTCGTTGATGGCCAGCGACATTCCCGCCTGCGACACATGACAGGCCTGTGCAGCGCCGCTGATGGAGCCGGATTCAGCGACGGCCACGTAGTACTGGATCTGACGCAAGGTGTACCGGAACATAAGGAAAGCCTATCCAGTTCCACCCGCTTCCACAGTTCCCCTGGCGGTTTTTTAGCAGGCTCCCCACGCTGTTTCCCCACCCTGGCTCAGCACCGCGCGTTATCCGGGCTTATGGTCCGGAGCCGCAGTCTGCGCCACGGCGTACCTGCCCACTTGCCACGGATCGATGGCCGGCACGGCAAGCTTGCTGTAGCCGGCAACGTTGCGGGACACCACGGTCAGGCAGTACCGGACGGCCGTGGCCGCGATCAGCGACTCCACGGCCGGAACATCCGGGCGGCTGGACATCGGCCCCCAGACCGTCGCGACCTTCAGGTCCACCGGCAGGATGAAGCCCTCAAAACGCTTGGTCAGCTCCGCAAGCCAGCGGCCGTCGTCGTTGTTTGACGCAGTTTCCTGCTGGGCATGCGCGGCACGCAGTTCCCCAACGGTCAGCGCGGAGATGAAGATGCGCAGGTGTCGGCGCTGCTGCAGGAAATCGACGACGGCGGCGTGCGGCTCCGCGCTACGCACCTCCGTCACCACATCCGTATCGAGCAGCAGGCCGGCTTGCTCCCTCACGAGCCCGTGTTGATCGGGTTGGCGGCGGCAGACCGAGCGGCGGCAGCGCGGCCGGTGCGGAGGAGGAAATCGACAAAATCCTTCCGGGCGGCTGCTACGTGCTCGTAGTCATTGAGGCTCATTACGCGCAGATCCTGGCGTGCAGGGGAAATACTGGTCATGAAAAACGGTGCCGGGCACCGGTCCTTTCGCGTGCTCTTGCCCGCACCATCTGCCAACGGCGAATGCAGGCCGCTTCGTCATCCGAACCACCCATAGAGCGTGGGGTTGGTATGCGGCCAAGTCGGAGCTTAGCGACCGCAGTTCCTGAAGCTGTTGAGAGTATGCCACGGGTTCGGCGTCGCGTCACGCACTGTTGTTCATGCTGTGTAACAGGACGAGAACCAGCGACTCGAAGCGACATTTAGCCCAATCCGGATGTTTACCTGTGGGCAATCGTTTGGCTATCTGCGTCCGTGACCATATAGTAGGAGTGCTTCACGAGATGTGACGGGCAACACAATCGGCTAGCCGGTGGTGTTGCCAAGGCTCCGACCGGTCACGCACCAACCCCATGTTCGTGGGTGGTTCGGATGACGAAGCGGCCTGCATATTCGCAGAACGACGAGGTTCTAAGGGGGACCCGTGCGGGCAAGAACTATCGAGAGAACGAAATGATGAATACATACTCAACAGAACACGACCGCAAGCACACCGACCAGGCCGCGAGCCTTCCGGACGAAAGCATCTTTGACGAATGGGTGGATGTCCGGATCCACATTGAAGCCCAGCTCAGCCTGGTGCAGTTCTGCCAGCAGGGCGTACAGAAGATGTTCTTCTCAGAGGACATCGACGCTGTGCAAAAGGCCGCCCTGGACTCCGACGGCACCGCCCAGTGGTGTGAGAAGTACGCGAAACTGCTCATTCCCAGCACCCGCAGCGGCGCTGGCAACCGATTCTTTTCGCTGGTGCGGATGGAAATGGACCCTGCGGACAGGTAACCGCCGCAGCACCGTCATAAATTGTCAGACCGGGCTGGTAGAAGTCAATTACGTCTATCAACAACCGCGGACGCCGGAAATCAGCTCAGGGATTCCGACGCCGGCGGCACCGTCAGCCCGGGAGGCCTTGTGTTCCTGCTTGAATCCGAATCAGCCGGCGCCGCACCGGAACTGGTCTTCACCGCCAGTGACCTGGTGGTCGCTGCCGGCTGCGAGTACCAGTTGCTGCGGAAGCTGGACGAGAAGCTGGGCCGCACACCCAAGGCCGTCTTCGCTCCGGACGAGATGCTGGAGCGGACGGCGGTGCTCGGCGATGTCCATGAGCACCGGGTGCTGCAGGAATTCAAGGACCGGTTCGGGGCCGGCGTGGTGGAGATTGCCGAAACCAGCGGCTACACCCGCCCGGAGCTGACTGCCAAGCACGCCGAATCCATTACCGCCCTGGAGGCCGGGGCTGATGTCGTGTTCCAGGCAGCGTTTTTTGACGGCAGCTTCCATGGCCGCTCGGATTTCCTCGTCAAGGAGAACGACGGCGGGACGTTGCGTTACGCGGTGTATGACACCAAGCTGGCCCGCCATGCCAAGGTGACCGCCCTGCTGCAGCTTGCCGCCTACGGCGACCAACTCGCCAAAGCCGGAATCACGCCCTCCCCCACGGTCACACTGGTGCTGGGTAACGGCGTGCGCAGCAACCACAGCCTGACGGACATCCTGCCCGCCTTCAAGGAGCGCCGGACCCGGTTCCTGGCCATCACCGGCCAGCACCGTGGGCAGCCGGATCCCGTGGCCTGGAATGACGAACGCTACACCGCCTGCGGCCGCTGCGATTACTGCTCCGAGCAGGTCAAACTGCACCGGGACCTGCTGCTGGTTTCACACATGAGCACCACGCGCCGGCGCCAGCTGATGGCAGACGGGATCCGCACCATCGATGACTTCGCCGCCATGCCGCTGCCGGCGGGCGAAGACTCCGGCGGAACGTTAGCCAGGCTGCGGGATCAGGCGCGCATGCAGACCGGCGTCCAAGAGCCGGACGGATCGGTCGAATTCACGGCCAAAGACGGTGAATCCCATAAGGTCTCCTACCGGGTGCTGGAGCAAAACGCGCTGGCCGCGCTCCCCCGCCCCAGTCAGGGTGACATTTTCTTCGACTTCGAGGGGGATCCGCTCTGGCAGGATGCCGCCGGCACGTGGGGCCTCGAGTACCTTTTCGGCGTGGTGGAGAACCCGGTCTCCCCGCAGGACAAGCCGCCGTTCCTGCCGTTCTGGGCGCACAACCGTGCGGAGGAAGGCCAAGCCCTGGCCAACTTCCTGGACTACGTCGCACAACGGCGCGAACGGTATCCAGACCTGCACATTTACCACTACGCCAACTACGAAAAGGCAGCCCTGCGCCGACTGTCGCTACAGCATGTCCTGGGCGAGGACGCCGTGGACGGGCTGCTGCGCGAAGGCGTGCTGGTTGACCTCTACGACACGGTGCGCAACAGCCTGCGGATCTCGGAGAACTCCTACAGCATCAAGAAGCTCGAGCCGCTGTACATGGGCGATAACCTGCGCAGCGGTGATGTGACGGATGCCGGGGCCTCGGTGGTGGCTTATGCCCACTATTGCGAGGCACGTGATGCCGGCCGGGCCGATGAGGCGGCGAAGATCCTCGCCGGAATCAGCGACTACAACGAGTACGACTGCGTCTCCACACTCGAGCTGCGTAACTGGCTGCTCAAGCTGGCGGCCGAACGTGGCATCCAGCCCGGCTCGACCGCCGATGGCGTTGCCGCAGTCGACGGCGGGACAGCACCTGAGGTTCCGGACGAGCCGTCCCAGGACGAGCAGCGGCTGCTGGACCATGTGGCGGCCGCTGCGGACAAGGCCGCGCATACCGGCGAGCCGTTGTCCGATGATGACCAGGCCATCGCCATGGTTGCCGCGGCGGTCGGTTACCACCGCCGCGAGGACAAGCAGTTCTGGTGGAGCCACTTCGACCGGCTGAACGCGCCGGTGCCGGACTGGGCAGACACGAGGGACGTGTTCATCGTGCAGGACGCGGAGGTTGTTGAGGAGTGGGCCGTGCCGCCGGGGAAGCGGAATCCTGTCCGCGTGCTCCGGTTGACCGGAACGCTGGCCCCCGGCTCGACCATCAAGGAAGGCACCTCGTTGTGCCGGCTCTACGACCGGCCGTTTCCGGACTTCCTGCAGGCCAGGGACACCGGCGTCGACCAGCGCAGCTACTGCTTCGAAACGCAGGTCATCGAGTTGGATGCGGCCGGCGACAAGGATGTCCTGCTGGTCCAGGAGCGGCTGCCGTCCAAGGCGGATCCATATGACCAGCTGCCGATGGCACTGTCGCCGAACCAGCCGCCGGCCACCACCTCGCTGAAGCAGGCGCTGGCGGACCTTGCCGGACTGGTGAGCAGCGGATTGCCACAGCTGCCGCCGCATCCGGCACTCGATCTGCTCCGCCGGGTTCCGCCGCGACTGCGCAACCTGGCGTCGCTACCGGTCGTTGAACAGGAGCCGGACGGCTACATCGACGCGATCACCACCGCCGTCCAGGCACTGGACCGTTCCTACCTGGCCGTCCAAGGGCCGCCCGGCTCCGGCAAAACGCATATTGGCGCGCATGTCATCGGTCGGCTGGTTGCGCAGGGCTGGAAGGTGGGCGTGGTCGGACAGTCTCACGCCGTCGTGGAAAACATGATGAAGGCCGCGGTGGAGAAGGGCCGCGTCCCGCTGGAGCGGGTGGCCAAGAAGCTCAATGCGGAGAACGTCCCGTGGCGGAACCGCACGGACGCCGAGGTGGAACGGTTGCTCACCGAACCGGGCGGGGCGCTGGTCGGCGGCACAGCCTGGACGATGACCGGCAGCAAAGTTCCGCCAGGGTCGCTGGATCTGCTGGTTATCGACGAGGCCGGACAGTTTTCGCTGGCCAACACCCTGGCCGTCTCCCGCGCGACGCGGCGCCTGCTCCTGCTGGGAGATCCGCAGCAGTTGCCGCAGGTCACCCAGGCCACTCATCCGGAACCGGTAGACACGTCCGCCTTGGGCTGGTTGTCGGCCGGGCACCCCACACTTCCGCCGGAGCTGGGCTATTTCCTCGCGCTCACGTGGCGGATGCACCCGGCTTTATGTACCGCAGTCTCGCGGCTCGCCTATGAAGGCCGCCTGCACAGCGCACCTGCGGCGGACCGGCGCCAGCTGCAGGGCGTGCCAGCGGGAGTGGAATGCATCCTGCTGGAGCATCAGGGAAATTCGACCTCGTCGGCCGAGGAAGCCGCTGAAGTTCTACGGCAGGTCCAGCGGCACCTCGGTCTGCACTGGACGGACGGCGGCACAACCCGGCCGCTGGGTCCGCCGGACATTCTGGTGGTGGCACCCTATAACGCCCAGGTCCAGCTGATCCGGCACCAGCTTGAGTCAGCCGGGTTGGGCGGCGTCCGGGTGGGAACCGTGGACAAGTTCCAGGGCCAGGAGGCTCCGGTGGTGATCGTGTCGACGGCAGTATCGGCACCGTCCGAAGCCCCGCGCGGAATGGAATTCGTACTCAACCGCAATCGGACCAATGTAGCTGTTTCCCGCGGGCAGTGGCGGGCGGTCATCGTCCGTTCCCGGGAGTTGACCAGCTACCTCCCCAGTAAGCCGGAGGGACTTGAAGAACTGGGCGCCTTCATTGGACTGTGCCTGCCGGACTGAGCCCCACTTGGGGACAGTGATTGCGGACGCAGCGTAGAAGAATGGGTGCATGATGTTCCAACACGATGAACCGGTCCTAGAACTCACCGACGAGCAATCTTGGAAGCTGCTGGAAAAGACCCAACACGGCCGCATTGTCCTGACTGCCGCCGGGGAGACGGATATCTTCCCTATCAACTACCTCGCCCACGACGGCAAGCTGCTGATGCGCAGCGCACCAGGCACCAAGCTGGCTGAAGTCACGATCAACGAGAACGTCATATTCGAAACGGACGGGATCACCAGCGATGAGGCATGGAGCGTCGTGATCAAAGGAACCGCACGGGTATTGCAGTCCGGGAATGAAATCGAGGCTGCCGAAAAGCTCGGGCTCAAGTCCTGGATTCCCACGCTCAAGGATTTCTACATTGAGCTCAAGCCAGTGCAGCTCAACGGCCGTCACTTCAATCTGGGTGACCAGCCGGAGCCCTACTGACAGACAGGTTGCCCAGACGTGATTCGCCCGGGCAACCTGCCGCCGTCGTCAACTTGCCGCATATCGACGGTGTATTTGAGCTAGCGGTCAGCGGCCGACGTTGGCGAGGATTTCTTCGAAGCTCATTGACTCGATGCCGCCGCGGCCTTGCTCCTCGGCAGGTACATCCTGGACCAGTGCAACCAGTTCCGCTGCTGCACGGCCTGCCCGGCGCACGATGCCGCCGCCAGCCTCGTCCACGCCACCCCAGTCTTCGGGTGCAGCGAACACCACGGTCTGCGTCGTGCGAGCGCGCAGGTAGCTGAAGAGCGGGCGGATGGCATAGTCGAGGGCGAGCGAATGGCGCGCAGTGCCGCCGGTCGCGCCAACGAGTACCGGCTTTCCGGCCAGTGCATCCTTGTCAATCACATCGAAGAAGGACTTGAAGAGGCCGCTATAGGAGGCGCTGAAGACCGGCGTGACAGCGATCAGCGCATCTGCCGCGGTGACCGCATCGATCAGCTCCTGGAGTCTGGGCGCGGCATAGCCTGCCACCATGTTGTTGGCGATATCCACGGCGTACTCACGCAACTCGAAGGTCTTCACCGAGGTATCGGCACCCTCTTGCCGGAACCGGTCAACGGTGGATTTTGCCAGCTGATCCGCCAGCAGCCGGCTGGAAGACGGTACGCCCAGCCCTGCGGACAACACCACGATTTTGCGCTCTGACACCGGTTTCTCCTTCATGTCCTTATTGTTCATGCGATTGCATCTATCTTCACAACTGAGAGCACTGCCGGATTATTCCTGCCGGAGGGATGCTATTCCTGTTGCGCGCACAGAAACGGTGCCACACTGGGATGACCATCATCCGACAAGACCCCCGGCAAGGGCCTTCTCCCGCCAGGAGGACCGGTGATCCTGAATCAATACCACCTCAGTTCACTATCGTTGAGTTCCTATTTGATCGGGGACGAGACCACCGGAAAAGCCGTTGTCGTGGACCCGCAGCGGGACATCGACCAGTACTTGGACGACGCCTCCCGAAACAACCTCACCATCGTGGGCGTGATCGACACCCACTTCCATGCCGATTTTGTGGCCGGACACCTCGAACTGGCCGCCGCCACCGGAGCGTGGATCGGGCTCGGCGCACGGGCGGAAGCAGCCTACGACTTCCGCAAACTGCACCATGGGGAAAAGATTTCGCTGGGTGAGGTCGAACTGGAGATCCATGAGACCCCCGGCCACACCTGGGAGTCCATCACCGTGCTGGTCCGCGAGCGCGCAACGGACAAAACACCGCATGCGGCTCTGACCGGAGACACCCTCTTCATCGGCGATGTGGGCCGACCTGACCTTGCCGCATCCGTCGGCGCTGATCCCGTGGAATTGGCCCGCGCGCTCTATCACTCGGTGCATGATGACCTGATGAAGCTTGATCGCAGCGTGCGACTGCTCCCCGCGCACACCGCAGGAAGCGCATGCGGGAAGAACCTCTCGGCCGAGCGCGAATCGACGATCGGGCAGCAGCAGGCCGCGAACCCTTCCGTCCAGCCGATGAGCGAGGACGAGTTCGTGGACCTGATCACCAGCGGCCAACCGTCCGCTCCGACGTACTTTGCCACCGACGCCAGACTGAACCGCAGCAGGCATCCGGTGATGGCAAGCAGACTGCATCCAGCGGCACTCCCGGAGGATGCGCTGGAACGTGCATTATCTTCAGGGGCACGGACTCTTGATGCGCGGCCGCCGAAACTGTTCGCCGCAGGCCATCTGGCCGGCTCCATCAACGTGGGCATTGACGGGCGCTTTGAGGAAACGGCGGGCATGTTCTTCGACCACCGCGACGTGATCGTCATTGTGGCCGAGCCGGGCAAGGAAGCCGAAGTCCAACTGGGTCTTGCCCGAATTGGTTGCGACAGAGTGGTCGGTTTCATCCCGAATCTTCCCGACCTGCTCGCGGCGCAGCCTCAGCTGGCAGGCAGCACGGACCGGGTCCAGGCGGATGCACTGGACAGCGCCCTGGCCGACCCGGAAACGGTGGTTCTCGATGTCCGCAATGCCGGGGAGCGGGAGGACGGCGCCATTCCCGGAACCCAGCACATTCCGCTGGCCGAACTGCCGCTACGCCACGACGAGCTGCCGGCAGACAAGCGCATCGTGGTGCACTGCGCCAGCGGCTGGCGCTCCAGCGTTGCCGCGAGCGCACTGAAGGCGCTCGGCTATACCGATGTCGCCGATGTTGCGGGCGGCTATAACGCCTGGGCCAGGCAGCACCAGGCTGCGTAATTCACGGAGCGCTCCTTCCAGCGAGCGGCAACGTGCGTCCGCAAGACGGTGCGGCGACGCCATGCGACCGGCTAGCCACCACGGCCGTAGCGGTGAAACAACACCTTCAACCCGGCTAAAGCTTCAGCGCTGCTCGTGCTGGATGCCGTGCAATCGGCCCATCTGTTACACCATCGGAGCTTCGTGTGTCTACAAACACACATAACGGATTTGTAACAAGACACGCCGACACGATACTTTTTAAAGGCATTCTTACGCAACCAATGGTAAGAGCCTGATCCGTACGCCTAGCCCTGTCAGCGGATCAGTCAATTCAATTCTTCCCAGGCAGGGGCGGAGGAACCACACACGGCGCTTGGGGGCGCCTTGGGGTGAAGTTCTGTCAGCAACATCGAAGGCACATTGTTTGCCGCTGACCGAACCGAGTGAACTCTCTCTCGAATCCGACAGCTAACTTCGCAGGCGCATATGAGAGGACCTCCCCTTTGCAGACCAATAAGCCTGTGCGCGGCCGCCGTCGCGCCGAAGATACTTCCCTGCTGACCGCCGTGCGGAACCAAGACGGCGAAGGCCGTCGCCGCGCCTCGAAGCGCCGCTTTTCCAGCACCTCCCAGAAGGCCGGCTTGGCCTTGGCTGCCACCGGCATCATTGCCTTGGCCGCTGTTCCCACCGCCCAGGCGGTCTCCGGTCACGAAGACCTGAGCACCGTCAGCGCCGCCAGCACGTCTTCGGCCCCGGTGACTGCAGCACAGGACAGCGAGATGAAGTTCGAGCGCATCGAAGTGACCAGCAAGGCTGCTCCAGAGCAGAAGGCTGAGCCGAAGACCGAAGTTAAGGCTGCCTCCGTCGAGAAGGCCGATGATGCCAAGGACAAGCCGAAAAAGGAGTCCAAGCCTGCTGCCAAAGAGACCGCCGCCAGCGGCCTGGCTTCCCCCGTAGCCGACCTGAATCAGTCCTCGGGCTTCGGCTACCGGATCAACCCTGTCACAGGGGCAGCCGGGGAGTTCCATAACGGCTCCGATTACGCCCTCGCCTGCGGTACCGACGTCAAGGCTGCCGGAGCCGGCAAGGTCGTCGAAGCTTCCTCCAGCGCCGTCGGCTACGGCAACCGCATCGTCATTGAGCACGGCGATGGCATGAAGACCACTTACAACCACCTGCAGAGCATCGGCGTCAGCCAGGGCCAGAAGGTCTCGAGCGGCGATTCGATCGCCGATCTGGGCACCACCGGCAATTCCACCGGCTGCCACCTGCACTTCGAGGTCGTCGTCGACGGCGAGGAAGTAGACCCGGCCAAATACCTCTAGCCTCACCATCCGCCTCGGCGGATTTACGGCCGGACCCGGACGGGGCTGTGCGGCATGAGCCGCACGGCCCCGTTTTTTGTCCCTAGTCACCACTGGGCAAGAGGACTAGCGTGGGGCGTACCCGCCGCATCCAACACTGGCGCAGAGCCGCGCCAGTGCCGAGTCGAGCCGCGCCATGCCGGCGGAACCAGCGCTAGGAGACAAGAATGAACACGCTTACCCTTGCAGATGCCCGCAGCATCATTGCTGCCGCCGAAGCCCGCGCAGAAGAAATTGGCCAGCCGATGAACATCGCCGTGGTCGACGCCGGCGGCAACCTCATCTCCCACGTGCGGATGGACGGCGCCTGGCTGGGCAGCATCGACATCTCCATCAACAAGGCCTTCACCTCCCGTGCCTTCGACATCCAAACCAAGGACCTAGGCGACAACTCGCAGCCGGGCAACCAGTTCTACGGCATCCATGCCAGCAACAACGGCCGGATCATGATTTTCGCTGGTGGCGTGCCGCTCAGCCGAGACGGCCAGGTAGTCGGCGCGATTGGCGTCAGCGGCGGCAGCGGTGAGCAGGATCAAACCGTCGCGGAAGCAGGCGCCGGAGCACTCTGACGACTACGCCCGAAGTACCTATAGCCATAGTGAGTGAAGTCCGCTAGCGTGATGACTATTACCGTGCGGTCCAGAATAAGGAGTCATGCCCCGTGTCAGGAAACAGAGCCGTTGCCTATAAAGGACCAGGGAAAGTCGAGGTCATCGACACCGACTACCCCACCTTTGAACTCAGAGACGCCCCGGGGATCAACCCGGCCAACATCGGCCGCAAGGTCCCCCACGGCGTCATTCTGCGAACAGTCACCACCAACATCTGCGGCTCGGACCAGCACATGGTCCGCGGCCGCACCACCGCCCCGACCGACCTGGTACTCGGACACGAAATCACCGGCGAAGTCATCGAATGCGGACCCGACGTCGAATTCATCAAGACCGGCGACATTGTCTCGGTCCCGTTCAACATTTCCTGCGGCCGCTGCCGCAACTGCAAGGAACGCAAAACCGGCATCTGCCTCAACGTAAACCCCGACCGCCCCGGCAGCGCCTACGGCTACGTGGACATGGGCGGCTGGGTCGGCGGCCAGGCCGAATACGTCATGGTGCCCTACGCGGACTGGAACCTGCTGAAGTTCCCGGACCGCGACCAGGCCCTGGAGAAAATCATGGACCTGACCATGCTCTCCGACATCCTGCCCACCGGCTTCCACGGCGCCGTCACCGCCGGCGTCGGAGTCGGCTCCACCGTGTACGTGGCCGGTGCCGGCCCGGTCGGCCTCGCTGCCGCAGCCGGCGCACAACTACTCGGCGCCGCCGTCGTAATCGTGGGCGACCTCAACGAACAACGCCTCGCGCAGGCACGCAGCTTCGGCTGCGAAACCGTGGACGTGTCCCAGGGCGACCCGAAGGACCAGATCGAGCAGCTCCTCGGTGTGCCCGAAGTGGACTGCGGCATCGACGCCGTTGGTTTCGAAGCCCGCGGCCACGGCAAGGACGCCTCGCACGAGGCGCCGGCCACCGTGCTGAACTCGCTGATGGACATCACCGCCGCCGGCGGAGCGCTGGGCATCCCCGGACTCTACGTCACCGGCGATCCCGGGGCGGCGGATGAAGCCGCGCAGCACGGCTCGCTCTCCATCAGCCTCGGCACCGGCTGGGCCAAATCGCTGTCCTTCACCACCGGCCAGTGCCCGGTCATGAAATACAACCGCCAGCTGATGATGGCGATCCTGCACGACAAGGTCCAGATCGCCAAGGCCGTCAACGCCAAGGCCATCCCGCTCGACGACGCACCCAAGGGCTACGCCGAATTCGACGCCGGCGCCGCAACCAAGTACGTCCTGAACCCGAACGGCTACGTCAAGAACTGATCGAGGAGAGGAACAGCAACGATGAATGCGAAGAATCTGCAGGAAGTCCTGGACGCCTCCGGCAACACCGTTGAACTGCTGCGCAATTCCCAGCTCGGCGCCTACATCTACCCGGTGGTCGCCCCTGAATTCACCAATTGGCGCAGCGAGCAGCGGGCCTGGCGCGAGACGGCAGTGCTCTATGATCAGTCCCACCACATGGACAATCTGTTCATCAAGGGTCCGGACGCGCTGAAACTGATTTCCGACACCGCCATCAACAGCGTGGCCAACTTCCCGGTCAACAAGGCCAAGCAGTATGTGCCGACGACGCCGGCTGGGCACGTGATCGGCGATGGCATCCTCTTCCACGAGGCTGAGGACGAGTACATCTACGTGGGCCGTGCCCCGGCGGCCAACTGGCTGCTCTACCATGGCGAGACCGGCGGCTACGATGCCGAGATCGTCGTCGACCGCCGCTCGCCGTCGCGCCCGATGGGCCAGCCGGTAAAGCGCAAGTACTGGCGCTTCCAGATCCAGGGGCCCAACGCCTGGCAGATCATCGAGAAAGTCAACGGCGGCCCGGTGGAGCAGCTGAAGTTCTTCAACATGGACCACATGAACCTGGCCGGCGCGCAGGTCCGCACGCTGCGCCACGGGATGGCCGGTGCGCCCGGACTGGAGCTGTGGGGGCCGTACGAAACCTATGACAAGGCCCGCGACACGATCCTGCAGATCGGCCAGGAGTTCGGCATGCTGGCCGTGGGTTCGCGCGCCTATCCGTCCAACACGCTGGAGTCGGGCTGGATCCCGTCGCCGCTGCCGGCAATCTACACCGGCGAAGAAATGCGGCCCTACCGCGAATGGTTAGGTGCGGACAGCTACGAGGCGACCAACGCGGTAGCCGGCAGCTTCGTTGCGGACAAGATCGAGGACTATTATCTGACGCCGTGGGAGCTGGGTTACGGCTCGTTCGTGAAGTTCGACCATGACTTCATCGGCCGCGAGGCGCTGGAGAAGATCGATCCGGCCACCCAGCGCAAGAAGGTCACGCTGGCGTGGAATCCAGAGGACATGGCGAAGATCTTCGCGTCCCTGTTCGATACGGAAGGCACGCCGTACAAGTACTTCGACCTGCCGCTGGCTAACTACGGCTCCTCGAACTACGACGCCGTGGTCGATGCGGACGGCACCAACGTGGGCCTGTCCATGTTCACCGGATACAGCGCCAACGAGCGGCGTGCACTCTCGCTGGCCACCGTGGATCCGTCCGTGCCGGAGGGAACGGAACTGAAGGTCATCTGGGGCGAGCCGGACGGCGGCACCCGCAAGACCACGGTGGAGCCGCACCAGCAGCTCGAGGTGCGCGCCGTGGTCAGCCCGGTGCCATACTCCGAGACGGTCCGGAAGGACTACCAGGGCGGCTGGCGCTCCGGCCAGAAGAGCTAACCGGAACCGGCGGGGCCTGGAACATCATCCTGGCTCCGCCGGTGAATACTCCGAAGTACGACGACGGGTGGCGGGCCAGGTGCCCGCCACCCGTTGCGTTCATCCCTCGGCGCGTTCATCCGCCGGCGCGGAACTCGCGGACCCACTCCGCCGTAGTCTTCAGCCCGCCGAAGGTGTAGAAGTGCAGCAGGATCCGGCCGTGCTCGGCCTCGTTGTGACGCTGCGCGAATTCCTTAATGATCTTATCCGGGCCCGCCGTGCCGAGCAGGTTCGTCAGCGAGAATCCGTACTTGTGCACAATCCCTGCGGAGGAAGCGACTCCGAAACGGCGCGCATAGTTGAGCAGCCGCTTGACGCCGGCAGGCCCGGGCACGCCGATCTCTGCCGGGGCCTGCACACCGCGCCTTCGCAGTTCCGACAGCCAGGCGAAAACCGGGTCGGCGTCGAACCCGAACTGCGTGATGATCGAGCACTCCAGACCCAGTTCCTGCAGCGCCGCATACTTGTCCGCGAGTGCCTGCCACAGCACCTCGTCGCTAATGTCGGGATGCCCCTCCGGGTAGCCGCTGATGCTCACGCGCTTGAAACCATATTTACCCAGTAGCCCGGTCCGGATGAGAGCGAGGGAGTCCTCATAGGGTCCTTCGGGCTGGGCGGGGTCACCGCCGACCACAAACACGTCCTCAGGGGCCGCCTCCGTTGCCAACGCGTCGAGGAACCCCTCCAGCTCCGCCTGCGAGGCCAGCCTGCGCGCAGAGATGTGGGGAACCGGGACGAAGCCCAGCCGCTTGACGGCAGCCGCCGCGCCCACCCGCATCGGCAGGTCCTCGTTGCCCAGGAAGGTCACCGAGATCCGGGTGCCCGGCGGGATGAAAGCGGCAGCCTCTTCCAGCGCCGGCACATCCTTGCCGGTCATCTCCAGGGAGAAGTCCTCAAGCAGCGAGCGCACGGCGTCGGGATTTGTGGGACTGGAGTTGGCCATAGCGTTCCTTCTTCCGTCAGATCTCGCCGAAGACCGCGGGTGCCGGCGACAGTGCTTCGATTCTATCGCTCAATAACTATCTGCATAGGGGTTTGTGGACTCCATTGGGCCGGCCTTGTCCCGCAGCTTAAAATGGGTGCATGGCCGATTCGCTCACCCCCGAGCAGCGCAGCGCCAACATGTCCAGGATCCGCGGCAAGAACACCAAACCGGAACTCATTGTCCGCCGGTTGCTGCATGCCAGGGGTTATCGGTACCGGCTGCACGGCTCCGCCGCTGGGGCCAAGCTTCCCGGGCGGCCGGACCTGGTCTTTTCGGGCCGCCGCAAGGTCATTTTCGTCAATGGCTGCTTCTGGCATGCGCACAACTGCAAGGTAGGCCAGCACGAGCCCAAGTCCAATACGGAGTTCTGGCAGGCCAAGCGGTCCCGGACCGCAGCCCGGGACGCGGCGCAGCGTCAGGAACTGTCCGCGGCAGGCTGGGACGTGCTGACCGTGTGGGAGTGCGAGTTCAAGAAGTCCAGCGACCTGGGCAGTCTGGAAGAACGGCTCATCGGGTTCCTGGGCTAGATGCGGTACTCCTGCCAGCCAGTCCGGCAGCCTTTTCACCTCACCGTGGTCCCGGCCTGCTGTTCCCACAGCCGCAGTTCCGCACGCGTGGGCAGCGCCTCCCAGTCCCCCGGATAGCCGACGGCGAACGCGCCCAGAATCGCTCCGCGTTCCAGCCGCGCCTGCACATCGAGCCCGTCCAACAGGCCCGACAGGTAGCCGGCGGTGAAGGCATCCCCGGCTCCGACAGTGTCCCGTACGACGACTTGGTGGGCCGCCACATGATGCGGTTGCCCATCGATCCAGCCCGTGGCGCCGTCCGCCCCGCGTTTGATGATGACCTGATCCACACCCACGGCAGCCAACGCGGCGGCAGCCGCGGCCTCGCCGTCATGAGCTTCGGGGACCGCGAGCGCCAGTTCGTCCTCGGAGGCAATGACGACGTCGGCGCACGCGGCGATGGCAGGCAGCGTTTCGGCCGCCTGCTCCGCCGTCCAGAGTTTGGCGCGGAAGTTGACGTCGAAGGAGACCAGGATGCCGGCATCCCGCGCAGCCTGGACGGCCCACAGCACCGCCTCGGCGGCACTGGCCGACAGTGCAGGCGTGATGCCGGTCAAGTGGAGGATCCGGGTGCCGGCTGCCACGGCGGGACGGATTAGGTCAACGGTCAAGGCGGAACCGGCAGAGCCCGCCCGGTAGTACTGCACGCGGGCCAGCTCCGCCGTCCGCTGCTCGAGCAGCATCAGTCCCGTGGGCCGGTGCTCATCATGGCTGACCGCATCCGTCAGCACGCCTTCGGCGCGCAGCTGCCGCAGTGCGAAGGCACCGATCTCGTCCTGCCCCAAGCGCCCGGCCCAGCGTGTGGTGTGTCCCAGCCGGGACAGACCGATGGCTACGTTGGATTCCGCACCGGCCAGGCACAGCTGTGCGCTGCCGCCCATCCGCAACAGGCCGGTGTGGCGGAACGAGCCCATGGATTCGCCGAAAGTCAGGACATCAACAGGCTCCACCGTCAGCCCCGGGAGTCCGCGGCCAGCTGCAGGTAGGCGCGCGCCCGGCTGCGCAGTTCCGCCAAGTCTCCGCCGGACGCGGCATCGCCGACCAGCGGGCCGCCGACACCGACGGCGAGCGCGCCGCGCCGCCAGTATTCCACCGCTTCGGCTTGCCCCACGCCGCCGATGGCGATGAACGGGATGTCCGGGAACGGATCGCGCACTGCCTTGAGGTACTCCGGGCCGCCGGCCGAGGCGGGGAAGAGCTTGATGGCGGAGGCGCCAAGTTCCATGCCCCGGTAGCACTCGCTCGGGGTGAAGGCACCGGCGATGACCGGGACGCCGCGTTCGGCCGCTTCAGCGACGGACGGCGCAAGCGACGGGGTCAGGATGAACTTCGCCCCGGCGCCCAGGACCGCCGCGACGTCGTCAACGGTCAAGACCGTTCCGGCACCAATGACGGCATCCGGACCGGCGTGCTCGCACACGGTCTCGATCACCCGCTGGGCATCCGGAGTGGTGATCGCGACTTCCAGGTATTTGACCCCCTCCTCCACCAAGGCGAGGGCCGCGGCAATGGAGGCATCGGCGTCGTTCCCGCGGATGACGGCCAGCAGCCGGGCCTCGCGCAGTCCGGCGACCAGGTCATCAGGTTTCAAAGGGGTCGGTTGCATCATCATCACCATTCCGCGTGGGAGCCGTCGGCGTGGCGCCACAGCGGCGAGCGCCACTGGTGCTCCAGCTTGTCGGCCACCCGCACCGCGTTTTCGTCGATCTCGATACCCAGGCCGGGTCCGGTCAGCCGTTCAATATGCCCGTCCACGAACTTCAGCGGCGTCTTGTCCAGCACGTAGTCCAGCACCTCGGCGCCCTGGTTGTAGTGGATGCCGATACTCTGCTCCTGGATCAGGAAATTGGGCGTGGCGAAGCCGACCTGCAGGCAGGCGGCCAGCGCCAGCGGGCCGAGCGGGCAGTGCGGGGCGAGCTGGACATCGAAGACCTCAGCCAGGGAGGCAATCCGGCGGACTTCGGAAATGCCGCCGGCATGGCTAAGATCCGGCTGGGCGACGGCGATGCCGGCCTGCAGCACGGGCAGGAATTCCTGCCGGGAGTACAGCCGTTCCCCCGTGGAGACCGGGATGGTCGTGGAGCGGGTCAGCTCGCCGATCAGGTGTGAGTTTTCGGGCACCACGGGTTCTTCCAGGAAGAACGGGCGCAGCGGTTCCAGCAGCGGCGCCACCCGGCGGGTGTTGGCCAGGGTGAAGCGGCCGTGGAAATCCACCGCCACGTCCCGGTGCTCCCCCAAGACTTCCCGGGCCGCCGCCACGCGCGCGACCACGCCGTCGATCTCCGCCACGGTGCCCAGCCTGCCCATTTTGCCCGAGGCGTTCATTTTGACCGCGGTCAGTCCGGCGTCGAGCTGCTCGAGGATGTGGTCCTTGACCTCGTTGGGGTCATCGCCGCCCACCCAACCGTAGACGCGGATACGGTCCCGCACGTGGCCGCCCAGCAGCTGGTGCACCGGCACGTCGAGGTGCTTGCCGGCAATGTCCCACAGCGCCTGGTCGATCCCGGAGACAGCACTGGCCAGGATGGGGCCGCCACGGTAGAAACCGGCTTTGGTCATCACCTGCCAGTGGTCTTCGATCCGCAGCGGATCCGACTGCAGCAGCACCTCCGCAAACTGCGCGACGGCGGTCCGCACGGTCTCCGAGTGGCCCTCACAGGTGGCCTCGCCCCAGCCCACAATGCCGGTGTCCGTCTCGACCCGGACAAAGAGCCATCGCGGCGGCACCAGGAAAGTCTCAACCTTGACGATGCGCATCGGCCGCGCTCCCATCCCCTTGCCTATCCCTTGGTGGCGCCGGCGGTCAGGCCGGAAACGATGTACTTCTGCGTGAACAGGGCGATGATCATGATCGGAATCGTCACCACCGTGGCCGCGGCCATCAGGCCACCCCAGTCGATGGAGGCGTAGGAAACGAAGTTGAAGATGGCCACGGGCAGTGTCTTGGTGTTGGCCCCGGACAGCACCAAGGCGAACATGAAGTTGTTCCACGAAAAGATGAAGGACAGGATGCCGGCGGTGGCAATGCCCGCCACGGACAGCGGCAGCGTGATCCGGGTGAACGCGCCGATCGGCGTCAGCCCGTCCACCTGCGCCGCCTCCTCCAGTTCCAGCGGCATCGAGTCGAAGTAGCTCATCATGATGTAGACAATCAGCGGCAGGGCAACGAACATGTGCGAGAGGATCAGCACCTCGTACCCGCCGACCATCCGCAGGTTCGAGAACACGTAGTACCAGGGCACCAGCAGCGAGACACCCGGGATGATGCGCGCCATCAGCACCACCAGCGCGGACCGGCGCATCGCGAACCGGCTCATCGAGTAGGCTGCCGGAATCCCGATGATCAGGGACAGCGCGGTGGACACGAAGGCCACCCAGAAGCTGTTGAAGATGAAGGTGAAGTAGTTGTTCCGGCCCAGGACGTTGTCGTAGTTTTCCCACGTGGGGCTGAAGATGACCGCCTTGGACGCGTCGTAGATGTCCACATTGGTCTTCAGCGAGGCCAGCAGCATCCACACCAGCGGCGCCAGGAAGGTCAGCACAATCGCCACCAGCGCCACCACCCGGAACCACTTGTAGGCGCGGGTACGGATCGGCTTACGACGGCGGGCGGCCGGCTTCGCGGCGCCGGTTCCGTTGCCCGAACCATCGGCTGCCGTAGTTGCGTTGCGTTGGGTATCTGTCAGGGCGTTCATTACTTGCTCCCCTTCCGGCGGAAGGTCACGAGCCACATGCAGGCCACGATGATCATGAAGAACAGGATCAGCACGGCCGAGGCCACTCCGTAGTCCATGTAGTCGAAGCTGAGGCCGTAGGCGTAGATGTTCAGCGTTTCCACTTCGTTGAAGGAACCACCGCCCTTGCCCTTGGTGGCATAAAGGATGTCGAAGGTCTTCAGCGCGTCGATCCCGCGCAGCAGCACCGCCACGATCACGGTGGGCATCATCAGCGGCAGCGTCACGTACCAGAACCGCTGCCAGGCGGTAGCGCCGTCGATCCGCGCGGCCTCGTCCGGTTCATCGGACAGGGACGTCAGCCCGGCCAGCAGGATCAGCACCACCATCGGCGTCCACTGCCACACATCCACAAAGAGCAGCGTGGTCAGTGCCGTCTCCGGGCTGGAGAGCCAGGGCTGGCCGGGCAGGCCGAAGAATCCCAGCAGTTGGTTGGCGAACCCGATGTTCGGGTCCAGGATCAGCCGCCACATCATGCCCACTGCCACGGGGGTTGCCACCAGCGGCAGCAGGATCACCACGCGGACAAACCTTTCGCCCTTGAACGGCCGCCAGAGCAGCAGCGCGATGCACATGCCCAGCACCATCTGGATGGCCAGCGCGCCGATGGTGAAGTAGAAGGTGCGCCCGACGGCGGGCCAGAACCGCTGCGTATCGGTCAGGACTTCCGCGTAGTTCTCGAGCCCGATGAAGTCGGATTCGGCACGGACGGAGCCGGAGGCATCCGTCAGGCTCAGGTAGAGGGTCCAGGCCAGCGGGAAGACAATCAGGATGCCCACGAAGACCATCGCCGGGGCGGCGAAAAGCCATTTGCGGTGGTCGTTGGCCCAGTCCGAGTAGGTCTGCCAGCCGGTCTTTTTCGGCCCCTTGGCGGCGGGCCCGCGCTGCGTGGTGTCAGTGGATAGTGCAGTCATCTCTCACCCTGGGTTGGAGTGGTGGGAGAACGACGGCGGTGCGTTGCCGCCGTCGTTCTCCGTCAGCCTTTGGTTCGGCTACTTTTCGTCTTCGAGGAAGGCCTCGAACGACGTGTTGGCGGTTTCCGCGGCCTTGGCCGCATCCGCGCCGGTGATGGCGGCAACGATCGGATCGCCGACGATTTCGCGGGCCTCGGCTACCGAGACCACCAGCGGGCGGTCATAGCCAACCCCGTTCTCGGCGCTGACCGCAATGGCCTCCGCGAGGTCCTTCGGGTAGGTGGAGATGCCTTCCGGGTCCTCCCAGACGGACGAACGCGGTCCGGGCACGCCGGCCTTCTGGACCTCGAGCGTCTTTTCCTTGCTGGTGGCCCACTCAATGAACTTCCACGCGTTGTCCTGGTTGGCCGAGGCCTCGTTGATCGCCAGACCCCAGGAGGGAACGTTGTACGGCTTGGATCCTGCCGGGCCCTCGGGCATGGGCGCGAAGCCGACCGTGTCCGCCACCTTGGAGTCCGCGGGATCGGTGGCGTTCTTGTAGAGGCTGTCCGCCTCGGTGTAGAACGCGGCGCCGCCCTGGGTGAAGATGGCCATGGCCTCGGGCCAGCTCATGTCCGTGCTGACGTTCTCCGGCCCGTACTCGCGGATCATCCGGCCGTAATAGTCGTAGGCCTCTTTGGCCTCGGGAGTGCCGATGGCCGACTTGCCGGAATCGTCAATGAAGTCCCCGCCGAAGGAATACAGGTACGAGGAGAACTGCGTGACTGCCGCGGACCGGCCTGTCCGGGCGACGAAGCCCGCCGTGTCCGGGTTCTCTTCCTTGATCTGCTTGGCTGCGGCTTCCAGCTCTTCGAGGGTCTTGGGGACCTCAATGCCGGCCTTTTCCAGCAGGTCCTTGCGGTAGTAGAGCACCTCGCGCTCGGTGATCAGCGGCACGCCCACCACCTTGTCCTCGAAGGTGGTGGCCTCGACCGGACCGGACTGGAAGTCCGACCAGTCCCATTCCGCGTTGCCCTCGACCCGCTCGGTGAGATCGGCCAGGTACCCGTTCTGCGCGAAGAGCTTGCCCTCCTGCAGCGGCCGGTACATCATCACGTCGATCTCGTCCGTGCCGGCGTTGAGCTTCACGTTGTACTGGTCCGAGAGCTGGTCTTCGCCCAACTGGGTGAGCTGGACCTTGAGGCCGGTCTCCGCTTCGAATTCCGGAATTGCTTCCTTAATGATGTCTGTCCACACATGGTTGGCCAGAGTCACCCGCACGGTACTGGAAGCTTCTTCGCTGCCCCCGCCTCCGCTGCCGCAAGCTGTGAGCCCGAGGGAGAGCAGGGCTGCCACCGCCGTAGCGCGCATTACATTCTGTCGTTTCACGCTGACTCCGTTTCTGGATGGGGCCCTGATCGACTGTGACGGACCCGCAGCAGATGCCTCTTTACATCTGCCGATTACTTGAACAATAGTGACTTAGATCATATTTATTCAAGAGGCATGGTTGAATTAAAAGATGAGTGGCGAAAGGCAGGCGGCACAATGAGCGAGCGCACAGCGATGGCTGACGCGTCGGCAGGGCCGGGCGCGGGCTCGACGCCAGCCGCGTCGCCAGCGTCCTCGCCGACATCGGGTGCCTCCGGCCTGCAGGGGCGCGTGCTGGAACAGCTCGGCATGGCAATCTGCGGGGGAAGCCTGCATCCGGGCGAGGTCCTGCGCAGCGACGCACTGGAAGAGCGCTACCACGTTTCCCGGTCGGTGATCCGGGAGGCACTGGGCATCCTCGGTTCCATGGGCCTGGTCGAATCACGCCGCCGGGTGGGCGTGACCATCCAGCCCGCCACAGCCTGGAACCTCTACGACCCGCTGGTCATCCGCTGGCGCCTGGCCACCAATGGACGGCTGAAGCAGTTGCGCTCGCTCACCGAATTACGCAGCGCCGTCGAACCCCAGGCCGCGCTGCTCGCCGCGCAACGCGCTCCATTGTCGGGCGCCTCGGACCTGGTGGGTCTGGCCGCCAAAATGTGGGCCGCGGGTCAGGCCGGCGACTCCGAAGAGTTCCTGACCCTGGACATCGAGTTCCACCGGCTGGTGCTGCAGAGTTCGGGCAACGAGATGTTCGCCAAGCTCGACTCACTGGTCGCTGAGGTACTCTCCGGCCGGACCCAGTACGGGCTCATGCCGCACCATCCCAGCGACGAGGCCCTGCAACTGCATGCCGACGTCGCCAGCGCGATCCAGCGCCGCAAGCCGGATGAGGCACACTCGGCCATGCTGCACATCATGCAGCAGGCAATCGAGGAAATGAGCAGCCTATGGGCGCAGGATCATCCCGGCGAGCCGCTGCCGGCCGAATAAGAGTGCGGCGCCTCAGCCGGTTGCCCGGGGCCCGCGCCGACCCGGCCCTCACTCGACCAAAAAAGCAGCCCCTCCCGCGTGGGAAGGGCTGCTCGTTCTGGTGGTGCCGACCGCTACTGGGCGGCCCCGTCACCCGAGGTACATTCAACCTGGCCGCTGCCGGAGTTCGTGGCAACGCTCTGGCCGTCCATGATGATTTCGCAGGTCACGGTGCCGCTTTCGGACGTGACGCTGACGGCGCCAATCGGGAGCCCGTTGTAGGAAATCTCTTCCTCCCAGTCCCCGTCGATTTGCTCCTCCACCGGCTGGGCACCGTCGAAGTACACCACGGCTGCAGGCCCTTCCGAGGTCACCTTGTACTGCACGGTGTGGTCACCGACCGCGTTGCTGAAAATCGTGGCGATGACCGCGGTAATGACGATGGCTGCGATCACGCCGAGCGCGCCCAGGACAATGCCGGTGATGGACAGGCCCTTCTTCTGCTTCTTGATCAGCGCGATGATGCCGAAAATGATCGCCAGCGGGCCAAGGATGAAGCTGAGGAAGCCGATACCGGGAATCACACCGAACACAAGGGCGACAATACCGAGCACCAGCGCCGTGATGGCCAGGCCCTTCTTTTCCTGCACCGGCGCCTGGTAGCCGTAGCCGCCCTGGTCCGGGTACTGGCCATATGGTGAATTCTGCTGCGGCGCCTGGCCGTACGGCTGGTTCGACGGGTAGTTCGAGGCCGGCTGGTTTGCGCCTTCCTGCGGCTGGTTCGACGGATTTTCGGGAGACTGGTTAGACAAGGATTCCCCTGAGCTAGGTGCGGGTGATACGGAAGCAGCATCTTCCGCCGCCCCCTCCGGCGAGTCTAACCGAATCGCCGGAAGTCCTCGATGGGGAGTTCTATCCCGCCTCCCTCAGGTTGCCAGGTGCGTCGGGGCGAACATCTTGAGCAAGGTCTCAACAACGACGACGTTGGGTCCGTCCGCAGCGAAGCTCTCCTCGAGGGCCTGGCGGACATTCCCCGGCTCCACCCGACGTGCCGGAACCCCGAAGGCTTCGGCCAGCTTCACGAAGTCCGGCCGAGCGAGCTCGGTGGCGGTGGCCTGCCCGAAGGCGTCCTCCATGTATTCGCGCAGGATGCCGTACCCGCCGTCGTCAACAATCAGCCAGGTAACCGGGAGATTGTGCTGCTTGGCGGTGGCCAGCTCGCTAATGGAGTACATCGCGGAGCCGTCGCCCGAAACCGCCAGCACGCGTGCCGGCAGTCCCTTGCTGGCGAGGCCGACGGCACCGCCGATGGCCCCCGGGAAGCCGAAGCCGAGCCCACCCGCGCCCTGCGCGGAGTGGAACTGACCCTCACGCGAATCCCAGCAGCTCCACGCCCAGTACGCGGAAATTGTCATGTCCCAGAAGGTCTGCATATCATCCGGAACCGCCTCGCGGATGTCGGCCATGAACTGCCGCTCCTTGGCCAGGTCTTGGGCATCGAGGCGAGCCTGCACATTGGCCAGGGTTTCCTTCACCAGCTGTTCCGGGGACTTGCCGTGCCAGTCCGGCGAGAACGCGGGCTCTGACTGCGTCGCGGCCGAGGCGATCAGCGCTTCGGCCAGCGCCTGCAGGGCCTGGCCCGCGTCGGCCCGGATGCCCAAAGCCGGCCGGTTGGATTCGAGCACCCGGGGTTCGGCATCGATCTGGATGATTCGGCCGCGCGGTTCAAAGGTGAAGTAGTTGCTGGTCACCTCGCCCAGCGAGGACCCGACCACCACCAACACGTCTGCGTCTTCCAGGACATCGGTGACGTAGCGGTCCTCCACCCAGGACTGCAGCGACAATTCGTGCCGCCAGGGGAATGCCCCGTTGCCGCCCGGTGAACAGACCACGGGGGCACGCAGCTTTTCCGCAATGGAGCGCAGCCACGGCTCGGCCCTGCCCCGGCGCACCCCGCCGCCGGCGATGATGGCGGGGCGTTCGGCAGAAGCGAGCCACTTCACCGCTTCCTTTACCAGCTCGGTCCGCGGCGGATTGTCGAACGCTTCGGCGAGCGCGTCTTCGACCGGCGGGACCATAATCGGATCCAGCAGGACATTCTGCGGCACTTCCACCCAGACCGGGCCCTGCGGCGAGGAGATGGCCTCGGTCCAGGCGTCCTGGATGGCGGACGGAATGCCGGAGGCGTGCTGGATCAGCCGCTGGCTCTTGGTGACGTTGGCGGCGGAGGCCTTCTGGTCATCGAGCTGGTGCAGCATGCCCTTGCGCCGGGCGCCGAGCCCTTCGAGCGGAATCTGGCTGGCCACCACCACCATCGGCACGCCGGTGGCGTAGGCCTCCTGCAGTCCGGCCAGCGAGGTCAGCGCACCCGGTCCGGTGGAGAGGAAGAGCACGCCGACGTCGCCGGTGGCGCGGGAAAAGCCGTCCGCGGCGAAGGCCGAGTTGTTCTCCACCCGGGAAGAAACAAAGTGCAGGTTGGACCGGCTCAAGGCATCGAAGAGCCCGAGCGCGTGCTGGCCCGGAATGCCGAACACGGTGGTTGCACCCAGGGCGCTCAGGGTTTCGACGACGAGGTCCCCGCCATTGCGGGCCGCAACAAGGGTTTCGCCGGTGCTGGCACCGCCGGTACTGGGTTGCGCCATGTCAGGAGCCTTCCCCGCCGCGCAGCGCCTTGGCGGCCAGCGGATCCCCGTGCGGCGGCGTCTCGCCCCGTGCCTGGGGCCCGCGCCGGTCCGCTCCCCCGCGCGCAACGGAAGCGCCACGCCCAACGGAAGCGCCGCCGTCGTTGTTCTGGCTGTCCGCGGCGTTCGCGGCCATCAGCGTCAACAGATCGTAGGCCACATGGCTGGCAGCGACGCCGGTGATTTCCGCATGGTCGTACGCCGGCGACACTTCCACGACGTCGGCGCCGATGAGGTTCATGCCGCGGAAGCCGCGGATGATCTCCAGCAGTTCGCGGCTGGTCATGCCGCCGGCCTCGGGCGTCCCGGTGCCGGGCGCGTGCGCCGGATCCAGCACGTCGATATCGACCGAAATGTAGAGCGGGCGGTCGCCGATCCTGTCGCGCAGCTTGGCCACCACTTCGCGGACGCCCTGGTAGTAGACGTCGGAACTGGTCACGATGCCGAAGCCGAAACGGTGGTCATCGTCCAGGTCCTTCTTGCCGTAGAGCGGGCCGCGGGTGCCCACGTGCGAGATGGCCTCGGTGTCCAGGATGCCCTCCTCAACCGCGCGGCGGAACGGGGTACCGTGCGTGTACTCGGCGCCGAAGTAGGTGTCCCAGGTGTCCAGGTGTGCGTCGAAGTGGAGCATGGCCACCGGCTGGCCGGCACGCTCGGCGGCGGCGCGCAGCAGTGGCAGGGCGATGGTGTGGTCCCCACCGAGGGTGATGAGCTTGGTGCCGTTTTCGGTCAGATCCAGCGCGTTCTGCTGAATGGTCTCGATCGCCTCGTTGATGTTGAACGGGTTGACCGCCATATCCCCGGCGTCGGCGGCCTGCAGGCTTTCAAATGGGCTCACGTCCCAGGCCGGGTTGTACGGGCGCAGCAGCCGCGAGGCTTCACGGACATGGTTGGCGCCGAAGCGCGCCCCCGGGCGGTAGGAAACCCCGGAATCAAAGGGAACACCGACGACGGCGACATCGGCGTGGGCCACCTGGTCCAGACGCGGGAGGCGGGCGTAGGTGGCGGCGCCGGCAAAGCGCGGAATCCGTGATGAATCGATGGGGCCGAGCTTGCCGTTGGCCTCGACGCGGAGTTCTTCCATGTGGTCTCTCCTGAGAAAAAGTTGCCCAATAAGCATCAAGTGTTTTGAAATAGGCTAATTGTGGTCAGCGTCTCAGTCAAGGCCGGCGTCCTCTGGCCAACAGGAAAGGGGCATGTATAGCCTGACAGAAAGCTGAAGTTGCGGCACCGGCTCAGGAGGCATCATTGCAGGCACTGACGGTTGCACCCGGCGTCAAAGATTCCCTCGCCCTGCGGGATGTGGCGGAACCGGATCCCGGCGACGGTGCGGTCCTTGTCGACGCGCTGTCCGTCGGCCTCTGCGGGACGGACCGGGAGATCATCGCCGCCGAATACGGTTCGGCGCCGGAAGGCTGGGAGCATCTGGTCCTGGGGCATGAGAATCTGGGCCGGGCCCGCGAGGCGGCATGTGCCTGAACCGGCAATATACCGAGCACGGCATTAAGTCATTGGACGGGTTCGCTCGGCAGCAATGGCGGGCCGAGCCGGACGCGATGGTGAAGCTCGACGCCTCCTTGACCGAAGTCGGCGTGCTGCTGGAACCCACCACCATTGTGGCGAAGGCTTGGGAGCAGATCGAACGCATTGGCGCACGCGCCTATTTCGACCCCGAGGTCGTCGCGGTAACCGGCGCGGGACCCGCGGGCCTTCTGGCCGCGCTACTGGGAGTGCAGCGCGGGCTGGAAGTCCACGTCTACGATCTGGTCAACGAAGGGCCCAAGCCGGGCCTGGTGAAGGAACTCGGCGCAGTGTTCCAACGGACCCGCTCCCCGATTCCGGCGTGAAAGCTGATGTGCTTCTCGAATGCACCGGGGTTCCCTCCGTGGTGCTCGACACCATCAGCTGCAGCGCAAACAACGCCATCACCTGCCTCACCGGCGTGTCCGGAACCGGACGACGGACACCGGTCGACCTGGGCCAGCTCAACCGCACCGCGGTGCTGGAGAACGACGTCGTGTTCGGCACGGTCAACGCCAACCGCCGCCACTATCTCCAGGCCGCAGAAGCGCTGGCACAGGCGGACCAGGCCTGGCTCGGACGCCTGATCGCCCGACGGACGCAGCTCGAAGACTTCGCCCAGGCCTTCGAACAACGCGACGACGATGTGAAGGTGGTCATCGACCTGCAGCAGGAGTAGCCGCAGGCCTCGGCCAGCAGAATTACCGCGCGGCGGCCGGGACCAAAGTCCAGGTAACGATGGCTTGCTCGTCCGTCTCGTTGATCCAGCTGTGCGGCTCGCGCCCGGAGAAGGAGATGGTGTCGCCCGCATTGAGTTCGTAGCGTTCGGACGTGAAGATCAGCGTGATCTGACCGGCGATGACATGCAGGACGTCCACTTCGCAGTCCACCGAGTACAGCTCGGATTCGCCCCGCCCGCGGGGCTCAATGACCGCCCGAATGATCTGGAGGCGGCGCTCATGCCGAGCGGTCAGCAGCTCTTCCCTGATGCCCTGGCCGCCGAGGCTGATCCGCGGCCCCTCCCCCGCCCGGGACAAATGCGTTTCCGGCATCAGGAACAAGTCGCCGATGGAGATGCCCAGCACCTGGCACAACGTCACCAGCGAAGCCACCGACGGCGAGGTGAGGTCCCGCTCGACCCGGCTCAGGAAGCCCTTGGTCAAACCGGTGGAGTCCGCGACCTGCTCTATGGTCATGCGCTGTTCCTGCCGCGCCGCCCGGATCCGGGATCCGATCGCCACCGGGGCATTGCTGGGCTCAACAGGCAGTGCTTTCACTGAGCAACTCTTTCTCGCGGCCGGAGAGGGCTACTCCCCCGGATCTTCGAAATATCTTGACGTGTCGGGCACATCACAATTAGCCTAGCACTCAACACTTGTTGCCTAACAGGCAATTTCTTCATTTCCTGCTTCCAGGAGCTTCTTCCCATGGATGGACAATTCATCAACGTCATTATTGTGGTCGCCTACTTGGCCGCAATGCTGCTTTTCGGCTGGTGGGGCAAGTCCCGCACCAAGAACAATAGCGATTATCTCGTGGCCGGCCGCCGACTCGGCGGGCTGCTCTACACAGGCACCATGGCCGCCGTCGTTCTCGGCGGTGCCTCCACCGTCGGCGGCGTGGGTCTCGGCTACACGTTCGGGCTTTCCGGCATGTGGCTGGTGGTGGCCATCGGCACCGGCGTGCTGCTGCTGAGCCTGCTGTTCGCGCCGACCTTGCAGAAACTGAAAATCTACACGGTGGCCCAGATGCTAACCCTGCGCTACGGCGTCAGCGCCACCAAGGTCTCCGGCATCGTCATGCTGGCGTACACCCTGATGCTGTGCGCCACGTCGACTGGCGCCTACGCGACCATCCTGGTGGTGCTCTTCGGCTGGGAACGCTGGCTGGCCATCACCGTGGGCGGCGCCATTGTGCTCATCTACTCCACCATCGGCGGCATGTGGTCCATCACACTGGCGGACATGGCGCAGTTCGTCATCAAGACCATCGGCGTCTTCCTGCTCATGCTGCCGTTCACCTGGAACGCGGCCGGCGGACTGGGCGGGATCCGCGAGCGCGTTGACGCGTCCTTCTTCGACATCGGCGGCATCGGCGCGCAGACCATCATCACCTACTTCGTGGTCTACACCCTGGGCCTGCTGATCGGGCAGGACATCTGGCAGCGCGTTTTCACGGCGCGGACTCCGGGGGTTGCCCGCTGGGGCGGCGCGACCGCCGGCATCTACTGCATCTTCTACGGTGCCGCCGGCGCCCTGATAGGCATGGCGGCCGCCGTCGTCATTCCGGGTCTGGAGAACCAGGACGACGTTTATGCGGACGTCGCGATGAACCTGCTGCCCATCGGCATCGGCGGCATTGTGCTCGCCGCCGCCGTGGCCGCAATGATGTCCACCGCCTCCGGCACGCTGATTGCCGCCGCCACCGTGGCGAAGGCAGACGTGGTGCCCTTTGTCCGCTCCTGGTTCGGCAAGCCGGCCCACCACGAGCACGGAGAAAACCCGGAGCACGATGTGCAGGGCAGCCGCTGGTACGTCCTCGGCCTCGGCGTCCTGGCGATCGTGCTGGCCATCCTGGTGCAGGATGTGGTCGCCGCGCTGACCATCGCCTATGACATCCTGGTCGGCGGATTGCTCATCGCCATTCTCGGCGGCCTGGTGTGGAAGCGCGGAACCGGTCTCGGCGCCGCGGCGTCCATGGCCGCCGGCAGCGTGGTCACCCTGACCACCATGATCATCCTCGAGGTCAACGCGGAAAACCAGTACGACGGCATCTACGCTAACGAGCCGATCTACTATGGCCTGATCGCCTCGTTGTTCGCCTACATAGTGGTATCCCTGGCAACCAAGCCGACCGACCCGGCCGTGCGCGAGGCCTGGGACCTGCGGGTTGCCGGCGCCGTTTCGGAAGAAGTCCCGGTGGAAGGCCCGGAAGACGCCCACAGCCGCTGACCTGCCTTGCTCCTGCTGGACCTGTTGTTCCTGCCCGCTGGCTAGCCGCCCACGGGCAGGAACAACACCGTGTAAATGCCCAGTGCACCCAGGACGAAGACGCTGGCGGAAGTAAAAAGGACACCAACGACGTCGGCATGGACCGTTTCGCTCGCAATGCCGCGGACAGCGCGGTGGTACCGGATTTTCTGGGTGAGGTTGATGGCCAGGGCCGTCACCAGCGTGACGGCTACGAGGATCCCGGCGAACCAGCCATGGTGCGGCATCCAGCGCAGGAAGATCGCGGCGGCAACCACCATGGCCATAGTAGTCCGGCCCCAGGCGAGCGACGTGCGCTCAGGCTGGAGTCCGGCGTCGTTATGTTCGGGTGCGGGACCGCGGCGCAGAGCCATGGTCAGAGGGGCCGCAGGACAACGAAGACCACCAGGATCGCCGCGACAACTGCCCCGCCGACAGCAAGGATGGGCGCGATCAGTGGCAGGGGCAGCGGGGTTTTTTGCCGCATGGCCCGCTCCACGTTCAGCCACCGGAAGAAGGCGCCGGCGCCGATCACCATGGCCAGGACCAGCAGCAGGATGGCCACGGTCTTGCGGACCTCGGTGATGAACAGTTCGGTGGTGAACGCCTCAACGGCGATGCCGCCGGCCAACAGCGCCAGCGAAGTGCGGATCCAGGCCAGGAAGGTGCGCTCGTTGGCCAGCGTAAAACGCGGATCCGGTTCGGTACCGCCGCGCAGCAGCCGGGTGGAGAACTTGTTGCGCCCGGATGCGGGATCCGGGGTAGGAGATGCCGAGGTAGCCACGGCTCCATCCTAACGGCGGCCCGTGTTCATCCCGGCATCGCGGCTCCCCCATGACACTTCCCCGACCTATCCTTCATGAACGCCTGTGTGTGCTGGCTAACCCCCTGGCTCCGGGACCTTCGGGACCCGCCAAGGTATGATGGAGGCTGCGAAGGGGAGTAGCTCCACCGCTTGTCGGGGAATTTCCGGTTTATCGGGAAGCCCTGTCATGGAACGGCGTGGAGGCCTGTCGACATACTGGCCAGCACGATTGGCCCGGCAGTCCACCTGATCCTGCATCAATCCGGCAGGCTTCGGGCGAGCGAGACCTTCGGTCAGTTTGCCGTATAACTGACCGGAGCCATCCCGTCTCCGGTCCATGATCAGGAGCAGCGCCACCATGAGCCCTTCCCGCGAAGGACCCACCCAATCCAGCCAGGCCCCGCCGTCGAGCCGGGACATCAAACTTTGGCGCCGGTATCTGGCCGACGAACGAGCCGAAGCGGCCATCTACCGGGACTTGGCCCGCCGCCGCCACGGCGAAGAACGAGCCATCCTGCTGGAACTGGCCGAAGCCGAGGGCCGGCACGAACAGCACTGGCGCGACCTGCTCGGCGAGCACGCGGACAAACCTGCGCGCCCATCGTTCCGGCGCAGCCTGCTGCGCACCATGGCGCGTTGGTTCGGCTCGGTCTTTGTCATGGCGCTGGCGCAGCGGGCCGAGGGCCGCTCCCCCTACAGCTCCGAACCGGCCGCCACGAATGCGATGGCCGCCGACGAACTGATCCACGAAGAGGTCATCCGGGGCCTCGCAACCCGCGGCCGCGCACGGCTATCCGGCAACTTCCGTGCCGCGGTCTTCGGCGCCAACGACGGACTGGTCTCGAACCTCGCCCTGATCATGGGCATCGGCGCCACCGGCGTCTCCAGCGGCTTCATCCTGTTCAGCGGCATTGCCGGCCTGCTGGCCGGGGCGCTCTCCATGGGCGCCGGCGAGTACGTTTCCGTTCGTTCCCAGCGTGAACTGCTCAGTGCGACAAAACCCACCCAGATCACCCTGACGGCGGCTCCGGACCTGGATCTGAAATCCAACGAACTGGTCCTGGTTTACCGGGCCCGCGGCATGACCCTCGAGGCTGCCGAGCACCGGGCCGCGGAACGGATGGGCTACCTGAACTGCGACTGCGATCCCAGCCTGTCCCTGCACCCCGGAGTTGAGGAGGTCGAGTACCAGGAGATCGGGACCGGCTGGAATGCAGCCATCTCCAGCTTCCTGTTCTTCTCCAGCGGCGCGCTGGTACCGATCCTGCCGTACATTTTCGGCCTGCAGGGCCTGCCGGCCATACTGGTCTCGCTGGTTCTTGTTGGCCTGGCGCTGCTCGTGACCGGAGGAATCGTCGGCCTGCTCTCCGGGGCTTCGCCGTTCAAACGGGCGATGCGGCAGTTGGGCATCGGCTTCGGGGCAGCCTTGGCAACCTACCTTATGGGCCTGCTGTTCGGCACCGGGGTCGCCTGACGCTGTTGCACCTCGGCTGGCGGGGACTGCGCCAGGGGTGCTACGGAAGCGTGAGCTGCACCGCCGCTTCTACCGAATCAACCAGGTGGATGGCCTCTTCCATCGCCCGTCCGCGTGCCAGCGACTGCAGCAGCGGCCATACGGGAAGCTCGTCAGTCCAGTACGAGGCGCCCACCAGGATCATCGGCGAGAGCTGCTCCGGCGTCGCGTAATAGTTTTCGCACGCGTCCTGGAAAATCTCCTGCACTGTTCCGCCGGCGCCGGGCAGGAAAACGATGCCGCCATTGCACCGCTCCAGCAGCACGGCCTCCCGGATGGCATTGGCGAAGTACTTGGCGATGTGCGTGGCGAACAGATTCGGCGGTTCGTGCCCGTAGTGCCAAGTCGGAATGCCAAGATTAACGACGCCGTCGGGGTGCTGTTCGAGGACCCGCGCCGCCGCCCTGGCCCAAGCCGTTACGGAGGGGCGGAAGGAAGGCACTTCGGCCAGCGAGGCCAACGCCTGGGCGAAAGCGCTGTCCTCCGCCGATGACAGGTAAGCCCCGAGATTGGCGGCCTCCATCGCGCCCGGACCGCCTCCGGTCGCCACTGCACACCCGGCATTCGCGAGCTGCCTGCCCAGGCGGGCGGCGTCGTCGTACGTTTTACTCCCGCGCTCCGCAGCGTGCCCGCCCATCACGCCGACCACTTTCCGGCCGTTGAAGCCCGGGCCGTCGAACAACGCATCCATGGCATCGCCGACGGCGTGGTCATGCAGGCTGGCCGCGAGAGTGGCGTCGAGGTTCACCCGGGCAGCCGGCTGCGTGGACCAGGCGTAGATGAGCGCGTCAGGCGTCGCCTCGTACTCTGCGGCGGCCAGGCCATCGAACAGCTCGGAGGGCGTATACACCGCGGCCCGGTAGGCATCGAACGGGATACCGGGAAGAACGGGGAACAGCAGCGCGCCGCGGGCACGCAGCCACTCCTCCACCCCGGGCTCGAAGTCGCAGCCGAGGAAGATCGCGCCGGAGGGATCCAGGTCCCGCAGCACACTGGTCCGCTCCCGCAGGTCCACCGACTGGAAGTGCCACCCGTTCAAGGATTGCCCGGCCCCGGCCCGCAGCGTCTTCGCGCCCTCCGCCACGAGCCGGTCGAACTGCTCGAGGGTCTCGATTTCGAGGACCCGCGGCTCTTTATGCAGTGCAGGTGATGCGCCCATGGAGCAAGCTTAGTCATCGGGCCCCGGCTGCGGACCGCCGGCCGGACCGTCAGCGGTGAATCAGCCGCGGTTCAGCCGTGCTTCAGCCGTGGTTCAGCGTCGGCTGGGCTCGGCCTGCCGGGCCGCCCCGCCGTCGTCGTCAGCTGTGATCAGTACGTTGCCCTCCGCGAGCGCCTCCGGCATCACATCCGGCTCCAGCGAGGTGGCCAGCGGCTTCTCCTTGATGAACAGGCACAGCACGGCGGCAGCCAGGGCCAGCGGGAACATGAAGGCGAACAGCGGCATCAGCGCCTCGTTGTAGGACTCGACGATCTGCGTCTGGATGGCCTCGGGCAGGCCGTGGACCATTTCCGGGGTCAGCGAGTTGCCACCACCGGTGGCGGCAACGGCATCAGCCGGCAGCCGTTCGGTCAGGAAACCCACCAGCCGCGAGGCGAAGAGACTACCAACGACGGCGGAACCGAGCGTGGCGCCGATCTGGCGGAAAAAGTTGTTGGCCGCCGTCGCCGTTCCCACCTGCCGCGCGGGGAACGAGTTCTGCACTATGAGCACGAGGATCTGCATGTTCAGGCCCAGCCCCAGGCCCAGCAGGCCAAGGTTCAGGCAGATATGCCAGACGGCGGTATCGGCGTGGACCAGCCCCATGAGCACTAGGGCGACCGCGAGGATGGCCGAACCGACAATGGGCATCCACTTGTAGCGGCCGGTCTTGGACACCAGCGAGCCCGAGATCACGGAGGCGGCCAGCAGCGCACCCATCATCGGGATCATCAGCAGACCGGCCTCGGTGGCGGTGGCCCCGGTAGCCATCTGCAGATACGTAGGCATGTAGCCGATGGCGCCGAACATCGCCACCGAAACCAGCAGGCCGGAAATGGTGGTCAGGTTGAAGTTGAGGTCCCGGAACAGCTCCATGGGGATGATCGGTTCCGCGGTGCGGCGCTCCACCAGAACAAAGAGGAACGCGGCCAGCACCGTGCCGGCGATCAGGGAGATGATGATCGGATCGGACCAGTCGTAGGTGCTGCCGCCCCAGCTGCTGACCAGCACTAGTCCGGTGGTGGCGGCGGCCATCAGCAGGATGCCCCAGATATCGAGTTTGGGCCGGCTGGTCTTGGGCGGTGTCTTGAGGAAGAAGATCGCGCCCAACAGGGCCAGCACAGCAACCGGCACGTTGAACCAGAAGGTCCAGCGCCAGCCCGGTCCCTCGGTCAGCCAGCCGCCGATCAGCGGGCCCACCACGGAGGAAAAGGCGAAGACGCCGCCCATCCAGCCCATGTACTTGCCGCGCTCGCGGGCGGGCACCACGTCCGCGATGATGGCCTGCGAGAGGATCATCAGACCACCGCCGCCCAGGCCCTGGACGATGCGGGCGGCGATGAGCCAGGTCATGTCGAGGGCCAGCGCGCCGATGATGGACCCGGCCAGGAAGACGAGGATCGCCCCGATGAGCAGGGACTTGCGGCCGATCAGATCGCCGAGCTTGCCGTAGATCGGCATCATGATGGTGGAGGCCAGGATGTAGCCGGTAATCACCCACAACATCAGGTTGGCGCCGTTGAGTTCGCCGACGATGGTTGGCAGCGCTGTGCCCAGGATGGTCTGGTTCAGGGCGGCAAGCAGCATGGCCATCACCAGGGCCACAAAGACCAGCGCCAGTTTGCCGTGCTGCGCGCCGCTTTCGACAGTTGCGGGTTTGCTCACAGAAGTTCCTTCAGGATGTTGCGCATCAGTTCCATGCCCTGGTCGAGGGCCTCGGACTGCGATTCGCGGGTGGGGTGGGAAATGGTTTTTTGGATGGCAAAGCGAAGCCCCGCTCCGGCGACGAGGACCAGCATCTTGGCGACGTCCTCTACGTTGTAGCCGGCCGGGGCGGTGGCCCATCTGCTCGACTGGGCGAGCCGTTCGGCGACGGCATCGGTGACGAGCTGCTCCACCTTGACGACGTACTGGAACCGGCGGTGCATCAGCTGCGGATACCGGCAGATGACCTCGCGGCACCGGTTGCCGTTCTCGTCGGCGCCGCCGTGGATGGTCCGGGTGACGGCGTGCATCAGATGGCTCACGCTTGCCAGCAGGTCCCCGTCAACGTCGAAGTCCGCCAGCATGGACTCGTCCACGAAGGGTTCCTGCAGCCCAAGGACGGCGTCTTCCTTGGAAGCGAAGTAGTTGAAAAAGGTGCGAGGGGAAACGCCCGCATCCGCGGCGACGGCGTCCACGGTCACGCATTCCAGGCCTTTGTCCAGGGCTGTACCGGATGCGGACAGGTGCAGTGCGGCCCAGGTTTCGGCGCGCTTGCGGTCCCGCAGGGAAAGTAGTTGACTCACCGAACCATTATTGCAGTCGCTGCAAAAATACACAACTGCAAAGTTTCAGGAGTGCAGAAGGTCACGTTGGCCGGTTAAACAGCAGCGGCGGCCCTCACCTCAGAAGGTGAGAGCCGCCGTCGTTGTTTGCCCGCGGTGCCGCAGGCCGCGCCGGGTCAGGTCAGGTCAGGTCAGGTCAGATCAGATCGTGCTAGCGCAGCACTACGGTCCGGTTTCCGTGCAGGATGACGCGGCCTTCGCAGTGCCACTTCACCGCGTTGGAGAGCGCCTTGCATTCGGTGTCGCGCCCGGCCGCGACCAGGTCCTCGGGGCCGAAGGTGTGGTCCACGTCCACCAGCTGCTGGGCGATGATCGGGCCCTCGTCCAGCTCGCTGTTGACGTAGTGCGCGGTGGCGCCCACGGTTTTGACACCGCGATCGTAGGCCTGATGGTACGGCTTGGCACCCTTGAAGCTGGGCAGGAAGGAGTGGTGGATGTTGATCACGCGGCCGGCCATCCGGGTGGCCAGCGAGTCGCTGAGCACCTGCATGTAGCGGGCCAGGACCACCAGGTCCACCTCGAACCGGTCCACCAGTTCCAGCAGCTTCGCCTCGGCCTCCGGCTTGGTGTCCGGGGTGACCGGGATGTGGAAGAACGGGATGCCGTGCCACTCCACCAGCCGCTGGTGGTCGCGGTGGTTGGACACTACGGCGACGATCTCCACAGGCAACTCCCCCGTGCGTGCGCGGAAGAGCAAGTCGTTCAGGCAGTGCCCGAATTTGGAGACCATGATCATCACGCGCCGCTTGGCCCCGTGCCGGTCGAGCTCCCAGCTCATCCCGAAACGTTCGGCCACCGGCCCCAAGTCTTTGCGCAGGGCTTCCTCGTCCAGCATCTCTCCGGTCGAGGAGGCCACATGGACCCGCATGAAGAAGTGGCCCAGGCGTCTGTCGTCGAACTGCTTGAGTTCAACGATGTTGCAGCCGTGTTCCAGCAGCACGCCGCTGACGGCGTGCACAATGCCCGGCGCCTCCCGGCAGTCCAGGGTCAGCACCAGCTCGGACGCCGCTTCGGCGCCCGGTGCGGGCTGTTGTTCAGCACTCAATGACGTTGACGGCCAAGCCACCACGGGAGGTCTCCTTGTACTTGATCTTCATATCTTTGCCGGTCTCGCGCATCGTTTTGATGGCCTGGTCCAGGGAGACCTTGTGCTCACCGTCGCCCTGCAGGCAGAGCCGCGCGGCGTTGATCGCCTTGACGCTGGCGATCGCGTTGCGCTCGATGCAGGGAATCTGCACCAGTCCTCCCACAGGATCACAGGTCAGCCCCAGGTTGTGCTCGATGCCCACTTCGGCAGCGTTTTCAACCTGTTCGGGTGTCCCGCCCAGCACCGCGCACAGCGCGCCGGCGGCCATGGAGCAGGCCGAGCCCACTTCGCCCTGGCAACCGACTTCTGCACCGGAGATGGACGCGTTCTCCTTAAAGAGGATACCCACTGCCGCCGCCGTGAGCAGGAACTCCACCACGCCGTCGTCATCTGCACCCGGGACGAACCGGGTATAGAAGTGCAGCACGGCCGGGATGATGCCGGCCGCTCCGTTGGTCGGAGCGGTAACAATCCTGCCGCCGGAGGCATTCTCCTCGTTGACCGCCAGCGCGTAAAGATTGACCCACTCCATTGCCCAGAGCGGATCCGACTGCGGGCTGCCGCTGGTGGCGGCCGCCGTCTCGATCTGGCGGAGCTTGCGCCGCAGTTCAGGAGCACGACGGCGGACCTTCAGTCCCCCGGGCAACCTCTCCTCCGTGCGGGTACAGCCGTTTTCCACGCACTCCTGCATGACCGCCCAGATGTGCAGCAGCTGCGAGCGCAGCTCGGCTTCGCTGCGCCAGGTGAGCTCGTTGGCCAGCATGACCTGCGCGATGGAGAGGCCCTCGGTCCGGCAGTGCGCCAGCAGCTGGGCGCCGGTGGTGAACGGGTACGGCAGGACGGTGGAGTCTTCGACGATCCGGTCCGCTCCGGCCGCATCCTCGTCCACTACAAAGCCGCCGCCCACTGAATAGTAGGTGCGTTCGCGCAGCAGGTCCCCGGCGTCGTCGTACGCGAAGAAGGTCATGCCATTCGGGTGCGCCGGCAAGGCCTTGCGGCGGTGCAGGATCACATCGGCGTCCCAGTCGAAGGACACCTGATGCTCACCGGCCACCGCCAGCTTGCGCGCGGCGACGGCGTCGCGGACCTGCGCGTCCGCCGTGTCCGTATCCACCGTCTCCGGGTCCTGGCCCTGCAGGCCCAGCACCACGGCCTTGTCCGAGCCGTGGCCGAAGCCGGTGGCGCCCAGCGAGCCGAACAGCTCGGCCCGGACGCGGGCAACTGCGTTCAGCTGCCTGTCCCGGACCAAGCCGTCGGTGAACCGCTTGGCCGCCCGCATCGGCCCCACCGTGTGCGATGAGGAGGGGCCGATGCCAACGGAAAACAGATCCAGTGCGCTGAGCGCCATTACGGTACCTCGGGTGAGGCGAACTCCGTGATGGCGTCCAGCAGCCAGCGTGCGGTGTAGTCCGCGAAGGAGGCGCGCGGCAGGATCCGGTAGGTCTGCGCTCCGCCTTCCTCAGCCGTCTGCCACAGCAGCACCGGTACCGGGCCGAGCTGGGTCATGACCGCGGTGCCCGGGGTGAAGGCCCGCGGGTGCAGGTCCACGTGGCAGCCCTTCTCCAGCACGGCGCGTGCCGAGGGGCCGGTCAGTTCCAGCGTGGTGCGGTTCGCCGACACATCGACGACGGCGCCCGGCTCGGCACCAAGGGCCTCGGTCAGCGCCGCGGTGGCGTTGGAGCCTTCCGGGCCGACCAGCAGGAACTCGTCCGGGCCCAGCCACAACAGGGCGGTCCCGTCAACGGCGCCCGTCACCTGTCCGTGGACTGCCGGCAGCGAGAGGCCCAGAGCGGCCTCCAGGGCCTTGGCCCCGGCCGAACCCGGCTCCGCCCGCAAGCCGACCATGTTCAGGAACGGGATCTCGCGCAGGCTCACGCCCCGTTCGCCGGACACGGCGCCTTCGCGGATTGCGTCTTCCAGATGTGCCAGCGGACTGCGGCGCAGAGCTGCAATGTCAGTCAATACCTGTTCAGCCATCACGACGGCTCCCTTCGGGATCGTAAAGTACGGGTTCTGCGATGACAACGTCCACAAGCTGCCCGCCGAGCGGGGCCTGCAGCGTCTCACCGATGCGGTTGCGGCCATTCTTGATCAGGGCCAGTCCGAAGCTGCGGCCCAGCGCGGCACTGTGGTAGCTGGAGGTCACATGGCCCTCCATCGGCACCGGGGCTTCGGCCGGGGCGATGCGGGTACCCTGGTTGACCAGCTGCGCACCCTCCGGCAGGCGGAACGACTTGTCCACCGGCAGGACGCCCACCAGCTGCTTGCGGTCCTCGCGAACGTTGTCCGCACGAGAGTAGGAACGCTTGCCCACGAAGTCCTTGGCCTTGGAGACCACCCATTCCATCCCCGCGTCCTGCGGGGTGACGGTGCCGTCCGTGTCCTGGCCGACGATGATGAAGCCCTTTTCGGCGCGGAGCACGTGCATGGTTTCGGTGCCGTACGGGGTGATGTTGAACTCCGCGCCAGCCTCGGCCACGTCTTCCCAGACCTTGAGGCCGTACCAGGAGGACACGTTGATCTCGAACGCCAGCTCGCCGGAGAACGAGATCCGGCAGACGCGCGCCGGAATGCCGGACGCGAGCGTGGTCTCCTTGAACGCCATGAACGGGAACGCGTCGTTGTCCAGATCCAGCTCCGGCGCCAGCTTGGCGATCACGGCGCGGGACTTCGGACCCACCACGGCTACGGTGGTGTACTGCTCCGTGACGGAGTTGCAGACCACGTCCAGCTCGGGCCATTCGGTCTGCAGCCATTCCTCCAGCCAGTCCAGCACCTTGGCGGCGCCGCCGGTGGTGGTGGTCATGAAGTAGCGGTCCTCGTCGAGGCGCAGGGTCACGCCGTCGTCGAAAATCATGCCGTCAGGGGTACACATCAGGCCGTAGCGGCCCAGCCCCGGCTTGAGCTTCTTGAACGCGTTGGTGTACATCCGGTTGAGGAACTCACCGGCGTCCTTGCCGCGGATCTCGATCTTGCCCAGCGTGGTGGCGTCCATGAAGCCGACGCTCTCACGCACGGCGGCGCATTCGCGCAGCACGGCCGTATCCATGTCCTCGCCCGGAAGCGGGAAGTACCAGGGGCGCTTCCACTGTCCGACGTCCTCGAACAAGGCGCCGTGGGCCACATGCCACGGATGGATCGAGGTCAGCCGCGCCGGGTCGAAGAGCTCCCCGCGCTGGCGCCCGGCCAGTGCCGTGAAGGCCACCGGCGTGTACGGGGCGCGGTAGGCGGTGGTGCCGATGCTGCCGATGTCCGTGTTGTTCAGCGCCGCCGCGATAACGCCGATGGCGTTGATGCCGGAGGTCTTGCCCTGGTCGTTGGCGGTGCTGATCGAGGTGTAGCGCTTCACGTGCTCCACGCTGCGCATGCCGGCACCGGTGGAACGCAGCACGTCGGCCACGGTCTGGTCGCGCTGGAAGTCCACAAAGTGGGTCTTCCAGCCGGCGGCATCGCCTTCGAGTCCCGGAACCAGCCACAGCGGGCGGATCGGGGCAAAGGTCTCGGGTGCGGCAGCGGGAACCAGCGCGTTGGCGCGGAAGCCGGCCCGGGTGGCGGCCTCGGCACCGGCCTGGGCGCCTTCCTCGAGGCAGCCGGCCAGATCCAGGTTGCCGTTGAGGGCACCGGCGGTCTGCTGGTCCTTGACCTCGCGGCCGGGGACGAACGCGGCGAGCGCCTCGTCCCACTTCAGCTGGCGCTCACGCTGGCTGTGCAGGTGGACCACGGGGGTCCAGCCGCCGGAGACGGCAAGGAGATCCGTTTCGATCTTCTCCGGTTCGCCGGTCAGCTGCCCGTCGGCGTCCAAAGCGCTTACGACGACGGCGCTGATCCTTCCGCCGTCGTTGTTGCCTTCGGTGTCCACCACGGCGCTGCCGGTGATCAGGCGGATGCCCGCGGAGGCCAGGGCCTCGGCTGCGTCGCCGGCGACCTCGGGCCGGGAATCGACCACGGCCGCGATCCCGATGCCGGCTGCCTGCAGGTCGGCGACCAGCTTGTAGGCAGAGTCATTGGTGGTGGCAACAACAACATTGTGTCCGGCCGCAACTGCGTAGCGGTTCAGGTAGCTGCGCACGGCGGAGGCCAGCATGATGCCGGGACGGTCATTGTTCGCGAAGACGATCGGGCGCTCGTGCGCACCGGTGGCGAGTACCACCTGCTTGGCGCGGACATGCCAGATGCGTTCGCGGGAGACGCCGGCGCCAAGTTCGCCGGTCAGGTGGTCGGTGCGGCGCTGCACGGCGACGACGAAGTTGCTGTCGTAGCTGCCGAACGCGGTGGTCCGCGAGAGGTAGGTGACCTCCTCGGCGGCAGCCAGTTCGGCGGTGGTCCGGGCGATCCAGTCCTGCGCGGGCAGGCCGTCAATGACCTCGTCCCGGCCGGACAGCAGCGAGCCGCCGGCTTCGGGCTGCTCGTCCATCAGGATGACGCGGGCGCCGCTCTTGGCAGCTTCGCGGGCGGCGGCCAGTCCGGCGGGGCCGGCGCCGACAACCAAGACATCGGTGTGGACGTACTTACGGTCGTACACGGCCTTGTCCGTGCGCGGGTCCAGCTGGCCCAGGCCCTGGAGCAGCTTGGCATCCAAGCCGTCCGTCAGCTCAACGGTGGTTGCCGGCAGCATGGACTCGTCCACGTGGCCTTCGAAACGGGCGCTGATCTTGACCAGGGCGTTCGCTTCTTCCACGCCGGCGGAGAGGATGCCGCGGGGACGGTCGAGGTAGAGCGAGTTTCCTGCCGTGACCTTGCCGGCAGCGAGCATTGCCGATGCCAGGGTGTCACCGGCGAAGCCGCTGAAGACCTCGCCGTCGAGCGTAAAGTCCAGGGGCTTGGTGCGGTCGATCCGCGCAGCGGTGCTGGCTTCAGCGGCGAGCCGCTGGGACTGGTTGGCACTGGGGGCGGTCACTTCGCTCCTCCTTCAACTGACTGGACCTTGGCGCCGGCTACGTTGCCGGCGTCGATCTGTGGTTTCTTTTCGCCGGGCTTGTACACGGCCTTGATGTCATAGCTGATGGTGTCGCGCACCGCGTTGAACCAGCGCCGGCAGCCGGTGCTGTGCACCCAGCGCTCGGCAAAGAGGCCCTTGGGATTGGCGCGGTAGAAGAGGAACTTTGCCCACTCCTCGTCGCTGAGCTGGTTGGGGTCTTCGGGGTAGGCCACGTGGGCCTCGCCGCCGTAGTGGTATTCGGTTTCGTCGCGCGGCCCGCACCAGGGGCATTCGATCAGAAGCATCGTGGTTTTCCTTCCTAGTGGGCTACGGCTGCGGCGCCGTGTTCGTCGATCAGGTGCCCGGTTTCGAAGCGGTCCAGGGCGAACGGGGCGTTGAGCGGGTGCGGCTCGTCCATCGCGATGGTGTGGGCGAAGGTGAAGCCGGCGCCCGGGGTGCCCTTGAATCCGCCGGTGCCCCAACCGCAGTTCACGTACAGCTGGTCGATGGGGGTCTTGGAGATGATCGGGGATGCGTCCATGGTGGTGTCCACGATGCCGCCCCAGGTGCGCAGCACGTGGGCACGGGCAAAGATCGGGAAGAGTTCGACGGCGGCAGCCATCTGCTCCTCGATCACGTGGAAGGCGCCGCGCTGGCCGTAGCCGTTGTAGGAGTCGATGCCGGCGCCCATGACCAGTTCGCCCTTGTGCGCCTGGGAGACGTAGACGTGCACGTGGTTGGACATGACCACCGTGGGGTGCACGGGTTCGTGCAGTTCGGAGACCAGGGCCTGCAGCGGGTGGGACTGGATGGGCAGTTCGAAACCGGCCAACTCGGCCAGCACGGAGCTGTGTCCGGCACCGGCCAGGGCCACCTTGCCGGCGTTGATCCGGCCGCGGTTGGTTTCGACGCCGACCACGCGGTTGCCGTCCTTGATGAAACCGGTGACCTCGCAGTTCTGGATGATGTCCACGCCCATCTCGTCGCACTTGCGGGCGAAGGCCCAGGCCACGTGGTCGTGCTTGGCGATGCCGGCGCGCGGCTGGTAGGTCGCGCCCATGATCGGGTAGCGGATGTCGTCCCCGATGTTAATGATTGGGCAGAGTTCCTTGACCTGCTCCGGGGTGATCCACTCTGCGTCCACACCATTGAGCACGTTGGCGTTGACCCGGCGTACGCTCTCGCGCACGTCCTGCAGGGTGTGCGCGAGGTTCATGACACCGCGCTGGCTGAAGAGGAAGTCGTATTCCAGTTCCTCGGGCAGCTGCTCCCACAGCTTCAGCGAATGCTCGTAGATGCCCGCGCTCTCGTCCCACAGGTAGTTGGAACGGATGATGGTGGTGTTGCGGGCCATGTTCCCGCCGGCCAGCCAGCCTCGCTCCAGCACGGCGATATTGGTCATGCCAAAGTTCTTGGCCAGGTAATACGCGGTGGCCAAGCCATGTCCGCCGCCGCCGACAATAACGGCGTCGTACGAAGATTTGGGCTCAGGATTCCGCCACAGGAAATCCGGGTGCTCTGGCAGCAGGTCAGCCATTACAGTGCTCCGTTCGAAGTATCAGCATTCAGATTCGGGTAGAGGGGGAATTTGCCGGCAAGGACGGTGACGCGACCCTGCAGCTCCGAGGTCAGTTCCTCGGTCAGTTCGTGGGTCAAAGCCGTGGCGATGATGTCGGCGACCTCGGCGAATTCAGCATCCCCGAAGCCACGCGTAGCCAGCGCCGGGGTACCGATCCGCAGGCCGGAGGAAACCATCGGCGGGCGCGGGTCGAACGGGACGGCATTGCGGTTGACGGTGATGCCCACGCGGTGCAGCCGGTCTTCGGCCTGCTGGCCATCCAACTCGGAGTTGCGCAGGTCCACCAGCACCAGGTGGACGTCGGTTCCGCCGTTGACCAGGCTGATGCCGGCCGCGGCCACATCGTCCTGCAGCAGGCGGTCGGCCAGCAGTCGCGCACCCTGCAGCGTCCGCTGCTGGCGTTCCTTGAACTCCGGTGACGCTGCCATCTTGAAGGCGACGGCTTTGCCGGCGATGACGTGCTCCAGCGGGCCGCCCTGCTGGCCAGGGAAAACGGCCGAGTTGATCTTCTTGGCCAGCTCCTGCTTGGACAGGATCACGCCGCCGCGGGGACCGCCGAGGGTCTTGTGGGTGGTGGTAGTAACGACGTCGGCGTAGGGCACCGGGTTCGGGTGCAGTCCGGCGGCGACCAGCCCGGCGAAATGCGCCATGTCGACCATGAGGTAGGCGCCGACCAGATCGGCGATGCGCCGGAACTCCGCGAAGTCCAGCTGCCGGGAGTAAGCGGACCAGCCGGCCACAATCAGCTTCGGCTTATTCTCGACGGCGAGCCGCTCGACTTCGGCCATGTCGATCTTGTGGTCTTCCTCGGACACTCCGTAGGAAACAACGTTGTAGAGCTTGCCGGAGAAGTTGATCTTCATGCCGTGGGTCAGGTGGCCACCATGGGCCAGGTCCAGGCCGAGGATGGTGTCGCCCGGGTTAAGCAGCGCGAACATTGCGGCCGCATTGGCCTGTGCACCGGAGTGCGGCTGCACGTTGGCGGCCTCGGCGCCGAAGAGTTCCTTCACCCGGTCGATGGCCAGCTGCTCGATCACGTCGACGTGCTCGCAGCCGCCGTAATAGCGCCGTCCGGGGTAGCCCTCGGCGTACTTGTTGGTCAGGACTGAGCCTTGGGCTTCCATCACTGCGGTCGGGGCGAAGTTCTCGGAAGCGATCATTTCCAGCGTGGACTGCTGGCGATCCAACTCCTGGCCTATGGCTGCGGCAACCTCTGGGTCAGCGGTTGCCAGCGTGGTGGTCAGGGTAGACACCATTCGTTCTCTCCTTTGAACAACAACTAATGTGTATCTGATATATCAGAACTGATTGCAATAGTATGATGGTGATCACACACTGTCAACAGCAGTAAGATTTAGCCCGAATCAACCCGCCCAGCCAAGGAGCGAGCCCATGAGCATCATTGCTGAGTCGGCGCACAGCGCCGACCTGTCCCTCTCGCTGGCCGAGCGCGCCTACCGTGAACTTCGGGACAAACTGATCATGCTGGACATCCGCCCCGGGGAACCGATCAATGACGGGCAGCTGGCGGCTGAGATGGGTATCGGCCGCACGCCCGTCCGCGAGGCGCTCAAGCGTCTGGAAATCGACCACATGGTCACCTCCTACCCGCGCCGAGGAACCTTTGCCACCATCGTTGACATCACCGCTCTGGCCGATGTTTCCGAGCTAAGGCAGGCCCTGGAACCGCTGGCAGCTCGACGGGCGGCGCGCATGGCCGGCCCCGAGGTGAAGGAAGAACTGCACAACCTGGCCCGGGACATTGAACGCCTCGACGGCCAGAAGCCCGAGAAGCACGCGCTGATGCGCTACGACCTGAGCGTGCACCGGCTAATTTACAAAGCGGCAGGCAACCAGCATCTGGAAGAAACCCTCATCCGGCTGGACAACCTCGCCACCCGGATCTGGTGCCTGGTGCTGGACCGAGTACCATCGATCGCCGGACACATCACCGAACATGTGGAACTGCTGGACGCGATTGTTGCCGGCGACGCAGACAAAGCCAGCACCCTGGCGCTGGAACACGTCACCAGCTTCGAAGAGACCATCCGCAAGGTTCTCTAGTTTCAACGGAAGGCCGGCATCCGCGGGTCGCACCTATCCGCTTCAGGACGAACGGAGGTAGCGCCCCAACCGTGCAGCCAAATGAAGCCCGGCCAGCCTGTCGGTACCGCGCGGGTCCCCGCCGATGAGCTCGAAGATCTTCTCCAGCCGGTTGTACAACGACTGGCGCTCAAGGTGCATGGCCCGCGCAGTTTCAGCGGTATTGCAGCCGGAGGCCAACCATTCGTCAAACGTTTCGAGTAAACGCGAACGTCGGGCGTCATCGTGTGCAATGAGCCCGCCGAGGAGTTCATCCACCACGTGGTGAATTGCTTCATCCCCGGAAGCTTGAGACGCCAAGCGTTCTATCACGAAGGCATCGGCGTCGATAACGGAACCAGGGCCCGTCCCCGCGGGGGCCAGATCGAAAGTCAGCCTCGTCTCGGCAAGAGACCGCGCCGCATCGGCGATCCCCGCCGACACAGGACCGACCACCAACACCTGGGGTTGGTCGACGACACCCGCTTTCAGCTCCGACAATAGCGTCGCCCGACGGGCACGTGACCCCTTGACGGGAAGGGCTGCGACAGCGACCATTTCTTGCTGCTGGACATAAACAATGGCCTTTGTCCGGTATTTGCGGACCAGCCTCTCGACGCCGGCCCAGCGACAGCCGGCACCCAGCGGCCTGCCGAGAACGACCACAAACTGGTCGTCAGGATCCATGCCAGCGGTTCGGCAAAGCTGCCTTAGCCGCTGGCCCTGGACTCCGCTCAAAATTGATCGCACCAACTCCTTGCCCGCTACGTCTACAAGATCCGGTGCGTGCCGTCCATGCAGCGCCAGCGCCAGGATGCTCGCTGCCCGCTCACCAACAACCTGCGCCCAGGAGCTGTCGCCATCCGTCTTGGGGCGGAGGCGCAAGGAAGCCGTCACCGTACCGCGCTGGGAGATATCGAATTCGAGCGGTGGGAACTCAACCTCGGATTGAGGTTCGGCGGCAGCCGGCGCCGCCGCCTCCTCAATGACCGTTCCCGCGCCGTCCATCACAGCCACATCGGCAGGGATCTGCTTGGCCAGGAGTTGCAGGAGCTCCTTCAAACCGCCGCCGTTCGCCAGTTCTGCTGCCAGGTTTTGGGACAGAACATCCGCTTGGCGCAGAAGATCCACCGACCGGGTGACCAGGAGGCTGTTAATTGACTGGGCGATCTGCACAAAGGGTGCAACTTTCCTCAGTTCAATCAAGGGCAAATCATGCGCCTCGGCAGTCTGGATCAGATCGGCGGGAATTGTCTTCAATGGTCCGCCTGATTCGATGCCGAGGGCCGCGATACTGCGGGCAGCGAGGTCACGGATGTATTGCCGCCGCTGTTCCGCGGATGCAGCCGCGAGCTCCACACCGCCTGTCAGGAGCAGCTCTCCGCCGCTGAGCAGCGGAGCGATATCCATAACTTCGCTCGAATGGACCCACCGCACCTGACGTCCAGGCACAGATGCGGCGCCAGCACGGACAAGGGGACCAGCCCTTCGGAACGCCTCGTGGCTGAGCACCTCTTCGAGCTCGATATTCATTGACGATCTGTCCATTTCCGTTAGCGCTTATGCGACATATCGAATATAGATCATGTGACTCAGCACACATAACATTGACGCAGTCCCAAAACTCACCGGAGGAATCCAATGATTCAGAACCAACAGGGCACCCCTTCTTCCCCCGCAGCAGGCTCTTCGTCCCACGACGATGTGGAGCAAGACCTGCAGTGCATTCCCGAGTCCTCCCGCACGCGAAAAGTCTCAGGCCAGTTCTGGATCTGGGCAGGCGCGAACCTCGCACCCATCAACTGGGTTCTCGGAGCACTCGGAATTAACCTTGGCCTCGGCTTCGCCGACACAATCACTGTTCTCGTCCTCGGAAACTTGATCGGCATGGTGCTGTTCGGTTTCTTCGTTCTGCTCGGACAGAAAACCGGGGCAACCGGAATGGTCCTCGCACGTGCAGCATTCGGCCGACGCGGCAACTACATACCGGCAGCCATTCAGGCAACGCTGGGCATCGGCTGGTGCGCAGTCAACACCTGGATCATCCTCGACCTGGTCATGGCCCTGTTCGGGAGCATCGGCTGGGTTGACCCGACTCAGGAAAATTACGGCTGGAAGATCGGTGTTGCCGCACTGATCATGGGACTGCAGGTCCTGATCGCGTTCTTCGGCTACAAGGCCATCGCTGCCTTCGAACGCTGGACCGTTCCGCCCACGATCCTGGTCCTCATCGCCATGTCCGCTGTCGCGTGGTTCGGCATGGATATCGACTGGAGCTACGCCGGTCCGGCAGGAGAAATCCTCACCGGCACCGAACGCATCGCTGCCATGAGCGCCGTCATGACCGCCATCGGCATCGGCTGGGGAATCACTTGGTTCACCTACGCCGCGGACTACTCACGCTTCGTGAGCACCAAGACATCGAAGAAGCGCCTGTACCTGGCTTCGGTGCTAGGCCAGTTCATCCCCGTCGTTTGGCTCGGTGTACTTGGCGCCAGCCTCGCTACGAAGAGCGGAAGCATCGATCCCGGCCAGCTCATCGTGGAAAACTACGGAGCCCTGGCCATCCCCGTCCTGCTGATGGTTCTGCACGGCCCCATCGCCACAAACATCCTGAACATCTACACGTTCTCAGTGGCAGCCCAGGCCCTCGATGTCCGTATCAAGCGGCGCGTTCTGAACCTGATTGTGGGCGTCTTCGCCCTGATCGCCGTTATCTTCTTCATCTACCAGACCAACTTCGCAGCTGTGCTCGACTCTTGGCTCATCGGCCTCGTCGCCTGGGTTGCATCATGGGGAGGCATCATGCTGGTCCACTACTACGGCATCGAGCGCCGCCACCCGCAGGACCCGACTCGCCTCTTCGATCCCATCGGCACCCACCGGCTGCCCGTCGTGAACTGGGCCGGCGTTACCGCCCTGTTCGCGGGCATCTTCGCCACCTGGCTGTTCATGTACGGCATCCTCCCCGCCACGCAGGGACCCATCGCCGTCGCAATGGGCGGACTGGACCTGTCCTGGCTCGCCGGCGGACTGACGAGCGCCACGGTGTACTCAATTCTCGGCCCGCGTATTCATCGCCGCTACGCCGCCAGCATCTCCAGCATCTCCACGCCGGAGCCCGCCGCCGCAGTGAAGGACCAAGAGCGGGGCCGCCACTTGGACGCCACCTATGGCGGCGTATCCTGACGGCCTTCCCATCAGCAAGTCACTGAGTAATCCTTTGGAGTGCGGGCTATTGCTTGCCGTTACTTGACGCTCTCCCCCGGTACGGCCGGAGCTGACACCCAGCTCGGGCCGTACAGGCGTTCCGCGCTAAAGACGCAACACAAGATCCTCGACCCACTAACGAACCGGAGCATCATGCCTACCTTGTCACAACCCAATTTCGAAGCCGCCGTGGAAGCTGCACGCAAGAGCATGTCAACGGGCGGCATTCCCATCGGTGCCGCCCTTGAGCGAAACGGCCAGTTGATCGCCACGGGACACAACCAGCGGTTTCAGCAAGGGGACCCAACTGCCCACGGAGAAATTGATTGCATTCGGGCAGCAGGCCGCCAGAACACCTATACCGACACGGTTCTCTACACCACACTGGCCCCCTGCGCGATGTGCGCTGGAACGATCATCCAGTTCAAAATTCCAACCGTCGTCGTGGGCGAATCCGCCACTTTCCCAGGTGAACTGGACCTGCTGCGGTCACGGGGTGTTGAGGTCATCGTCCTCAACGATGAGCGGTGCGCACAGCTTATGCAGGACTTCCAGCGGGCCCAGCCGGAGCTGTGGGCGGAAGACATCGGCGAACTCACCGACAACCAGATGAACCACCTCAAATAGATTGCCGTTAAGCAACGCTGTTGCGCGCCCTTCCCGGAAACTCCGGGAAGGGCGCGCTTTTTCTATGTCTGACACGGTTGACAGTGACACACAGCACATCTATGGTTGACGCAACACTGTTGCAGTGAATGCAACTTCACCAAATCTGGATGGTTTTCCCCATGAAACTGAGCAAAACTCGGGCAGGCAATAGCGCCCCCGTTCCAGGAACGAAAGACGCACCCGCAGTGGCCTTCTCCAACGACGGCCGCCCCTCCCTCAGCGGCCAACGTCGGCTTGAGGCAAAAGTCGGCCGGGATACCCGCCGCAAAGTCATCGCCGCCAGCTTTATCGGCAACTTCGTCGAATGGTTCGACTACGCCGTCTACGGCTACCTCGCCGTCACCATCACCGCCGTATTCTTCCCTGAATCTGATCCCCAGACCGGACTCCTGCTGACTTTCGCCCTCTTCGCCATCTCCTTCCTGGTGCGCCCTCTGGGCGGCTTTGTCTGGGGGCATATCGGCGATCGGATCGGCCGGCGTACCGCCCTGTCCTGGTCGATCCTGATCATGTCCGCGGCTACCTTCTGCATCGCGCTGATCCCCGGCTACGCGACCATCGGCATCTGGGCCCCCATCCTGTTGCTGATCATCCGGGTTGTGCAGGGCTTTTCCGCATCCGGCGAATATGCCGGTGCATCCGCCTTCCTCGTCGAGTACGCACCGCCGAACCGACGCGGGCTCTATGCCGCCGTCGTTCCTGCCAGCACCGCCACCGGGCTGCTGCTCGGTTCGCTCCTCGCAGCGCTGCTGACCGGTCTGCTCGACGACAGCCAGATGCAGGACTGGGGATGGCGCCTGCCGTTCCTACTGGCCGCCCCCATGGGCCTGATCGGCCGCTACATCCGGACCAAGCTGGAGGACACCCCGGCCTTCCGGGCGTTGGCAGAGGAAGACCACGCCGTCAAGGCACCGGTCAAGGACATGTTCCGCACTCACTGGCGCCAGCTGCTGCAGGCTGTCGGCGCGGTGCTGCTGAACGCCGTCGGCTTCTACGTCATCCTCAGCTACATGCCGACCTATCTGTCAGAAGAGCTGGGCCTGGGCGCCACCGAGTCCTACATCGCGACGACGATCGCCCTGCTGACCTACATCGGCTTCATCTTCCTGACCGGCATGCTCTCGGACCGCTTCGGCCGCAAGAAGGTCCTCATCTCCGCCTCCGTGCTGTTCATTCTGCTGACCATTCCCGCGTTCAGCCTGCTGGGTACCGGCAACTTCCTGGTCATAGTCCTGGTCCAGATCCTGCTCGGCGCCATGCTGACGCTCAATGACGGCACGCTTCCCAGCTTCCTGGCCGAGATGTTCCCGACCCGCGTGCGCTACAGCGGCTTCGCGGTGAGCTTCAATCTCTCCAACGCCCTCTTCGGTGGAACCGCACCGATGATGGCGACACTGCTGATCGCCGCAACCGCGAACGATCTGGCGCCGGCGTTCTATCTCGTGGCCGCCGCCGTCATTTCACTGGTCGCCGTCGCGCTGTCCCGCGAAACCAGCAATCAGCCATTGCGGCACGAATAGATGCTTCCCTCGCACACGTCAAAAACGACACAACATCCTTTAGGAGATTCAATGACCATCGCAGCTGCTCCCGCCAACTCCGTCGCCGGACTCGAACGGCTGAAGACCCTCCACAACGGCACCAAGCAGAAGCTCACCTTCTCGGACGCCGAGTTCGAACGCCGCCTGACCGGACTGCGCCGGATCATGGCCGCGAAGGAACTCGACGCCGTCATCCTCACCAGCTACCACGGCATCAAGTACTACTCCGACTTCCTCTACACCACCTTCGGCCGCAACTACGCGCTGGTGGTCACCGCGAACAACTCGACCACCATCACCGCGAACATCGACGCCGGCATGCCCTGGCGCACCAGCTACGGCGAAAACATCGTCTACACCGACTGGCGCCGCGACAACTTCTACTACGGCCTCCAGGAGGCCCTGAAGCGCGACGGCGTGAAGGCTGCCCGCATCGGCGTCGAAGACGACGCCCTGCCGCTGATGACCCGCCAGTCCATTGCCGCCGCCTTCGACGGCGCGACCCTGGTGGACGTCTCCCAGGACGCGATGCGCCAGCGCATGATCAAATCCGCCGAGGAGATCGAGGTCATCAAACACGGCGCCCGCATCGGCGACCTCGGCGGCGAAGCCATCAAGGCCGCCATCCGCGAAGGCATCACCGAATACGAAGTCGCCCTCATCGGCACCGAAGCCATGGTCCACGAAATCGCCAAGACCTTCCCGCACCGCGAAGTGCGCGACACCTGGGTCTGGTTCCAGTCCGGCATCAACACCGACGGCGCCCACAACTGGGCCACCACCCGCAAACTCCAGCAAGGAGACATCCTCTCCCTGAACTGCTTCCCGATGACCTCCGGCTACTACACCGCCCTCGAACGCACCCTCTTCCTCGGCCAGCCCGACGAACGCTCCCTGCAACTGTGGAACGTCAACGTCGAAGTCCACCGCCGCGGCCTGGAACTGATCAAGCCCGGCGCCGTCTGCAAGGACATCGCCGCCGAACTCAACGAAATCTACATCGGCCACGGCCTGCTCCCGAACCGCACCTTCGGCTACGGCCACTCCTTCGGCGTCCTCTCCCACTACTACGGCCGCGAAGCAGGCCTGGAACTACGCGAAGACATCGACACCGTCCTCGAACCCGGCATGGTCGTCTCCATGGAACCGATGATCACCGTCCAAGACGGCGAACCCGGCGCCGGCGGCTACCGCGAACACGACATCCTCGTCATCGGCGAAGACGGCACCGTCGAAAACATCACCAAATTCGGCTTCGGCCCCGAAAACAACATCATCAACGCCTAATACAACACATTCGAAGGCGGAAGTGGAGTGAATGCGGCGCAGACGGACACCCGTCTGCGCCGCATTCACGCGTTCCATGGGCCAGAATGGACACCACCATGAGTAATACATCTGCATCCGGTTCAGCTGCACCCGCAAACGACGGCGGCACGTCCGATGTGCGCGGCGCTTCCGTCCTGGTCAATGCCATCGAGGTCCTTCGCTGCTTTACTGCGGAACAACCGCTGCAAGGAGTCACGGAGATTGCGGCGCAGGTGGGCCTGCACAAGAGTACAGTCTCGCGCATCCTGGCTACCTTGGAACAGGAGGACTTGGTTGAACGCGACGCCGCGTCGCGACGGTTCAAATTGGGTCTGGGGCTGATAGCCGTCGCGGGTCCGCTGCTGGCTGATCTGGATGAGCGCCGGGCGGCCTACCCTGTGCTGCAGGAATTGACCGAGCTTACCGGCGAAACCAGTGCCCTTATGGTCTGGAACGGCAGTGAGTCCGTCTGTGTGGAGCAACTGCCCAGCCGGCAGCAAGTCAAGCACACCACTCCTCTGGGCACCCGCTACAACACCGCGGTCAGTTCCTCGGTCCAGGTATTCCTGGCCGGCGAAGGGACCGAACGGGCACGGACACGGCTGACCAGCGGGCAGATTATCCTCGCCGCCCCTACGCAGGAGAACGTGGAGGAGTATCTGACACGGCTCAAGCAGGTTTCGTCGCAGGGCTATGCCACCAACTATGGGGAGACCTCGCTGGACGAAGTGGGCGTCGCCGCCCCTGTCCTCGACCACCGCGGCGATCTCGCTGCCTGTGTCATGCTCGCAGCTCCCCGTTACAGGGTGTCCACCGATCAGCTTCAGACACTGGTGGAAGCCTGCACCGCAGCCGCACGCAAAGTCACCGTCCGGCTCGGCGGAAATCCCGCTTGACTCCCTCACTATGAAAGAGGTCCCATGTTCGAACGGCAAGGTGATAAAGCCGCCTCCTTCCGCATGGTGCCTGCAGCCTCCCCATGTCTGAGAGCATGTTCATATGCCTGTAACTGACTTTAATATCGACGACGAGAGTCCGGAGGCCGGCCGCGGCGTTCAGTCGGTCGACCGCGCCATCACGGTTCTCGAAATACTCGCGCGTATGGGGTCTGCCGGAGTGAGTGAGATTGCCGAAGAAATGGGCGTGCACAAATCCACGGCCTCCCGGCTCCTGGCGTCGCTCGATCAGCGAGGGATGGTCCAGCAGAACTCGGAGCGCGGCAAGTATCAGCTCGGTTTTAGCATTCTCCGTCTTGCCAATTCCATTCCAGGCAGGCTGAGCCTGGTCCGCGAAGCACGGCCCGTATTGGAAGCCTTGGCCGAACAGTACAAGGAAACCGTGAATCTGGCCGTCCTGCGCTCCAACTACGCAGTCAACGTGGATCAGGCGATGGGCCCTTCCACCCTGTCCACGCATGACTGGATCGGCAGCCTCACGCCGCTCCACGCCACCTCCAGCGGCAAGGTGCTGCTTGCGGCGCTAACATCGGAACAGCGGCAAAGGATCCTTAAGGAGACCGGGCTCCCGGCCCAAACCGCCCGGACCATTACCTCCAAACAGGAACTTGAGAAGGAGCTGCTCGAGGTGGGCAGTTCAGGCTACGCCGTCGTCTCCGAAGAATTCGAGATAGGCCTCAGCGCGATCGCCGTTCCCGTATATGACCACCTCGGGACGGTCATCGGCGCGGTCAGCATGTCCGGTCCTTCGTTCCGCTTCAAGCCCAAGGAAACGCCCGGCCTGATCGAGGATCTCAAACAGGCCGGGCAAGATATCAGCTCACGGATGGGTTACAGCCCCGAGTGATTCAGGAGCGTCGGGTACGGCGTCGGCCACGGGACCGGAGACCGTACCGGTTCCGTCGAGCATCTGCTGAACCCAGTGGTGGAACGCACCGATATGGTGCTCACTGGGAACCAGGACGCCGCCCTTGGCGTAGATTTTTGAGCCCATGGCAGGCTGGCAGCGCTCGCACGCATCGAAATCCTGCTGATTCACCCGGTGGAACAGCTCTACCGAGGAAGTCAGATCGGTGCCGCTCTCCACAACGCTGGGAAGATAGAGCCAGTCGCATTCGACGATCGTGTGGTCCGCGGCCATGGGGAACATCCGGTGGATGATGACGTGGTCCGGCACCAGGTTGACGAAGACAGTCGGTTTGATCGTAATGGCGTAGTAGCGACGATCCTGATCGTCGCCGATGCCTGGAATCCGGTCCACGCCTTCTGAACCGTCGATGGTGAAGCCCTTAACGTCTTCACCGAACTCCGCGCCGTGGCCGACAAAGTACTGCGCCGCCAGTCCATCAGCGAATTCGGGCAGCACCTCCGTCAGCTCTGGGTGGATGGTAGCGCAGTGGTAGCACTCCATGAAGTTCTCGATGATGAGCTTCCAATTCGCCTTCACGTCGTAGGTGATACGCCGGCCAAGTTTCAGGTTGGCCACGTCGTAGCTCTCGATAGCCTGGACATCGCCGAGACGCTCCTCGATGGCCCCAACAACGTCGTCCTCGAACGACGGCGGCTCATCGGCCAGGCAGAGCCAGACATAGCCGAGGTATTCGCGCACGGCGACGTGGACCAGCCCGTACTTTTCCCTGTCGATATCCGGCATCTTCGTAAGGTTCGGGGCCGCGATCAGCTTGCCATCAAAGTCGTAGGTCCAGGCGTGGTAGGGGCACTGGAAAGAGCGGCCGGCCTCACCGGATTCCTCCATACACAGCTTGACCCCGCGGTGCCGGCAGATGTTGTAGTACGCCCGAATTGCGCCCTTGCGGTTGCGGGTGACGATGACGGACTCGCGGCCAATCTGGACTGTCTTGTAAGCACCCGGCTTCGCCAGGTCCTCGGAACGCACGGCACAGAACCACATCTGTTCAAAGATGCGTTCCTGTTCCTTCCTGAAAATGTCCTCGTCGACATAGGTGTTGCCGGGCAGGGTTGAGATAAGGCTTTCCGAGATGATTTCGGCGGTCATAGGGATACTCCTTGGAAGTGCGAGAAGCGGGAAAGTGCAATCAGATATTTGGAATGGTTGCGGCGCAAGTAACACTGACCGGCTCAAGAAGCGGCCGCGAACTCCCCGACCGGGAGCACGTACTGCTGAGCATTCTTGTTCAGGAACTTGCGCCATTTGGTGAACTGCCGAGTCTGGTCCACACCCAGTACGGCGACCGGTTCGGTACCGGCGTAGTACACGGCCAGGAAACAGCGCTCGGCAACGTTGCCGTGCTCAATTTCGATCCGGTCATGCCCCCCGGCCTGGCCGGCAAACTGAATTCGTGATCCGTACTGATCCGACCAGAAGTACGGCGGATTGACCGGCTGCTGCACTGCGTTTTCGTCCAGCAGGGCGGCCACGGCGAGAGCTGGGCGTTCGTTCGCCCCGGCCCAGTGCTCTACGCGCTGGTGGCTTTGGGTTCGCAGATCGTACCAGGCGGCACAGTCGCCGACAGCGGATACACCGGGGCGGTTGGTCCGGCCCATGGCATCACACAGGACGCCATTGTCCAGCGCGATGCCCGACCCTTCCAGCCATTGAACGTTAGGCTGCGCTCCAATACCAACGAGTACGACGTCGGCAGGCAGCCGCCGGCCATTCTCCAGGACAACTTCGCTCACGGAGGTTCCGCTCATGGTGAAGGAGGAAACGCCGGTCCCACAGAGCAGCTCCACTCCGGCTGCTTCATGAAGACCGGCCACCGCAGCGCCCATTTGGGCTCCGAGCGGGCCTGCCAGCGGTGCAACCGCCTTTTCCACTACGGTCACGTCCATGCCGGCTGCCTTCGCAGTGGAGGCGGTTTCCGCTCCGATGAATCCCGCACCGATGACCACAAGGCGGTGCCCGGAGACCAGCCGGGGCCGCAGTCCCTGCGCATCGGCAAGCGTGCGCAGCGTGAAGACGTTCTGCATGCCTTGCAGCTCGGCCAGCCCGCGGGCCGAAGCGCCTGTGGCGATTATTACCTTGTCTGCGGTGATGCTGCGCCCGTCGTTGAGCGTGATGGTCAAGGACTGGGCGTCGAAGCGCTCTGCACGGACTCCCAGCAGCCATTCCGCGTTCAAGTCCTCGCCGGCTTCTTCCAGCGCGAGGTCCTCCAGACCGATCTTGCCGGCCAGGAAGTCCTTGGACAGCGGCGGCCGATCGTAAGGCCGGGGCGCTTCGTCCCCGATGATGACGAGTCTGCCGGCAAAGCCTTGGGCCCGTGCTGCCCGCGCGGCGGAGAGTCCGGCCAAGGACGCCCCCACGACTACAAGAGTCTGCATAGATTGGCCTTTCACAACACTGGAGAGGTGCACTCCTACACCTTCTGGCTAATAAGCGTTGCTCAATTGCGCCTGTCGCAACTCGCATCGCTATGTGAAACAGCATGAGGCTCGCGAAGATGCTGTGTCAAGAGTCACAAGCGCGTAATTGCCAAGTTTCGGATTATTGCGGATTGTGTGGGCTGCAACACAAAAAACTCTTGACAGATACCCCCTCCAGCGTTCAGGCTGTTGCCTATCGTGAACGAAGTTGTTCATGACGGAACTGCCGCCAAAGAGCGGCCGGCTATGAAAGAGGATCGCTCCATGCATAAGGCATGCCCATTGAAAGAGCTGGCCCCCGGAGACGCGATCCGGCTGGATACGTCCCCTCCCATCGCTGTTTTCCATACAGAGGAGGGCGAGCTCTTCGCCATCGATGATACGTGCACGCATCAGGACGCATCGCTAGCCGATGGGTGGGTCGAGGGCTGTGAAGTGGAGTGTCCGCTGCACGCATCCAAATTCAATTTACGTACGGGAAACGTCGACGCCCCGCCGGCGAAGCTGCCGGTCCGGGTCCATGAAGTCGAGGTGGTGGACGGAATCATTATGGTCCGGGAATCAGGCGACACCCCAAATCTCCCACCTGGTTTGACCGTAGACGGACATATTTAGCTGGGACATGGGTCATCGAGCATAGGAAATTCATGACAACGAATAAAGAACTTGCAGTTGATGATGGCAATCCTGACGATGAGCTCACCGAACTCGTCCGCAAGGATCCGCTGGACGATGACCAGCAAGCCAAACCGCCGGCTGCAGAAGACACTTCACTGGATCAGCAGATCCTGCAGGAACTGCGCGATTCTGAAACAGAGCACGCCGCAGCCCGTCGGAGCCTGGTACCGCGTGGTCTGGACAAGACGGTCTTCGCGGTAGCGGGCGTCCTCGCTCTATGTTTTGTCGCGTGGGGCTTTCTTGGCACCGATAACCTCTCGGCCACTTCCCAGAACGCGCTCAACTGGGTCATGGAAAACACCGGCTGGCTCTTTATCCTGCTCGCCTCTCTCTTCGTTGTCTACGTGCTTTGGCTCGCGCTGGGCCGCTTCGGCAATATCCCGCTGGGTAAGGACGGTGAGAAGCCGGAGTTCAGGACCGTCTCATGGATCTCCATGATGTTCGCCGCCGGCATGGGCATCGGCCTGATGTTTTACGGGGTGGCCGAGCCGATGTACCACTACATCGCCCCACCGCCCGGCAGCGTGAACGGTCAAACACCCGAAGCTATCCAGACCGCCATGGCTACTTCCCTCTTCCATTGGACGTTGCACCCTTGGGCGATGTACGCCGTTGTCGGTGTTGCCATGGCCTATGGGACGTACCGTCTGGGTCGCAAGCAGTTGATCTCCGCCACCTTCACCTCGCTGTTCGGCCACAAGACCGTGGAGGGCCCGGTCGGGAAGTTCATCAACATTCTGGCTATCTTTGCCACGCTCTTCGGCACGGCAGCCTCGCTGGGCCTCGGCGCCTTGCAGATCGGCAGCGGCATGGCCTTCAACGGTTGGGTTGGCGAGCTAGCCACCCCGATCCTGGTGGCCATCGTCGCCGTGCTTACTGTCTGCTTCGTCGCCTCCGCAATTTCCGGCATCCGCCGCGGCATCCAGTGGCTGGCGAATATTAATATGGTCCTCGCCGTCATCCTCGCGCTGATCGTTTTCGTAGCTGGTCCCACGCTCTTCATTCTCAATCTGGTGCCCGCCGCCGTTGGCGACTACGCCCGTGACTTAGCTGAAATGTCTTCACGCACCGAAGCCGTCGGCGACGAGGCCCTGCGTACCTGGATGTCCGGTTGGACAATCTTCTACTGGGCCTGGTGGGTCTCCTGGACGCCGTTCGTAGGCATGTTTATTGCCCGCATCAGCCGGGGCCGAACCATCCGTCAGTTTGTCACCGGGGTGCTCCTTGTTCCCAGCGTCGTCAGCGTGATCTGGTTCGCGATCTTCGGCGGTGCTGCGTTCGGTGTTCAGGAGAAGGCTAATGAAACACCGGACACCAGCGACGGGCTGGTCGATATGGTCGACGGCGAGCCCTCCATCTCCTTCGACGGCGCTCTTTTCGATCTGCTGCAGAACCTCCCGCTGCCGAACATTATCGCGGGCGGGGTGGCCATTCTCGCCATGGTCCTGGTGGGTATCTTCTTCGTTACCGGCGCGGATTCTGCGTCGCTGGTCATGGGCTCGTTGAGCTCCAACGGTGCCGAGGAGCCCTCCAGAGGTGTTGTCATCTTCTGGGGCGTGCTGACTGGTGGAGTTGCGGCGGTCATGCTTCTGGCTGGTGGCGATCAACCCGCTGAGGCTCTCTCCGGGCTCCAGCGAATAACCATTGTGGCAGCCTTGCCCTTCGTCCTGGTCATGCTGCTGATGTGCTTCGCATTGGCCAAGGACCTACGCCGGGACCCGCTCTCCTTGAGGCGGCGGCTGGCAACGTCAGTGGTGGAACGGGCTATTCGGTCCGGTGTAGATCAGCACGGCGGCGTCCATTTCGACCTCGTCACGAGGCACGAATGCGACGAGCAGTGCGCTTCCAGCACTAAATGCCCAACCCGAAGCTCCGGCTCCTAATTTTTTCCTACCGAAATTGCGAGGTATATGACTATGACGGCTCTGGCCACCACTGAATTACTCAACGATGACCTTCCGGCTGGCCGTGTTCACGCGTACGCTGGAAAACACACGGCCCCGTTTGTCCTGACGCTCTCGTGTCCGGAACGTCCCGGCATTGTCCACGCTGTGACCAGCTTCCTGGCCGAGCGCGGCTTCGACATCGCGGAGCACCAGCAATTCGACGACCATGTCAGTGGCACGCTGTTCCTGCGGACAGCTTTTGCGCCGGCGAACCTAACAACTGGATCCGGCGAGGGCAAGGGCAGCGACGCGGATCGCCCGGCGATGGCCGCGGTCTTGACGAAGGAATTCGTAGATGTGGCGGACCGGTTCGGAATGAACTTCGAAATCCATGATGGCAGCCCCAAGCGGCTGCTGGTCATGGTGTCGAAATTCGGCCATTGCCTCAACGACCTGATCTTCCGGTGGCAGGCCGGGAGCCTTGGTGCCGAAATCGCTGTCGTTGTTTCCAATCATGAGGACCTCCGACCGATGGCCGAGGCCGCGGGCCTGCCGTTCGTGCATGTGCCGGTCACTGCCGCTACCAAGGCCGAGGCCGAGCAGCGGCTTCTGGACCTCGTCGCAGAACACGACGCCGACCTAGTGGTGCTGGCACGCTACATGCAGGTGCTCTCGGACGGCCTTTGCGAGGCCTTGCGCGGCCGCGCAATCAATATCCACCACTCGTTCCTGCCCGGCTTCAAGGGCGCCAAGCCGTACCATCAGGCTTACGACCGCGGCGTGAAACTGGTCGGAGCCACCGCCCACTACGTCACTGCCGACTTGGACGAGGGCCCGATCATCGAGCAGGAGGTCTTCCGGGTTGACCACAGCCTGGATCCTGCTTCCCTGGTCACAGTGGGCCGCGATGCCGAGGCCCAGGCCTTGTCCCGCGCCGTGAAATGGCATTGCCAGCACCGCGTCCTGCTCAACAACACCCGCACCGTCGTCTTCCGCTAAACGCGATCCAAGGAGAATACTTATGAGCCACACACCCCGCGTAGTCATCATTGGGGCCGGCATTGTCGGCGCCAATCTGGCCGACGAGCTGGCCACTCGCGGCTGGAACAACGTCACCGTCATCGAGCAAGGACCGCTGCATCTAGCCGGTGGTTCCACCTCGCATGCACCGGGCCTGGTGTTCCAGACCAACCCGTCCAAGACGATGACCGAGCTCGCGGGCTACACGGTGGAGAAGCTGCTCTCGCTCAGTGCGGACGGGCGCTCCTGCTTCAACCAGGTCGGCGGGCTGGAGGTCGCCACCACCGAAGCGCGCCTCGAGGAGCTGAAGCGCCGACTGGGCTTCGCTACCTCCTGGGGTCTTGAAGGCCGGCTGATCGACCCGGATGAGTGCGAGAAGCGCTACCCGATGATTAACCGGGATATGGTCCTGGGCGGACTGTATGTACCCTCCGATGGTCTGGCCTCCGCCGCCCGCGCGGTGCAGTTGCTGATCGAAAAGGCCAGCGAAGCGGGCGTAAAGTTCATCGGCTCCACCCCCGTAACCGGCATCGAGCAGGCCGGCGGCAAGGTCACCGGCGTTGAGACCCCCGACGGCGTGGTGCCTGCGGACATTGTGGTTTCCTGCGCTGGCTTCTGGGGCCCCAAAATCGGTGCCATGGTCGGCATGCCGGTGCCGCTGCTGCCGCTGGCACACCAGTACGTCAAGACCACAGCAGTGCCGGAACTGGCAGGCCAGAACGAACTGCCCAACGGCGCCCGCCTGCCCATCCTGCGCCATCAGGACAAGGACCTGTACTACCGCGAGCATGGTGAGCGGATCGGCATCGGTTCCTACGCCCACCGCCCGATGCCGGTGGATCTGGATGAACTGCCGCAGGTACGGGCAGACCAGATGTCCGAACACCGCATGCCCTCGCGGCTGGAGTTTACCGAAGCCGACTTCCTGCCGTCGTGGCAGGACAGCCAGGAGCTGCTGCCCGCCCTGCGCGGCGCTGAGATTGAGGACGGCTTCAACGGCATCTTCTCCTTCACGCCGGACGGCGGCCCGCTGATAGGCGAGTCGCCCGAGGTCGAGGGCTTCTACCTCGCGGAGGCCGTGTGGGTCACGCACTCGGCCGGCGTCGCCAAGGCCGTCGCCGAACTCCTGGTGGAAGGCCAGTCCAGCACGCCCCTGCATGAGTGCGAGGCGACCCGCTTCGAGAAGATCCAGGTCAGCAAGGAGTACGTCAGCGAAACCTCGCAGCAGAACTTCGTGGAGATCTACGACGTGCTCCACCCGCTGCAGCCACGCGAATCTCCGCGCGACCTCCGGGTCAGCCCGTTCAATGTCCGCCAGCATGAACTCGGCGCATTCTTCCTCGAGTCCGCTGGCTGGGAGCGTCCGCACTGGTACGAGGCCAACAGCGCGCTGCTGCAGGAACTGCCGGAAGAGTGGCAGGCACCGGAGCGGGACAGCTGGTCCAACATGTTCCACTCCCCCATCTCAGCCGCCGAAGCATGGAAGACGCGCACCGCCGTCGCGCTTTATGACATGACCCCGCTGAAGCGCCTTGAGGTGACCGGCCCGGGTGCGCTGGCGCTGTTGCAGCGGCTGAGCACCGGCAACATCGCCAAAAAGCCGGGGGCTGTCACCTACTGCCTGCTGTTGGCGGACGACGGAGGCGTCCGCAGCGATGTCACCATCGCACGTCTTGCTGAGGAGACTTTCCAGCTCGGTGTCAACGGCAACATCGACTTCGACTACTTCCGGGTCGAGGCCCGCAAGCAGTCCGCGGCGGATCCGGCACAGTGGGTCCATGTCTCCGATATCACCGGGGGCACCTGCTGCATCGGGCTGTGGGGGCCGCTCGCCCGCGAGGTCATCGGCAAGGTCAGCGAGGACGACTACACCAATGACTCGCTGCGCTATTTCCGGGCCAAGGAGGTCAATATCGGCGGCATCCCCGTCACGGCCTGGCGGCTGTCCTATGTCGGGGAGCTCGGCTGGGAGCTGTACACCTCGGCGGAGTACGGGTTGAAGCTATGGGATCTGCTCTTCGAAGCCGGCCAGGAGCACGGCATCATCGCAGCCGGCCGCGGTGCCTTCAATAGCCTCCGGTTGGAAAAGGGCTACAGGCTCTGGGGCACCGATGTCACTCCCGAGCACAGCCCGTATGAAGCCGGACTCGGGTTCTCGGTCTTCAAGGACAAGACGGACTTCGTGGGATACGAGGCGTTGGCCGCCCGCCGGGCCGAGCCTGCCTCCAAGGAACTGAAGTGCCTGACGGTCGACGACGGCACGTCCGTAGTGCTGGGTAAGGAACCGGTGTTCGTCAACGGCGAGGCCGCGGGTTACGTCACCAGTGCGGCCTACGCCTACACCATTGGCCGGCCGATCGCCTATGCCTGGCTGCCGGCTGGCCTGGCGGAGGGCGATTCGGTGGAGATCGGTTACTTCGGCCGGAAGGTCGCCGCAACCATCGCTGCCGAGCCGCTGGTGGATCCGAAGATGGAACGGCTGCGTGGGTAGCCGGTGACGGACCAATGATGGGCTAGCGCCGCAACAGAGCGCAGCGGCCCCGCTCCAGTTGGAAGGAGCGGGGCCGCTGCTTTGTGCTTAGTGCTTTGCTGCGCTTAGTTGCGTTTAGTCTGCGACGTTTTCGTCGTCTGCGGCGGCCAGCTGCCCGCAGGCGCCGTCGATCTCCTTGCCGCGGGTGTCGCGCAGCGTCGTCGGGATGCCGGCGGCGATCAACCGGTTGATGAACTCGGTCTCCACCGCCTTCTCCGACGAAGTCCAGATGGAACCGGGCGTCGGGTTCAGCGGGATCGGGTTCACATGCACCCAGCCGCGGCCGCGCTTGTTCAGTTTCTTGGCCAGCAGGTCCGCGCGCCACGCGTGGTCGTTCATGTCCTTGATCAGCGCGTACTCGATGCTGACCCGTCGGCCCGTCACAGCGTAGTAGTTGTAGGCCGCATCCAGCGCCTCGTCAACCTTCCACCGGCTGTTGACCGGGATCAGCTCGTCGCGCAGTTCGTCGTCCGGCGCGTGCAGGCTCAGCGCGAAGGTCACCGGGATGTCCTCGGCCGCGAGCTTGTTGATCGCCGGCACCAGGCCCACGGTGGAGACGGTGATGTTGCGGGCGGACATGCCCAGGCCTTCGGGGGCCTCGGCTGCCATGCGGTGCACCGCTGCCATCACGCGCTTGTAGTTGGCCAAGGGCTCGCCCATGCCCATGAAAACGATGTTGGTGACGCGCTCGGCGTCGTGCCCGCCGTCCTTGCGCTTGCCGCCCAGCGCGCCTTCTGCGATCACCCGGTTGGCCTGGACAATCTGGTCCAGGATCTCCGCGGTGGACATATTGCGCGTCAGCCCGGCCTGGCCGGTGGCGCAGAACGGGCAGTTCATGCCGCAGCCGCACTGGCTGGAGACGCACAGCGTGATCCGGCCCGGGTAGCGCATCAGCACCGACTCGACCAGCGAGCCGTCGAACAGCCGCCACAGGAACTTGATGGTGTCACCGTTGTCCGTCTTGAGCTGCTTGACCTTGGTCAGCAACGTCGGGAACATTTCGGCGACCAGTTCTGCGCGCCCGTCCTTGGGGAGGTCGCTCATGGCTTCCGGGTCCGTGGTGAAGTGCTGGAAGTAGTGCGTGGAGAGCTGCTTGGCGCGGAACGCGGGCAGGCCCATTTCCTTGAGCTTGGCCTGCCGCTCGGCGAGGGTCAGATCGGCCAGGTGTACCGGCGGCTGCTTCACGCGCGGCGACTTGAACTGCAGCAGCGGTCGGCCGTCGCTGGTGACAGCGGGCTCGGCACCTTCTACGGCAGGACGGACCTGTGGCCGGGAAGACGTGGCAGTGGGGGAAGAATTCAAAACAGACATCTACACCATTGTCCCATGCCGATGCAAATGAGTCGGACGGTCTCCCTTTACGGCTTGAGCAGCACCTTGATCGCGCGGCGTTCGTCCATGGCCTTGTAGGCGTCGGCCGCCTCATCGAGCGGCATTTCGACATCGAAAACCTTGCCCGGGTTGATCTTGCCGGCGAGCACGTCCGCCAGCAGCTCGGGCAGGTAGACCCGGGTGGACGCGGCCCCGCCTGCCACCGAGATGTTCTTGGCAAACAGCACGCCGATGGGCAGTTCCGCTCCGCCCGCCGGAACGCCGACGAAGCCGACGCTGCCGCCGGGGCGCGTGGACCGCAGCGCTTGGTCCATCGACTCCTTGGTCCCCACGCATTCGAGTACCGAATCCGCGGGCACACCGCCGAGCACCGAACGCACCGCTTCCGCTCCGGCCTTTCCGCGCTCCTCGACGATGTCGGTGGCGCCGAACTCCTTGGCCAGCGCCTGCCGGTCGGCATGCCGGGACATCATGATGATCCGCTCCGCACCAAGTCGTTTCGATGCCAGCACGCCGCAGAGCCCCACCGCCCCATCTCCAACAACGACGACGGAACGGCCCGGCCCCACCGCCGCACTCACTGCCGCGTGGTGCCCCGTTCCCATGACATCGGAGAGCGCCAGCAGGTTGGCGGTCAGCTCTGCATCCGGCTGGTCCACCCCGGGCACCTTCACCAGCGTTGCCTCGGCCCGCGGCACGCGCACGGCCTCTCCCTGGCCGCCGTCGACATGGAAGCCGTGCTCGTCGGTGCTGCCCCAGGAGGCCCGGTGGTCACACGCCACCGTGACGCCGTTGCGGCACTGCGGGCACTCGCCGCAGTTGCCCACCCACGGCGCGACCACGAAATCACCCGGGGCCAGGGCCGTCACCGCCTCCCCGACGCTCTCGACCACTCCGACGAATTCGTGGCCGATGGCGCGCGGTTCCGTCGTCTCGCGGACGCCCCGATAGGGCCAGAGATCCGAGCCGCAGACACAAGACGCGGTCACTTTGACCACCACGTCCGTGGGAAGCTGCACCTTGGGATAGGGCCGCTCTTCCACCCGGATATCGCGGGGTCCGTGGATGATGGTGGCGCGCATGTGCTCTCCTTGCGTCGGGAACGGCTGTTTCCAGCCTAGCCAGCCCCCGGACCGTAGAAAGTCATCCTGCGTAACGGCCGGCGAATTCTACGAGTCCGCCCCGCGCAACAGCACCAAAAGTACGACGGCGGCGCTGTCACCTTCGCGATGAAGGTGACAGCGCCGCCGTCGTTAGCTTGGAACTTCCCGCTTGCGCGGACGAACCCCTAGAGGTTCGAGGGTTCCTCGTGCTCGGGGTAGACCTCGCGCAGCAGGTGGGCGGTCTCGGACGGCGTCTTGCCGACCTTGACGCCTGCGGCCTCGAGTGCCTCCTTCTTGGCCTGGGCGGTACCGGCGGAACCGGAAACGATGGCGCCGGCGTGGCCCATGGTCTTGCCCTCGGGAGCGGTGAAGCCTGCCACGTAGCCGACAACCGGCTTGGTGACGTTGTTCTTGATGAACTCGGCCGCACGCTCTTCAGCGTCGCCGCCGATCTCGCCGATCATCACGATGGCCTTGGTGTCGGGGTCAGCCTCGAACGCGGCCAGGGCGTCGATGTGCGTGGTGCCGATGACCGGGTCGCCGCCGATGCCGATGGCGGTGGAGAAGCCCAGATCGCGCAGTTCATACATCATCTGGTAGGTCAGGGTGCCGGACTTGGACACCAGGCCCACGCCGCCCTTGCCGGTGATGTTCGCCGGGGTGATGCCCACGAGGGACTCGCCCGGAGTGATGATGCCGGGGCAGTTCGGGCCGATGATGCGTGTAACCTGGTTGCCGTCGGCGTCCTTCTTGGACTGCGCCAGCGCCCAGAACTCTGCGGAGTCCTGGACCGGAACGCCCTCGGTGATGACGACGACGAGGCCGATTTCGGCTTCGATGGCCTCGACCACGGCGTCCTTGGTGAAGGCCGGCGGAACGAAGACGATCGAGACGTCAGCGCCGGTCTCGGCGATGGCTTCCTTGACCGTGCCGTAAACAGGCAGGCTCTTGTCGCCGTGGGTCACGGTCGTGCCGGCCTTGCGTGCGTTCACGCCACCGACAACGTTGGTGCCGGCATGGAGCATGCGGGCGGTGTGCTTGGAGCCCTCGCCGCCGGTGATGCCCTGGACGATGACCTTGGAGTCCTTATTAATGAAGATAGACATGTTCTTTTTCCTCGATCCTCAGGCGTTCGCCAGTTCGGCGGCCTTGTCGGCGCCTTCGTCCATACCGACTGCCAGGGTGACCAGCGGGTGGTTCGCGTCCCGGAGGATACGGCGGCCTTCCTCGACACTGTTGCCGTCCAGGCGGACAACCAGCGGCTTGGTGGCCTTCTCGCCCAGGATTTCCAGGGCCTTGACGATGCCGTTTGCGACGGCGTCACAAGCGGTGATGCCGCCGAAGACGTTGACGAACACGCTCTTGACCTGCGCGTCGTTCAGGATGATGTCCAGACCGTTGGCCATGACCTCGGCCGAAGCGCCGCCGCCGATGTCCAGGAAGTTGGCGGGCTTGACGTTGCCGTGGTTCTCGCCGGCGTAGGCGACAACGTCCAGCGTGGACATAACCAGTCCGGCGCCGTTGCCGATGATGCCGACCTGGCCATCGAGCTTGACGTAGTTCAGGTCCAGTTCCTTGGCCTTGGCCTCGAGCGGATCCGCGGCGTCCTTGTCCTCGAGCTCAGCGTGCTCGGGGTGGCGGAAGGCGGCGTTCTCGTCGATGGAGACCTTGCCGTCCAGAGCGACGATGTCGCCGGCGCCGGTCTTGACCAGCGGGTTGACCTCGACCAGGGTGGCGTCTTCCTTGATGAAAACATCCCAGAGCTTGACGATGGTCGCGGCGACCTTGCCGCGCAGTTCCTCGGCGAAGCCGGCAGCGGCGACGATTTCGTCAGCCTTGGCCTGGTCGATGCCGACGGCTGGGTCAATGGCGATCTTGGCCAGAGCATCGGGACGCTCGACAGCCAGCTGCTCGATCTCCATGCCGCCTTCCACCGAGCACATGGCCAGGTAGTTGCGGTTGGCCCGGTCCAGCAGGACCGAGAAGTAGTACTCCTCGGCGATGTCTGCGCCCTGGGCGATCATGACCTTGTTGACCGTATGGCCCTTGATGTCCATGCCGAGGATGTTGGTGGCGTATTCGAACGCTTCGTCCGGAGTCTTTGCGACCTTGACGCCGCCGGCTTTACCGCGGCCGCCAACCTTTACCTGAGCCTTGACGACAACAACGCCGCCAATCTTTTCGGCTGCTGCTTTGGCTTCTTCTGGAGTGTAGGCAACGATTCCTGCAAGCACGGGTACAGCATGTGCCTCAAAGAGATCGCGCGCCTGGTATTCATACAGGTCCACGGGTTGTGTCCTTCTACGTCGAAGTCGTTTCTGACTCGGAGCGCGGATCTGCGCCACTTCGTGCCTGCGTAGGCGGACATTTTTTCGGTGCAAATCCGTTCGCGCTCCAAGGGGAACTTTAGTCCCTTGGCGTGCGACGCCTGTCCTAGAGTACCCCTTTAGTGATCAAGGGCACAGTTCTATGGTTTGTAGAAAAGTAACCCTTTGCGGTACTTTGTGACGCGTCGCTCACGGCCTGCCGGGCGGGCTCTTTTGCTTGCGCTACTGCTTGGCTTAGCGGCTTTCATCCGGCGTGCTGGCAGAGGCACCAGCAGAGGCGTCGGCGTGGCTTTCGGAGCCGGCCGGAACCAGCACCGGGCTCCCGTCCTTAATAACGGTCTGGTTCAGCAGCGGAATGCGCAGCCCGGCACGGTCCAGATCGCCCTTCAGGCGTGCGCGCATCGCACGTGCGACGCCCCACTGCTCCAGCGGTTTGGTCCGGATCGCGAGGCGGATGACCACGGATTCGCCCGTGAGCGCCTCGACGCCCCAGATTTCGGGATCGTCCAGGATGAGCCGCCGGTAGTCCGGGTCCGAGCGCAGATCCTTGGCTGAGCGCAGAATCAGATCGCTGACCTTTTCGACGTCGGAGTCGTAGGGAACCGGGATATCGAGCACGGCGCGGGCCCAGCCCTGGGAAGAGTTGCCCACACGCAGGATTTCGCCATTACGTACGTGCCAGAGCGTGCCGTCCACGGCACGTACCTGTGTCACACGCAGCCCCACCGATTCAACTGTCCCCGAGGCTTCCCCCAGGTCCACTACGTCGCCGATGCCGTATTGGTCCTCGGCCACCATAAACAAGCCGGAGAGGTAGTCCTTTACCAGGGTCTGGGCACCGAAACCGATGGCCACACCGGCGATACCGGCGCTAGCCAGCAGCGGTCCGAGGTTGAAGCCGAGTTCGGTCATGACCATCAGGATCGTCATCACGGCGATGACCACGGTGGCGATGGAGCGCAGCACCGAGCCGATGGTCTGCGCCCGCTGGGCCCGGCGCACGGCCGCGATCGGCGAATCCTGCATCAGCCAGTAGCGCGGGTCTTTGACACTTTTCCCGATGGCATCGGCGTCGAGTTTCTCGAGCTTCGCCGTCTCGCCACTGGCGATCTTCGTCGACATCCGGCGGATGACAATCCGCACCAGCAGGTTCAGCAGGAAGCCGCCGATCAGAATCACGGAGACCCGCAGCGGCTTATCCATCCAAAATCCCAGGGTGCCCAGCTGGGCTACATCCACGTCCGCCACATTCAAGTCCATAGGAAAAACGCTATGTTGTTATGCCAGCGTGACCAAATGCGGATCGCCGCCGCGGCGTCTTCTGCGATGTGCTGCTGAGTTCCCGGCGCGGGAGCCTTCCCGCCCCGGCGGGACATCGCCCCTAGTCCGACTTGGTCAGCGGTGCATAACGCAGCAGCAGGCGCTTCTCGCCGATGTCGAACTTGACCTTCGCCACAGTCTTGTCCCCGGCGCCTTCAAGCGAGAGCACTGTCCCGTTTCCGAAGCTGGTGTGGTTGACCTTGTCGCCCACGGTCAGCGCGATGACTTCCTTCTGCGGCTGGACGCGGCCTGCCCGCACGGCGGCCGGCGCCATGGACCGCGCCGAACCTGGCAGCGACGAAACATCCTGGTTGCCGCCGGCGCCGGCGCCCCAGTGGGAACCGCTGTACCGGCTGGAGCCGAAGCTGCCGGAAGAGGTGAAGGCCGGACGCTTGCTGCCCTCACGCTTCCAGTCGATGAGTTCCGGCGGGACTTCCTCGATGAACTGGCTTGCCGGGTTGTACTGGCTCTGGCCCCACATGCTCCGCGATTCCGAGCGGGTCAAATAGAGCCGCTTGCGGGCACGGGTCAGCCCCACGTAGGCCAGCCGCCGTTCTTCGGCCAGCTCCTTCGGATCCGTCATGGACCGTTGGTGCGGGAACACGCCATGCTCCATGCCAGTCAGGAACACCACCGGGAATTCCAGCCCCTTGGCCGTGTGCAGCGTCATCAGCGTAACCACGCCCTGATCCTTGGCCAGCTGTGCGCTTTCCTCATCCGGTGCATCCGGGATCTGGTCCGCGTCCGCCACCAGGGCCACCTGCTCCAGGAAGCTGCCGAGCGTTCCTTCCGGGTTGTCCCGTTCGTATTCACGCACGACGGCGACCAGTTCCGCCAGGTTTTCCACCCGGGACTCGTCCTGCGGGTCATTGCTCTGCCGCAGCGCAGCCAGGTAACCGGTCTGTTCCAGTACCGCTTCCAGTGCAGCCGAGGCCCCGGATCCGTTGGCCACTTCGGTGAGGTCATCGATGAGCTTCACGAAACCGGCAACTGCATTGACGGAGCGGGTGGCCATCCCCGGCGCATCATCGGCTTTGCGCAGGGCTTCCATGAAGGACAGCCGGTCCCGCTCGGCGAGCGCGGCCACCGCGTACTCGGCCCGGTCCCCGATGCCGCGTTTGGGCTCGTTCAGGATCCGCCGCAGGTTGACCACGTCGTCCGGGTTCACCAGCACCCGCAGGTAGGCCAGGGCGTCCTTGATTTCCTTGCGCTCGTAGAAGCGCGTTCCGCCCACTACCTTGTACGGCAGGCCCACCCGGATCAGCAGGTCTTCGATGGAACGGGACTGCGCGTTGGTCCGGTAGAAGATGGCCACGTCCCCCGGGCGCAGGTTCTCGGCGTCCTGCAGCCGGTCGATCTCGTTGGCGATGAACCGGGCCTCGTCGTGCTCGTTTTCACCGACGTAGCCGATGATCCGCTCGCCGTCCCCTTCCGCGGTCCAGAGCCTCTTGGCCGGACGGTTCGGGTTGCGGGAAATCACAGCGTTGGCAGCCGTCAGAATGGTCTGGGTGGAGCGGTAGTTCTGCTCCAGCAAGATGGTCCGTGCGTTGGCGTAATCCTTTTCGAACTCCACGATGTTGCGCACGTCGGCACCGCGGAAGGCGTAGATGGACTGGTCCGAGTCCCCCACCACGGTCAGTTCACCGGGCGGGAAGTCCTGCTCCGATTCGCCCGTCCCGCCGGTAAGTTCGCGGACCAATACATACTGGGCGTGGTTGGTGTCCTGGTACTCGTCCACCAGGACGTGCCGGAAGCGCCGCCGGTAGGAATCGGCCACCGCCGGGAAGGCCTGGAAGATGAAGACCACCTGGGCAATCAGATCATCGAAGTCCATGGCATTCGCCTGGCGCATCCGCTGCGTGTAGCCCTTATAGACCTCAGCCACGGCCTGCTCGAACGGGTCGGAGTAGTTTGCCGTCCCGGCGTAGGCTTCGTCGTCGATCAGCTCGTTCTTCAGCGCGGAGATCTTGTGCTGGATGGACTTCGGCGGAAAGCGCTTCGGATCCAGGTCCAGGCCCTTCGCCACCAGGGTGATCAGGCGCAGCGTGTCCGCCGAATCATAAATGGAGAAGTTCGAATTGAGCCCAACGTTCTTGGCCTCCCGGCGCAGAATCCGCACGCAGGAGGAGTGGAACGTGGAAATCCACATGTTCTTTGCCCGGTCCCCCACCAGCGACTCGATCCGCTCACGCATCTCCGCGGCGGCCTTGTTGGTAAAGGTGATGGCGAGAATCTCTCCCGGGCGCGCACGCTTGGTGGCCAACATGTGGGCGATCCGGTGGCTGAGCACGCGGGTTTTTCCGGACCCGGCGCCGGCAATGATCAGCAGTGGCGAGCCGGCATGCTTAACTGCCTCTTCCTGCTGCGGGTTCAGCCCAGCCAGCAGTTCCTGCGCATCAGGCAAGGCAGGGGCAGGAGCATCATAGGCAGGGTCAGTCAGAAAATCCATGGTCCTATCAGTCTATTAGCCACCGCTGACACTCGGTGCCGGATTCGCCCACGGCCTAGCCCATCCCGCCTGTTCCGGCCCTTCCGAGGCGCGTCGCTGCCCGGGGCCATAATGGAGATATGTCCAAGTCCCGCGCGCAGCGCCTCCGCAAGCACGGTCCCGCAGCAGCCGACGCCCCCACTGGTGACCCTTCCTCCACAAAGCCAGGATCCGGCGTCGTCAATCCGAGTACCGGCCGCACGCCGGCCAAGGCGGCAGGCAATGCCAACATGATTGTCATCGCCGGCGCGGTGGCCTCGGCGTTCCTGTTCGGGTACTCGTTCATCCTGATCATGCCGCAGTTCCAGCAGCTGAGCGGCGGCCTGGCCATGCCGGATACGTTGGTCACCGGTTACAGCACCGAGTACGTGCAGGACGTGCGCACCGCCTTCGGCGAGGACGGCGCCGGCCAATACAACTACTGGCACAAAACCGCCGACACGATCTTCCCGCTGCTGTTCGGCTTCACCTGGCTGCTGCTGATCGGCCAGCAGCTCAAACGCGGGCTGCTCCGCTGGCTCTGCTGGGCGCCCGTACTGCTGTACGTCATTGCCGATCTGGCCGAGAACTGGGTGCTGGACTCGATTATGAGCACCGATCCGGTGGGCGACGCATCGCTGGCCAGCCTCCTGACGGTCGCGAAATCCGTGCTGTTCGGCCTGAGCATCCTGGCCGCTCTCTACGCGGTTTTCCGCGGACCACGCCGGAAACAGAATGAAACAAGGACGGCGGCAAAAGGGTAAGCTGGATAGGTCCGCGCCTCTGTAGCTCAGTTGGATAGAGCGACCCTCTCCTAAAGGGTAGGCCGTCGGTTCGATTCCGGCCAGGGGCACTCCCGCAACAGCGCCGCTGGTGCCGCAGTTAAGCAGGAAAGCCGCCGTCTGCGCATCCCCCCACGGATGCGCAGCCGGCGGCTACCGCATTTGGTGCATCCCAAAGAATTTCAACTGCGAGAACTTCAAAAGAGAAGTTGTAGTCCGGGCTTCTTCCCGTTCGCCGGAACTACTCGCGATCGCTGTTGTCCTACTTGGTTGACGGCACGCGCCCCTCCCCAGGGCCGCACCCGCTCTTGAACCGTTCATTTCAAGAGTTGGCGTGATCATACGAACGCCTGCCGTCCCTAACCATGTTTATCCATACGATGGACTAAATCAAGCCCAACAGGTGAACAATTGATTAACCTGAAGAAATTCGGCCATATGTGACTTCAAATACACTTTGTGACGTTTCTTTACGTCTCCAACAGGAGTCCCCGGGTCTTGGGCGAGAAGGCCTGGTCCAGTACCAGGCAGGCTCCGCCGATGGCGCCCACCTGCTCGCCGAGGTCGGATCCCACCACTTCGAGCTGGTGAATGTCCTTCGCCACGAAGTGCTTTTGGATCTCCTCTCGCAGCAGCGGCAGGCCCACGCCGGCAAGGCCGTCCCAGAGCGGCCCGCCAAAGATGATCCGCTGGACGTCGAGCACGTTGGCCACCTGCGCCACGACGAACGCAAGGTTCCGCGCCGCCCGGTGCACAATGGCCTGAGCCTCGGCGTTGCCCGCTCCGGCCATGCTGGTCACTTCGAAAATAGCCGCAGTTGTCCCGTCCAGTCCCTGCTCGTCGTGGTTCTTGGGGAAGATCCCGGCTTCGATGCCCTGCCGGATGAGGGTCACGAAATTCAGGCTCATGCCGACGCAGTTCCGCCGGCCGCATTCGCACAAAGGCACTTCGTCCGGCACCGGGAAATGCCCGATCTCGCCGATGTTTCCGGAGGAACCGTGCTGCACCTCGTTCTGCAGCACTACACCGGCGCCAAGCCCGGTCCCCAGATAAATGAAGGCAAAGCTGGACGGCGCATCCCTGTCGCTCGCCCAGAGCTCGGCCACTGCGGCCGCAGTCACGTCCTTGTCCAGCCACACCGGCAGGTCGGTCAGTTCCTCCAACGGCTCGCGCAGCGGCACCCGGTCCCAGCCCGGCAGCATCGGCGGCGAAACCATCATGCCCTCGATCCCGTCGATGGGCCCCGGCGCGGCAAGGCCCACGCCCAGGATCCGGCTGCGGTCCAGCCCTGCGGTGGCAATCAGGGTCTCGACGGCGTCAGCCATCTGGGACACTATGCCGTCAGGTTCGCCCACCCCCGGCATCCGGTGGTCCGTACTGGCCACCACCTCGCCGTGCAGGTTCAGGGCGACCACGGTCATGACGGCAGGATCCAGGTGGATGCCGATGGCAATGCGGCTGGACACCTCCAGCTCCAGAACCGTCCGGGGTTTGCCCGGCCCGGAAACCGTCTTGCGGTCTTCCCGCACCAGACCGTCGTCGACAAGGCGGCGCACTACGTTGGAAATGGTCTGCGGCGACAGGCCCGTGCGCTCCACCAGCTCGACCCGTGCAATGCCTTCGGGGGCGCGGCGGATCGCATCCAGGATCACCGCCTGGTTATAGCCGCCAAGACGGCCGAGATTACTACCGCGCTGCATTAATGAGCCCTGCTCCCCAAAACTCTGCTGTGACTTAGGCAACCTATGACACTGTAACGAATGACGGACCGGATAGCACTGATAAAAAATACCGCGCGCCGTTCAGGGCACGCGGTATTTACCTCAGGGCACGGCAGGCGTTTCAGTCGTTTCTGTGCGGAACTGCGTCCGGTACAGCTCGGCATAACGTCCGCTGCGGGCCAGCAGTTCAAGGTGGGTGCCCCGCTCCACGATTTTCCCGTCCTCGACCACAAGGATCTGGTCCGCGGAACGGATGGTGGACAACCGGTGCGCAATAACGACGGCGGTGCGCCCCTCGAGCGCCTCGGTCAAGGCTGCCTGCACCGCTGCTTCGTTGGTCGAATCCAGTGCAGCGGTTGCCTCATCCAGGATGACCACCTGCGGATGGGCGATCAGCAGCCGCGCGATGGTCATCCGCTGGCGTTCGCCGCCGGACAGCCGGTAGCCGCGCTCCCCCACCATGGTCTCCAGCCCGTCCGGCAGGGACCGGACCATCGGCTCGAGCCTGGCCCGGCGCAACACGTCCCAGATCTCCTCGTCCGAAGCCTCCGGGCGGGCCAGCGTGAGGTTGCCCCGGATCGTGTCGTGGAACAGGTGCCCGTCCTGGGTTACCAGGCCGATGGTGGAACGGATCGAATCGAAGCTCAGGTCACGAAGATCGACGCCGGAGAGTTCCACGGAGCCGGAGTCGACGTCGTACAACCTTGCCAGCAGGGAGGCGATGGTGGATTTGCCTGCACCGGAAGACCCGACCAGCGCCAAGGTCTGCCCGGGCTCCACCTTGAAGTTGATGCCGTGGAGCACTTCCTCGCCGCCGCGGGTGTCCAGTGTGGCAACTTCTTCCAGCGAGGCCAGCGAAACCTTGTCGGCTGACGGGTAGGCAAACCGGACGTCCTTGAACTCAACGGTGACCGGCCCCGGCGGGACGGAGCCGGCGTCGGGCTTTTCCTTGATCAGCGGATCCAGGTCCAGCACCTCGAAGACGCGCTCAAAGCTGACCAGGGCACTGGCGATCTCCACGCGCGCATTGGCCAAAGCGGTCAACGGCGCATACAGCCGGGTCAGCAGCAGCGCCAGCACCACCACGTCGCCCGGATCGAGCCGGCCGATGATGGCGTAGAACCCGCCCAGACCGTAAACCAGTGCCAGCGCCAGCGCGGAGACCAGGGTCAGTGCGGTGACGAAGGTCCACTGAAGAACCGCGGATTTGATACCGATGTTGCGCACGCGCTCCGCCCGGACCTTGAACTCCCGGGACTCTTCCTCGGGCCTGCCGAAAAGCTTGACCAGCGTGGCGCCCGGAGCGGAAAAACGCTCCGTCATCTGCGTGCTCATCGCGGAGTTGTGGTTGGCTGCCTCGCGGCGCATCTCCGCCAACCGCGACCCCATCTGCCTGGCCGGCAGCAGGAAGATGGGCAGCATAACGAGCGCCAGCAGCGTCACCTGCCAGGACGTATTGAGCATGACGATCAGTGTCAGCACCAGGGCCACAAAATTACTGACGACGCCGGAAAGCGTACCGGCGAAGGCGCGCTGGGCACCGATCACGTCATTGTTCAGCCGGCTGACCAGCGCTCCTGTGCGCGTGCGGGTGAAGAACGCAATCGGCATCTTCTGCACATGATCGAACACCGCCGTGCGCAGGTCCAGGATGACATCCTCGCCCAGACCGGAGGAAACCCAGCGCGTGACCATGCTCAGCGCCGCATCGGCGATGGCGACGATGGCGATGATGACGGCCAGCCAGACGATCGTCTCAATACTTGTCTTCGCGACGATCGCATCGATTACCTGGCCGGCGAGGACCGGCGTCGCAACCGCCAAAGCGGCCGAGATGATGGACACGATGACAAAGAAGATCAGCTTGCCCTTGTAGGGCGCTGCGAACGCCAGGGTACGTTTGACGGTCTTCTTGGAGAAACCGTGCTTGGCCTTGTCCGACATGGAAAGCCGGTACAGCGAACTCCACGCCGCCCCTTCCATGGACATGCTGACTCCTTTGAAACTGGGAACGAATGTACTAATACAGCCTAGGTCTTATTCGGACGAGAGCTCGCGTTGCACCAGCGGCAGCACCTCGGTTCCGAGCAGCTCGATGGATTCCAGGACGGTTTTCTGCGGCACCGAGGAGAGGTCCATCTGCAGGATGTGCCGGTCGTGCTGCATGTACTGATGGGTCAGCACCAGCTTCTCGGCCACCTCCTCCGGGTTGCCCACGTAGATGCCGCCGGACCGCGCGGCCTGCATGTTGTAACTGACGCGGCTGGGCTTGGAAAACCCGCGCTCGGCCGCAATCCGGGTGAGCGAGTCCAGCCAATGGGGATAGAACTTATCCGCCGCTTCCTCCCGCGCCACCAGGCCTGTGCTGCTGACACCCACTTTCAGGCGTCCAACGTCGTGCCCCGCCTTGGCGGCCTCGGTGCGGTAGAGCTGTGCGTGCTGTGCGAAGCTGTGAACGGTGCCGCCGAGCAGCGCATAGATGACGTTCTTGCCCAGCGCCGCCGCCCGGCCGGTCGACGCGGGCGTGCCGCCGGTGGCGATCCAGATATCCAGATGGTCAGCGCCTGGTTTGCCGGCCGGTCTGGGCAGGATTTTGGCGTTGTCGAGCGCGGGCCGGAACTTTCCGCTCCAAGTGACCTCTTCCTGCTCGTCCAACTGGAGCAGCAGAGCAATCTTCTCCTCGTACAGCTCGTCGTAGTCGCCCAAAGCGGCACCGAAGAGCGGGTAGGACTCGATGAAGGAACCGCGACCGGCGGTCAATTCGGCGCGGCCGCCGGACAGCAGATCCAGCGTGGCAAATTGTTGGTAGACGCGGACGGGGTCCTCGGTGCTCAACACCGTGACCGCGGAGCCAACTTTGATGTTCTTGGTCTGCGCAGCCGCCGCGGCCAGCACGGGAACCGGCGCAGAGACTGCATAGTCCGGGCGGTGGTGCTCCCCTATCCCGAAATAGTGGAGGCCCACGTCATCGGCCAGCCGGGCCCGCTCCAGTAGATCCGCCATCCGTTGTTGCGGCGATGTCCGCTCCCCCGTCAGCGGATCGGGGTGGATGTCGCCGAAGCTATAGATGCCGAGTTCCATACCTGCCGCAACCTCTAATCACGGGCGCCTATTCCCTTTACGACGGCGACGACGCGCACATTGACGCTGTGGGGTTCGGGCAGCCGCTCGATTCCAAGGGCAGAATTCGAACAGATCAGGAAAGCTTCGGCCGTTAGTGTGGGCGGTGCTGAATTCGGGCCTGGTTGTCGGAGGCGGCTGATGGACTGGAGTCATGGCAATGCAGAAGTCTTCGTCATCGGATCCCGGGATACCAGCGGCCGAGCTTCAGCCTCGCCGCTTGGTCCGCGCCGGCGTGGTCCGCCCCGGTGTGTTGCGCCCCGGTGTGCTTCCTGCCGGGCTCGGTAAAACTGCTGCGGAAAAGATTTTTGAAGAATTTTCGTGGAACCCGTCAGACGCTGTGAATAAGCCTCCGAACTGTCACAGCCGGATGATGGACTGAAGTCATGGCAGCGGAAGAGCGTTCGGCACCGGTTTCCGGTTCCCCGGCCCCCGGACAGGAGTCCGCGGGGCAGGAGTCCGGGGCGCAGGGGCTTGCGGAGCACGGGTTTTCGCTGCGCTGCATTCAGCAGGGCCGGCCCACGACCGCCGCGCAGCGGCAGGAAGCGCTGCGCAAGGCGTTGGAGCGCCTGGACCTGCATGCTGCGCAGGACCGCAAACGCGGCCTGGCCCAGGCCCGCGAATACATTGCGGCCGGCAAACCGCCCAAGCACGCGACGATGGCCGGTTACATGGAGGAGATTTACGCCGAGGCCCGCGGCCCGGTCCTGGACCCGCCGACGCTGGAGTCCTACGGCGAGGACCCGCTGGCCGGGCAGGAGATCCCCGCCCGGATCGGGGAGCCGGAGCATCTGGGTGCCAGCGCCGGCCTCGATGACTTCGCGGCGTGGGAGCGCGAGGAAGCCTGGGCCAGTTGGCCGCCGTCCGGCCCGTTCCCCGCCAGCTGGGGGCCCGCCGAAGACCTTGAGGGGCTGCCCGGGGACCTGTTCACCGAAACGCACGGGGAGTATTACGCCGAACGCCTCCGCCGGATCACCGCCGGCACCCCGGCCGACTGGTTCAAACTCTTCCACGCCACCGCCAACAACACCGCCAACACCACCAGCGCCAGCAACACCGGTGATGCGGCCGAGGCTAAGGCCGCCACCGCCGGCAACGGCAGCAGCAACGCCGTGAACACTGCCGGTACTGCCGCCGCTGGCGCGGCCGATGCCGGGGCCGCGGCCGCCGCCGCTGGTGGCGTTGTGGTTGCCGTTGCCGATGCCGATGCCGATGCCGGGGTGCGGGGGTATAACGGGTTGGATTACCGGTCGGCGGTGGAGCAGCTGGCCGCGGGGCGGCGGCTGGCGGCGTGGCTGGACGCGGGCCTGGTGCGCCTGACCCACCGGATCGGGCAGACCGCCATCGAGGAGCTGCCGCCGCCGGAACCCGGCACGCCGTCGCCGGGCCGGGCCGGGCTGGAAGAGCTGGCCGAGCAGTCCGTGGTCAGGGAACTGGCCTGCCTGTACCGGATCACGGAGAAGCAGGCCCGCGGCCGGTACGAGACCGCCCAGGAGCTGTGCGAACACTATCCGGGCACGCTGGCCGCGCTCACCGCCGGGGACCTGGACCTGGAACGCGCGGGCGTGATCACCCGGCAGGGCGACACCCTCCCGGACGGCGCGAAACCCGGCTTCGAGCAGGCCCTGCTGGGCGAGGCGCCGGATAAAACGCCGGGCGAACTGCAGTACGCGGCGCGGAAGCAGCGCGAGAAACTGAATCCGGAAACCATCACCGTCCGCCGCGAACGGCAGGAAAAGTGCCGGAGCGTGCACCTGGAGCCGGCGGATGACGGGATGGCGTTCCTGGGCGCGTACCTGCCCGCCGAGGAAGCATGCGCCGCGTACGACCGGCTCACCCAAGCGGCGCGGGGCCTGCAAACCGGGGCGGAGACCCGCACCCTCGGGCAGCTGCGCGCGGACGTGTTCATCGATTTGCTCCTGCACGCGGGGATGGAGGCCGGGCCGGCGGCCGGGATCCGGCCCGAAGTCGCGCTGACCGTGCCGGTGTTCACGCTGATGGGCCTGGACGAGGAACCGGCCACCCTCGACGGGTACGGGCCGATCCCCGCCGACGCCGCCCGGAAACTCTGCGAAGGCGCCGCGTCGTTCTACCGGATCCTGACGCATCCCGAGACCGGGACCACCCTGTCCTACGGCAAAACGGTGTACCGGCCGCCGGCGGACCTGGCCCGCGCGGTCCGGCACCGCGACACGACGTGCACGGCGCCGGGCTGCCATGTTCCGGCGAAGGACTGCGATCTGGACCACACCATCGATTACCACGCGAACGGCGGGCACGGCCGGACGGATTTCGGCAACCTTGGTCCGCGCTGCGGGTCGGACCACCGGCTTAAATCGCTCGCCGGCTGGAAAGTCACCCAGACCAGGCCCGGCGAATTCATTACCACCACGCCGGGGAACCAGACCTACACCACCAGACCCGGCGATACCGGCGCCGGACCGCCCTCCTTCACCGACCGGGTCCTGGACGCGCTGCCCGACGACTTCCGCCGCCGCCTCAAACGCAAAAAACCACCACCACCGGAACCACCCGACGAAGAAAAAGAACCACCATTCTGACCAATGGTGCAGCGGCCGTTAGCTCGGCATCAGCTCGCTAACACTATCCGTCTGCTCAGTCTGCCCAGCGGCAAGAGTCTCGGTATCGCTTTCCTTGACCGGGACGAACCGGACGGTGATCGCTTTGAAGCCGGGAGTGTTCGATTCACGTGCAACCAATTCCCTATGGACCAAGACGTTTGCCTCAGGGAAGTAAGCAGCCGCGCAGCCACGTGCCGTCGGATAGGAAACAAGCCTGAAGCTGTCCGCTCGGCGTTCCGTGCCTTGGAAGGTGCTGATGACATCCACGAGTTCGCGGTCTTCGAAACCCAACTCCTTCAGATCGTCAGGATGCACGAGGATGACGCGGCGGCCATTGGAGATGCCACGGTATCTGTCGTCCAAGCCGTAGAACGTGGTGTTGTACTGATCGTGACTGCGCATGGTCTGCAGAATCAGGTGCCCTTCGGGAGCCGACAGGTATTCCAGCGGGCTCACGGTGAACCTTGCACGGCCGATGTCCGTGGCGAATGAGCGCGAGTCCCGCGGCGGATTGGGCAGCACAAACCCATTCTTGTTGCGGATTCGCTGGTTGAAGTCTTCAAAGCCCGGCAGTACACGGGAAATATGATCGCGAATGACGTCGTAGTCCTCGGCCATGGTTCGCCAATCCACAACATGATCGTCGCCCAACACGGCCTGCGCCATGCGGGCAATGATTACCGGTTCTGCCAACAGGTGCTCCGAGACAGGTGTAAGACGTCCACGGGTGGAGTGGACAACAGACATCGAGTCTTCCACGGACAGGAACTGCGGCCCCTTCGGGTGTTTATCATCCGTATCGGTCCGTCCCAAGGTGGGCAGGATAAGAGAGGTCTTGCCATGGACAACGTGCGAGCGGTTGGGCTTGGTGGAAATATGGACGGTCAACCCGGCCCGCTTCATGCCTGCCTCAAGCGCCGCTGTATCCGAGTTGGCCAGCGCGAAGTTCCCGCCCAAGGACACGAAAACATCAACGTCACCCAACTCGAAGGCATGCAATGCTTCCGTGGAGTCAAAGCCGTGTTCGCGCGGCGACTCGATGCCGAACTCCTTGTCCAGAGCTTCGAGGAGCCATTCCTTGGGCTTCTCCCAGATGCCCATGGTCCGGTCGCCCTGGACATTGGAGTGCCCACGGACCGGGCAAGCACCTGCGCCGGGCTTGCCGAAGTTGCCCTGCAGCAGGAGCAGGTTAATGATTTCCTTCAGCGTGTCCACCGAGTGAGGCTGCTGGGTCAGGCCCAGCGCCCAGCAAATGATGGTCGCCTTGGACTTGGCCAGCAGGTCGGCAATATTCGAGATTTCCATCCGCGAAAGCCCTGTGGCCTTCTCGGTTTCGTCCCAGTCAATGGACTTGCGTGCCTCGCGGTAGGCTTCGAAGCCTTCGGTCTGCTGCTCGATGAAAGCCTTGTCCACCACTGAACCGGGAACGCGTTCTTCCGCTTCCAGCAGCAGATGGCCGAATGCTTGGAACAGGGCCAGGTCCCCGCCGACCTTGATCTGCAGGAATTCATCGGAAATCTGGCTACCGCCCTGGACCAGCCCCTCAACGCTCTGCGGGTCCTTGAACTTCATCAGTCCGGCCTCGGGCAGCGGATTGACGGACACGACCTTTCCGCCGTTCTCCCTGCATTCCCTGAGCGCGGAGAGCATACGCGGATGGTTGGTGCCCGGGTTCTGTCCGACGACGAAAATCAGCTCGGCTTCATGCAGGTCTTCCAGCGAAACGGTGCCCTTACCGATGCCGATGGTGGGGTTCAACGCCGAACCTGAGGATTCATGGCACATGTTCGAGCAGTCCGGAAGGTTGTTTGTGCCCAGCGACCGCGCGAACAACTGGTACATGAACGCTGTCTCGTTCGCGGTGCGTCCCGAGGTGTAGAAAACGCAGCGGTCCGGCGTCGTCGCCCGGACATGTTCGCCGATGAGATCGAATGCTTCAGGCCAGCTGATCGGGGAATAATGCGTGTCGCCTTCCCGGATGACAACCGGCTGAGTGATCCGCCCCTGGTTGCCGAGCCAATACTCGGTCTTCTCTTCCAGGTCCTTGATGGAATGCTCGGCCCAGAACTCCGGGCCTACGGTCCGCAGGGTGTTTTCCTCGGCAATGGCCTTGGCGCCGTTCTCGCAGAATTCGGCGGGCTTGCGCTTCCCGGTGATCGATTCGGGCCAGGCGCAGCCTGGACAGTCAAAGCCGCCATGCTGGTTAACCCGGAGCATCGAGCGCACGGTCCGGGTTACGCCAGCTTGGGCCAGTCCTCGTTCCATGGAAACCATGACCGCTTTGACGCCGGCAGCGGCTGTCTTCGGATCCTGGACTTCCAGAGAGTCTTCATTTATGTCATCAATAGGTGCACGGCGAGCCATGACCCCAATGTATCCCGTGTCACAGGGGAATCTCGACCTTCGCTCCGATAATTCGTCCTGGATGAGCATAAATATTCACAGTGTTACCTCGGCTGAAGCCCGCCAGCGTCAGTCCCGACTCCTCCGCGAGTTCGACGGCGAGTGATGACGGCGCGCTGACGGCGGCCAACACGGGGATTCCGGCCAGGTAGGCCTTCTGCACGAGCTCAAAGGAAGCACGGCCTGAAACCTGCAGGACTGTGTCGCTCAGCGGCAACCGGCCTTCCCGCAATGCCCAGCCCACCACCTTGTCGACGGCGTTGTGCCGGCCGACGTCTTCCCGCAGGCAGAGCAGCTCGCCGTCGAAGCTGAATAGTCCGGCCGCATGGACACCGCCCGTCCGGTCGAAGACCTGTTGGCGCTCACGCAGCTTATCGGGCAAGGAAAGCAGCGTCGCCAACGGCAAGTGCCGCGAGGCGTTGCCGGCCAGCGCGCCGTCGTGGTTCTCTGTGTCCTGATCAGCCTCCGCCGTGTCCGCCCCCAAGATCGCGAAATGCGAGCTCTTGGTGACCGCATCGATCGACGCCGTTCCGCAGATCCCGCACGAACTCGAGGTATAAACATGGCGCTCCAGCGAGGTGTCCGGCAGCGCGACGCCGGGAGCCAGCTGGGCCTCGATGACGTTATAGGTCTGGCGGCCCTGTTCGTCTTCGCCCGCGCAGAAGCGCATGGCGCCAAGCTGGGCGGCCTCCCAGACCACGCCTTCCGAAACCAGGAAGCCGGCGACCAGATCGAAGTCGTCCCCGGGGGTGCGCATGGTGATGCTGAAGGCTTTGCCGCCGAGCCTGATTTCCAATGGCTCTTCCGCGGCGAGGGTATCCATCCGTCGATTGGCCTGGCCGTCGAGGCTGAGTCTGAGCACCTTGCGGCGCTGGGTTACGCGTCCCATAAAAATCTCCTTGCTAATTGATGCCAGCTTAATTCACCAAGGCAGCGGCAGGGTACGCAGTTCCTGCCCAACAGCGGCACCTTCCGGAGGCACCACGATGACGCCGTCCGCGTTGGCCAGCCCGCGCATCATGGCCGAACCGACATGGCCGGCGGGAACAGCGCCCACCGCGGTCATCGCATACGGGATCAGCCGGTCTTTTCCATCCAGCGGGGCGAACCGGGTTCCGGCTGCAACACGGCCCGTGTCCGGAAGCTGTCTGCCGGTCATACCGGCGAGCAGGGGGCCGCCGAGGGTCAGTAGTGCCATCATGGCGGCGAGCGGATTCCCGGGCAGGCCTATCAGCGTCCGCCCGTCGGCGAGGCGGGCCATCAGAGCGGGATGGCCGGGGCGCATGCGGATGGAAGGAGCCAGGACCTCGGCCTGCAGCTCGGCCAAAACGCGGCGCAGGTGGTCTGCCCGTGAATGCCCGGTTCCGCCGGTGGTGACCACAACGTCCCCTCCACACTCAAGGATGGATCGGCGGGTGGCCTCAGAGTCATCCGGCAAGCGGCGGGATGTGGAAGCTTCGCCCCCAAGGACATGGATGATCGAGGGCAAGGTCGGCCCGAAAGTATCCCGGACTTGCCCGGGCGCCGGAACACCGGAGGTAACGACTTCGTCCCCGGTCAGCAAGAGCGAGGCCGACGGCCTCGGATATACCGGGAGCTGGTCGTGGCCGCAGACTGCGGCAATGGCGACGTGCGCGGGGGTGAGCTTTGTTCCGGCCGCGATGATCGGCTCCCCCGCAGCAGCTTCTTCGCCGGCCGGACGAATGTGCCGCCCGGGAGGTGGCTCCGTAGCCGGAACATCCCGGAGGCGGTGGAGCAGGGTTTGCTCCGCAACGCTTTCCATCTCGCCATATTCGCTCCGGAGTACCGCTTCGGTACCGGCCGGTATCAGCCCACCGGTGACCACGGGGGTCGCCTGTCCCGGAGAGAGCGTCGTTCCGGGCAGGGCCAGCTCCCACGGAGGGGCGCCGGCAATGGCCCAACCGTCCATCGCCGAGGAGGCATAATGCGGCACGGCAAACTCAGCCGCGACATCGTGCGCCAACGTCAGCCCTGTGCAACGCGCCAAGTCCACGGACGCGGGGCGTGCGCGGTTGTCTTGCCCCGTCTTATAAGCCAGTTCCCGCGCCGCGTCCCAGCTCACGGAGGGTTCCTGGTGCCTCACGCTTGTCCGGTCTCGCCAGTTCCGTTTTCAGCGCTTCCGTCCCCTGCCGCTCCGGCTGCTCCGGTTGCTCCGGTTGCTCCGTCGGCAGCGTGGCGACGGGCGACTTCATCCGCCACTCGGCTGGCGGCACGCATTGCCACAGCCGGCGCTGCCTGTCCGGTTGCGGCGGCCAACCCTGCGGCGTAACCGACAATAAACGTGGTGACAGGCGCTGCCGGACGGATCACGCTGTGGGCCGCCACTCCGGCCAGCCCGAGAACCGCCTCAAGGTCTACCGGCGTGTCCTCGATCTCCAGGGCTGCGAGTAGCTCTGTGACGAAAGGTTCAAGCATTTCTTCGGCTCCGGCCACCTGGTCCTCCGATGTTCTTTTCGCCCTGCGCCGGGCGTAAAGCGCGTGCAGGAACAGCTCAATAATGAGTTCAGGCTACGGTGCCGGCGGTGCTATGCCAAAGCGTTGCGCGTCATCCCAGGTATCCACGTCGGCGGTCGCGGTCGACGTGAGCGGAAGCTTCAGCGATTCCAGCCCCTCGAGTAACTTCCGTACCGGCATTCCGGCCAGCCCGCCTGGGCCATATCCGGCCACTGCTGCATCCAGTGCCACGCTGTCGATACAAGAGGCCAAGGGTTGGGTGCGGCCATCGGCGTCCACAGGCAGCACCAGCTGCACGGCCGGATTTCGTTCGGCCGCATCAAGCAGCAGCTGCGGCAGTGTGCCCAGTGCAGGCATGTCGCACGCGAAGATCAGGGTGAGGGGCGCCCTGAAGGCGGCACCGCCGTTGTCGTCCTTGGCAATGCCCCTGCGCAGCACGTTGATCGCTGCACCGATTCCTGCGGCGGGGCCCGAAAAAGGAGGATCTTCACGCGTCAGTACCACCGTGGTTTCGGGCTCGGTATCGATGAAGGCCTCCAGTTCCACGCGCAGCTCGTCGGGACCAACGAGGGCGATGCGCCGGGCCGCTCGAAGGCTATCCAGGGTGCGGCGCAGCAGCGATTGGCCGTTGTAGCGGAGCAGGGCTTTGGGCTCGCCGCCCAGCCGCGAGGAACGGCCGCCGGCCAGGATGACGGCGTCGAATCCGGACTGAGCCATCAGGCCGCCGGGTTGGAGTCGAGGAACTCGCTCCATGCCGGAGCTGGGCGCTCCAGTTCACGGATCCGCCAGTGGCTGCCGCGGGGAGCGCGCGGGGTGATGCGCAAATGCCAGCCCATCTGCTTCAGTGTCCGGTCCCCCTTTGCATTGTTACAGCGCAGGCAACAGGCGACGAGGTTCTCCCAACTGTCGATTCCGCCGCGCGAACGTGGCTTCACGTGGTCAACCGTGTTCGCCGTCTTCCCACAGTAGGCGCACTCGTAGTTGTCCCGGCGCAGCACGCCCCGTCGTGTCACTGTCATGTCCTGGGGATAGGGAATCTTGATGTAGCGGTTGAGCAGGATGACCGATGGCCTGCCGAATATGTCGTTGGGCCCGACGACGGGTTCGCCGTCCTCAGCGATGATGCTCGCCTTTCCAGTGAGCACAAGAAGCAGCGCCCGGCGGAAGGTCACTACCGCCAGCGGTTCGTATCCAGCGTTCAGAACGAGTGTGCGCATGCACGTTCCTGTCCGTCCGGCCACGCCCGGGGCTGCGGGATCGGCTGCATCCCGGCCATGGTGATTCGACACTGACAAGAGTTAGAGTAAGCGGAATCACGCCCGCTGCGCTAATTATTCGTCCATCGAAATTCCGACGAGGTGCCCGAGGCGTTGATGAAACGTTGTTTGCGGCCTTTCTCAGACGAGAACAATGCCAATCAGGGGCAAGGCGCACCTATCCGTTAACCACTGCGGGGCCGCCCTCGTCGGAAGACGGCCCTGCAGATAAAAACGTTGATCCAGGTCTGATCCAGTTCCGCCACGAGCGGACCGGCGTTTGCAACTGGGGCCGCTGGCAGATGCCGGCAGGCCTCCGTACGGCGGAACGCCCGAGATGCGGTACTACTATAACCTGGGAAACGTGTTCGGGTAGCGCGGTACCCGGTTAGAACTCTTAGCCGTTGGGGCGGATGAAGACCGGGCCCGAACCGATGTAAGCATCGGCCAGCGCGGTCGTGTAGCCAGTCCAGCCACCATGGATGGCCTGGCCGTTGCCCACGTAAATCGCGATGTGCGGCACCCCGGCACCGGCATCGTCGTAGTAGATCATGTCGCCCGGCTGCGGCGTCGAAACCTGGGTACCGTACGCCATGAACTGCGCCGGAGCCAGATCGCCCACGGAAATACCGGCCGAACGCAGCGCGTTCTCCACCATCGCGGTGCAGTCCTGCGACACACCGATCTGGCCGTAGGCCGACGCCACCAAAGCCGCACCAATACCGCTGGCAGCAACATCAGCCTTCGCCTCGGGCTTCGGCGCTTCCTCAGCCTTCTCCACCGGGGCAGCAG